>NZ_JAUZVL010000012.1:0-118247 GCF_031844545.1 Arthrobacter sp. AB6
ATTTGGACCGGGCCTTCCTGTTTGCCTTTCCGTATGTCCGCAGCACACGGTCTGCACTCCGTGTGCTGCGGACAGCCCGCCAACGGGCGGCTCAGTGGTTGCGTGCCCGGCGTGCCCCCGGGCGCTGCAGCGGCACCCACAGCTTGTACCTGTCTGCGCGGTAGTAGGAGACGGAATAGTCCACCATAGCCCTGGCTACGAAGGCGTGCCGCTGGATTTTCAGGAGCGGCGCTCCCACCTCCACGTTCAGCAACCGGGCGGTGGACGGCGAAGCCGCGGTGGCCTCGATCATGTCCTCGCCCCATTCCATCACCAGCCCAAATTGCTCACTGAGGACGTTGTACAGCGACGTGGGCGGTTCCCCGTCCAGCAGTCCCGGCACCCGGTGCGCAGGAATGAAGTTCTCGTCAACGCTCATGGGTTCACCGTCAGCCAGGAGCAGGCGCCGGAAACGGACCAACGGCGTTCCCTCATCCAACTGCAGTTCACGCGCAAGGAACGCACTGGCGGCAATCTGCTCAAAGCTCAGGACCTTCGCCGCAGGGACCATCCCCCGTCGCTGCATCTCCTCGCTGTAGGACGTCAGCTTGACTTGGAGATCGACCTTTGGCCGGCGGACGAACGTCCCCAGGCCCACCACTCTTTCGATGACTTCTTCGCCTACCAACGCATCAATCGCCTGGCGGACCGTCATGCGGGCAAGGCCGAACCGTTCGGCGAGATCCCGTTCGGAGGGCAGGGCCGATCCGGGCGGGCAGGAGTCCGCAATGTAGGTACGCAGGATCTCGCGCAGCTGTACGTAGATGGCTGTGCCACTGGACCGGTCGATTTTGCCGGTGATGGCTGCCGCACTAGCCGGCATGGGTTGCTTCCCCTGCGTTAAAGTTCACCCTCCAATTTTAGGTCAGGTCTAGACCAGCTTCGTCCACCTTGTCCCGCCGTTTAGCGGCGCAACCTGACAGGCCCTATATTTGTCATGAAAACGCGATTTCGACGGAGGGGGGCCGTCATTATGAAGGAGTCCCTTTGCCAACACATAACGCCGTGGTCAAAGCCTCGGTGGGGCTGCACGCCCGGGCTGCCGCCGTCTTCGTACGGGCCGCTACGCAGACCGGCCTGCCGGTGACCATCTCGAAGGAGGGCAGCTCGAGCGTTGATGCGCGCTCTTTGCTGCAGGTGATGGCGGCGGATTTCCACCAGGGATGCATGGTGGAGCTGGGTATCAGCGACGCGGCCCTCAGCGGCCCGTTGGGGCGCCAGGAGGCCGAAGACGCGTTGCGGGCGCTGGGTGAACTGCTGGAGTCGCAGGGCGCCGCCTAGGACGTGCCGCGAGCAATACGAACGACGTCGGGCCCCACCAAATGGTGGGGCCCGACGTCGTAGTTGGTGAAGAAGCGCTAGTGCGCGTGGTCTCCGCGGCTGTATTCGTACACCCAGCCGATGAGTGCCACGACTGCCAGGCCGGCCGCGATGAACACAATCCAGAAACCGACCGCAAGGCCCAGGAAACCTGTTGCGCACGCGATGCCCAGGACCAGCGGCCACCAGCTCCAAGGGCTGAAGTGTCCCTGCTCGCCCGCGCCTTCGTGGATCTCAGCATCGCTGCGGTCCTCGGGGCGCATGCCGACGCGCTTGCCGGTGAATCCAAGGTAGCCGCCGATCATGCCGGCGAGGCCGCCCACCAGCAGGATGCCAAGGATGCCCACCCACTCGCCCCAGTTGGTCAGGAAGCCGTATACCAGGGACACCGGAACGAAGAAGAAGACTCCGGCACCAAAAATCCAAGATTCAATTTTCATTGTCAGTTGTCCCTCTGGTCGGCATTTCCGAGTACCTGGGCGGCCGGCGCCGGCGACTCAACGGTGTGGACCTGGCGGAGTTCCGGGTGGTGCAGGTCCAGGGCGGGCCGCTCGGAACGGATCCGGGGCAGCGAAGTGAAGTTGTGCCGCGGCGGCGGGCAGGACGTGGCCCATTCCAGTGAGGCGCCGAAGCCCCAGGGATCGTCCACCTGGACCTTTTCACCGCTGCGCCACGTGATGTAGACGTTCCAGAAGAACGGAATCAGGGAGGCGCCCAGCACGAACGAAGCCACGGTGGAGAACTGGTTCATCCAGGTGAAGTTGTCCTCCACCAGGTAGTCCGCGTAACGGCGGGGCATGCCTTCAACGCCCAGCCAGTGCTGGATGAGGAACGTGCCATGGAAGCCCAGGAACAGCAGCCAGAAGTGGATCTTGCCCAGGCGCTCGTTCAGCATCTTCCCGGTGAACTTGGGCCACCAGAAGTAGAACCCGGCGAACATCGCGAACACCACGGTGCCGAACACCACGTAGTGGAAGTGCGCCACCACGAAGTAGGAGTCCGAGACGTGGAAGTCCAGCGGCGGGGACGCCAGGATGATGCCGGTCAGGCCACCGAACAGGAAGGTGACCAGGAAGCCGATGCTCCAGAGCATCGGGGTTTCGAACGTCAGCGAACCGCGCCACATGGTGCCGATCCAGTTGAAGAACTTCACGCCGGTGGGGACCGCGATCAGCATGGTCATGAAGGCGAAGAACGGCAGCAGCACGGATCCGGTGACGTACATGTGGTGTGCCCACACAGTTACGGACAGGGCGGCGATGGCAATGGTGGCGTAGACCAGGCCCTTGTAGCCGAAGATCGGTTTGCGGCTGAAGACCGGGAAGATCTCCGAGACGATGCCGAAGAACGGCAGCGCGATGATGTACACCTCGGGGTGGCCGAAGAACCAGAACAGGTGCTGCCAGAGGACGGCACCGCCGTTTTCGGGATCGAAGATGTGGGCTCCGAAGCGGCGGTCCGCGCCGAGGGCGAAGAGTGCTGCTGCCAGCGGCGGGAACGCCATCAGGACCAGGATGGCCGTCACCAGGGTGTTCCAGGTGAAGATCGGCATCCGCCACATCGTCATGCCGGGGGCGCGCATGCAGATGATGGTGGTGATGAAGTTGACCGCACCCAGGATGGTGCCGAAGCCGGACAGCGCCAGGCCGAACACCCACAGGTCACCGCCGACGCCCGGACTGAAGGTGGTGTTGGACAGCGGCGCGTAGGCGAACCAGCCGAACGACGCCGCGCCCTGCGGGGTGATGAAGCCGGACACCGCAATGGTGGAACCGAAGAGGAAGAACCAGAAGGCCAGCGCGTTCAGCCGCGGGAACGCGACGTCCGGCGCGCCGATCTGCAGCGGCATGATCACGTTCGCGAACCCCGCGAAGAGCGGCGTTGCGAACATCAGCAGCATCACGGTGCCGTGCATGGTGAACAGCTGGTTGTACTGTTCCTTGGTCTGCAGGATCTGCATGCCGGGCTCGAACAGTTCGGCGCGGATCAGCAGCGCCATCACGCCGCCCAGGCAGAAGAATACGAAGGACGCAATCAGGTACATGTACCCGATGGTCTTGTGGTCGGTGGAGGTGATCCAGTTGACGACGATGCGTCCCTTGGACTTCGGAACCACGGGAGCTGCAAGGACTCCGGTGGGTGCGGATTGAGTGTACGTAGCCACGTCGCTCCCCTTACTTAATTTCGTTCACGTTCGGGTTGCGGTCGTACTCGACGCCGAGGAGACCCGTGTTGCCTGCTTCACGCAGCTCGTTCATGTGGGCCTGGAATTCGGATTCCGACACCACCTTGACGCGGAACAGCATTTCGGAGTGGTACTCGCCGCAAAGTTCGGCACACTTGCCGTCGTAGGTGCCCTCTTTGGTGGGGGTGAACCTGATGTAGTTGGTCTTGCCCGGGATCATGTCGCGCTTCTGGAGGAAGGCGGGTACCCAGAAGGAGTGGATGACGTCGCGTGCGTTGAGCTCAAGGTCAACAGACTTGTTGACCGGCAGGTACAGCGTGGGCAGCTTTTCCTTATCGATGGTGTTGCCCGTAAGGTGCGCCTGCACCCCGGCCTCGTGGACATCCTCCTGGATGACGTCGCCGGCCTTGTAGTTGAAGTCCCATGCCCACTGCTTGCCACGGACGTCAACAACGACGTCGGCAGGCCGGGAGCGGTTGTCAATCGCCTGCTGGTCGCGGTCGGTGAAGTAGAAGAACACCACAACCATGAACAGGGGGATGGTCAGGTAAAAGACTTCGAGGGGCAGGTTGAAGCTGGTCTGTCGCGGAAACCCCACCGTGCCCTTGCGGCGGCGGTAAGCAACAAGGCACCAGACGATCAGGCCCCAGGTAATGATGCCCACAACCAGGGCGGCAATCCATGAGTTGACCCAGAGGTCCATGATGCGGTCGGTGTTGCTGGTGGTGCCACGTTCAGTGGGCAGCCACCCTTTCTCTACCTCTGGCGAACATCCGGTCAAAACCAACGCGCCGGCAATTGCCAAGCTTGTGATCGTTGTGATCGTTTTGCGTCGGCTGCCGGTTCGGTTCTGCGAACTCACAGACGGCCCTTCCTACTTGTTGCTGTTGACCGGGCAGCCTTGGCCGCCCCGGGCACACTAAAAGTTTTACTACTCGGTGTAGAGCTTACCGCTCCCCCGGGCGTTTCGCCCACATGTCGGCGCCGTGCCCCCATACCGATATTTTCGGCAGGAGACCCGGCGCCGGCATCGGGCGAAACAACCGGCTTAGTGGAACGAATCCCCACATGCGCAAGAGCCGCCCGCGTTCGGGTTGTCGATGGTGAAGCCCTGCTTGGAGATGGTGTCCTCGAAGTCGATGCTGGCACCGCTGAGGTACGGAACGCTCATCTTGTCCACGACAACCTCGACGCCGTCATAGTCCCGGACTGCGTCACCGTCCAGGAGCCGCTCATCGAAGTAGAGCTGGTAAATCAGTCCGGAGCAGCCGCCGGGCTGCACTGCAACCCGGAGGCGCAGATCCGTACGGCCTTCCTGCTCGAGAAGACTGCGTACCTTGCCCGCTGCGACGTCGGTCAGCTTGACCTCGTGGACGGGCAGTTCGTCACTGGCCGTGCTGGTGGTACCTGTGCTGTTCTCATTGGTTGCGGTGCTCATTTGGCCTACCTTCTTAGGACGGTCTGGCGGCGCCGCACTGGCGGTGCCTGCCCCTACGGTTTCGGTATGGGCTATAGCTACATGCTACGCGGGGCGGAGGTGTAGCTCTAACTCCTGAACGTAACCATGGAAGGCACCCCGTTGTTCCCGGGAACGGCCTGTACGGTGTTCCGATCAGGCCCTGGGGCCGCCATGGGAGCGGTCCTGCAGTCCCTGGTCATTAATCCGGGCCAGGAGCAGGGCCTCGGCGAGGATGGCCTTGCGGAAGTCGCCAAGGTGCAGGGATTCGTTCGCACTGTGCGCCCGGGAGTCCGGATCCTCCACACCGGTCACCAGGATCTGCACGTCCGGATACAGTTCCGTGAGGTCGGCAATAAAGGGAATGGATCCGCCGATCCCTGTTTCCACGGCTTTGACCCCCCAGGCCTCTCCCAGCGCCCACATGGCCAGTGATGCCGCCGGCGACGACGTGTCAGTCAGGAAGGGGTTGCCGCTTTCCCCAGGCGTGAAGGTCACCTTCGCGCCGAAAGGCGCGTTGGCCTCGACATGCCGGCGCACAGCCTCCATGGCTTCGTCCGGGACCTGGCCGGGGGCAAGGCGCAGGCTGAACTTCGCCCGGGCGCGGGGCAACAGGGTGTTCGATGCCGCGTCCACTGAGGGGGCGTCGAATCCGATGATGGACAGGGCCGGTTTGGTCCACAACCGCGAGGCGATGCTGCCCGACCCTGCCAGCCGTACGCCGTCGAGCACTGAAGCATCTGCCCGGTAGTCTTCCTCGGAAAGGTCAACTGTGGCTGTATCCCTTGCCACCAGTCCCTCGATGGCGACATTTCCTTCCTCGTCATGCAGGGTGGCGATGAGGCGCGACAGGAGGGTGGGCGCATCCAGCACCGGTCCCCCGTACATGCCGGAGTGCACAGCGTGGTCGAGGACCTGGACTTCAATGGTTCCGTCCACCAGTCCCCGCAGGCTGGTGGTCAGCGCCGGGACCCCCACCTTCCAGTTGCTGGAATCAGCGACGACGATGACGTCGGCCCGGAGCAGTTCCCGGTTTGCCTCCAGGAATGAGCGGAACGTGGGCGAGCCGGCTTCTTCCTCGCCCTCGAAGAAGAACGTGACGCCGAGCCCCAGCGAGTTCCCGAGCACCTTGCTAACTGCCGCGTATGCAGCCAGGTGCGCCATGATGCCGGCTTTATCGTCCGCGGCGCCCCGGCCGTACAGGCGTCCGTCCTTCTCGACGGCGGTGAACGGTTCAGTGTTCCACAGGCTTTGATCACCCGCGGGCTGGACATCGTGGTGGGCATAGAGGAGGATCGTCGGCTTGCCGTCGGCGGCAGGCCGTTGGGCGACGACGGCGGGCCCTCCCGGGGTGCCGTCAGGCTTGTCGCAGCCAAGGATCTGGACGTTTCCGAGTCCCACGCCGCGGAGCAGTTCCGCTACAGCTTCGGCGCTGCGTTCCAGCGGGGCCCGGTCAAAGCTTGGCCAGGCGATGCCGGGGATGGCGACCAGCTCCTTGAGCCGGGCCAAGGTCTGGTTGAAGGACTGGTCAATGGACGAACGAAGGTCTTCCGTCCAGCTGTTTCGGTCAAGGCCCGGGGATGGAAGGCCATTGTGGTTTTGCGGCGTGCCCGTCGGCGATGAAGTCATGGCAAAACATTACCCGCGTCATATTGACTGCTTGGGGCCACGGTTGGCTTCGGCATGACTTCAGTTTCCCGCCGCAAGGTATTCTGTTCTGGTGTTCGGACGTAAAAAGGAAGCGCCCTCGGCGCAGCAAACAGTAGACCAACAGGCTGCAGAGCCGGGGCGGCCAGAGGGATTGGGCGGCAAGGGGGCCCCAACTCCCACGCGTAAGGCACAGGAGGCGGCCCGCCGGCGGCCACTGGTCCCGGAGGACCGTAAAGCCTCCAAGGCTGCCGAGCGTCAGGCAATCCAGGACCAGCGGCTTAAGATGCGCCAGGCCCTGGACACCGGTGACGAAAGGTTCCTGCCGCTGCGTGACAAGGGTCCCCAGAAACGGTTTGCCCGCGATTATGTTGACGCGCGTTTCAGCCTCGGTGAGTACTTGATGTTCGGCGCCCTCGTGTTCGTCCTGGTGTCGCTGGTGGTTCCGGCGTCCAGTGACTTGATGATCTACGTCCTTGGCGGTTTCTGGGTGATGTTCCTGGCCGTCTTCGTGGACGTGTTCATCCTGTCCCGCCAGCTTCGCAAGCGGCTGACCGCGAAGTTCGGCGAGGTGGAGCGCGGAACCGTGTGGTACGGCTCCATGCGTTCCCTGCAGTTCCGCAAGCTCCGTCTCCCCAAGCCCCAGGTCAAGCGCGGCCAGTACCCGGCCTGACCCCGCGGCTCCCTTCAACAATCAACAAAACCCCGGCGGATTTTCCGCCGGGGTTTTGTGTTGCACCGTTCGCGGCCTAGGTCCGGCGGCTCTTCGCCAGTTCGCGGTTGATCCGGGCAGCCCAGAACGGTCCTTCATAGAGGAAGGCCGTATAGCCCTGGACCAGGGTAGCCCCGGCGTCGAGCCTGTCCTGGACGTCCTGTGCCGTTTCAACGCCGCCCACGGCCACCAAGGTGAGGGCGTCACCGGTGACCTGCTTCAGCCGGCGAAGTACGTCGAGGGAGCGCTGCTTCAGCGGCGCGCCCGAGAGCCCTCCGGCGCCGCATCTTTCCACCTCTTCCGCTGGTGTGGACAGGCCGTCCCTGGCGATGGTGGTGTTGGTGGCGATAATGCCGTCCAGCTTGAGGTCCAGGGCCAGGCGCGCGACGTCGTCGATATCCTCGTCGCTGAGGTCCGGGGCGATCTTCACAAGCAGGGGGACGTGGCGGCCTGCCGACCTGTCCGCTTCCTGGCCCACAGCCGTCAGCAGCGGCCGGAGCGACTCCACGTCCTGCAGCAGCCGCAGGCCGGGAGTATTGGGCGAGCTTACGTTAACCACCAGGTAGTCCGCAGCAGGTGCAAGGCTGCGGGCACTGACGAGGTAATCCTCCACGGCATCGGTAAGCTCCACTGTTTTGGTCTTGCCGATATTGACGCCGATAACGGGGCGAACGCCCCGGTGCCGGCGCTGTAGGGCGGCTCGCGCGGCCTTGAGCCGCGGGGCCACGGCGGTTGCGCCGTCGTTATTGAATCCCATGCGGTTGATGACCGCCCGGTCCTCCACCAGGCGGAAGAGCCGCGGTTTCTCGTTGCCCGGCTGGGCCTGCCCGGTGATGGTACCCACCTCCACGTGGCCGAAGCCAAGCTCCGTCAGGGCCTCGATCCCATGGCCTTCCTTGTCGAAGCCGGCGGCAAGCCCGAAGGGCGACGGAAAGGTTGTTCCAAAAGCCGTGGTCTGGAGTGACGGTGCGGGAGCCGTCAGCTTCGCCAGCAGCTTCCCGGCACCGGAGCGATGCGCCAGCCTGATGCCCTTGAATCCGATCTTGTGGGCGCGCTCCGCGTCCATCCATGAAAAGGCCAGCCTGAAGAATGTGGGATAAACGCGCATGCCTCTAGTTTTCCGTCTATGAGGGCCCAGACCAAAATGAGCGGGGCAAACCTGCACCGGATTAGCATAAGCGCATGGAATGGCAGCAGGACATCCTGGGCGCTGACTTTGAGTCTCATGCCTTCCGCGCCACGGGGCCGGACGGGGTGGAGCGCGCGGCCACCCTGGTCCGGTTCCGCCCCGCACTGGAGAAGTTGCCTCCATTCCCGGGCCGGCGCAGGGCCATCCTGTTCCTGCATGGCTGGAGCGACTATTTCTTCAACGCGGACCTTGCCCGCTTCTGGTCCACGGCGGGTTACGACTTTTACGCACTGGACATGCACAACCACGGCCGGAGCCTGCGTCCGGATCTCCCGGGCGGATACGTCGCCGACCTCATGGATTACGATGCCGAAATAGAAGCTGCGTTCCAGCTGATCTGCCAGGACGGCGCGGACCCCTTGCTCACCCTTATGGGCCATTCGACTGGAGGGCTGGTGGCGGCGCTGTGGGCCAGCCGGCATCCCGGCAGGGTCTCCCGGCTTGTCCTGAACAGCCCGTGGCTGGAAATGCACGGCAGCTCACTGGTGCGGCGTGCGGCGTCCAGGATGGTGGCACCTGTTGCGCGGTTCCGGCCCGAAGCCGTTCTCCGGCTTCCGGAGCGCGGGTTCTACTGGCGGACCATCAGCAGCTCGGCCGAAGGTGAGTGGACCCTGGATGACCGGTACCGTCCCCCGATGGCATTTCCCGTGCGGGCCGGCTGGCTCAATGCCGTGCTGTCCGGGCACTCCAAGGTGGCGCGGGGCCTCAACATACACGTTCCCATCCTTGTCCTGTTGTCCGGCGGCAGCGCCAACGGCCTCTTCTGGTCTGAGGAGATGCGGCGGACGGATGCCGTACTTGACGTCAACATCATTGCCGCGCGTGCCCTGACGCTTGGCCGCACGGTGACGGTGGAACGGATAGACGGCGCCCTTCATGACGTGTTCCTCTCCCCTGCTGCAGTGCGGGCCGACGCCTACGCCCGGTTGGCACGCTGGCTCAGGGCATACGGGGACGATGACCCGGAGCCATCCGAGAGTTCGAAGAGCGGATGAGCGAAGGACACACGGGCTCAGGGGCTACCCCGCCTGAAGGCCGCCGCCTGCCGGACCCGGGTGCGCCGCCGGCCGGGCGTGGACCCTAGGAGCCCGCGGGTGTTGCGGCATCCACCGCCCCGCCGTACCGACGGTCCCGCTGGGCGTACTCCTCCACTGCCGTCCACAGCGTCCGGCGGTCGACGTCGGGCCACAGCGTGTCCATGAAAACGAACTCGGCATAGGCCGACTGCCAAAGCATGAAATTGGACAGCCGCTGCTCGCCCGAACTGCGGAGGAACAGGTCAACGTCCGGCAGGTCCGGCTCGTCGAGGTA
Organism: Arthrobacter sp. AB6; assembly: GCF_031844545.1. Lineage (NCBI taxonomy): Bacteria > Bacillati > Actinomycetota > Actinomycetes > Micrococcales > Micrococcaceae > Arthrobacter > Arthrobacter sp. AB6. Next base: position 9,860 of record NZ_JAUZVL010000012.1, read on the forward strand.
CTTCTGGATTGTCCGCTCGGTGATGGCACCGGGTTTCAACCTGCCTGCGGCAACCTCGGCGGCGATGGCCGAGACAGCGTCGGTAATTTCAGCCCGGCCGCCGTAATTAACACACATGGTCAACGTGCAGGTGGTGTTGCCTTCCGTGAACTCCTCGGCCTCTTCCAGCTCCCGGATGACCGAGCCCCACAGCCGCGGCCGGCGTCCGGACCAGCGGACGCGCACGCCCCATTCATCGAGCTGGTTTCTTTGCCGGCGCAGCACATCCTTGTTAAATCCCATCAGGAAGCGCACTTCCTCCGGAGACCGGCGCCAGTTTTCCGTGGAAAAGGCGTACACGCTGACATACTCGATGCCGAGTTCTATCGCCCCCGCCATGACGTCCAGCAGCGCCGGCTCCCCTGCCTTGTGCCCTTCTATCCGCGGCAGTCCGCGCTGGTTGGCCCAGCGCCCGTTCCCGTCCATCACGATCGCCACATGGCGTGGAATGAACTCTGCGGGGATGGAGGGCGCCACGGCTCCGGAAGGATGCGGGTACGGGGCAACCACCGGGTGGGTGCGCTTTCTGGACGAGGGGTTCTTTTTGCCGAGGGCCACTGTCAGCTTCGCTCCACATGTTTGAGGGACTTCAGGACTCGTTCAAGATGCCATTGCAGGTACGCCGCCACCAGGCCCGCGGCCTCTTTCCGGTGTGGCGGGAGGGAGCCGTCCGCCGTGGTCCAGTCGCCGGTCAGCAGTGCCGCCAGGAGGACCACGGTTTCCGGCGCCGGCGCCGGCGATCCTGGGGGCCTGCATCCGCTGCAGACCATACCTCCCAGTGGCGCCGAGAAAGCGTTATGGGGGCCGGGGACCCCGCAGCGGGCGCAGTCCGTAAAGCTTGGGGCCCAGCCGCCGGTGGCCAACGCCCGCAGCAGATAGGAGTCGAGGATCAGGCCGGCGGCGTGTTCATCCCTGCTCAGGGCGCCCAGCGCACCCACAAGCAGGTTGTACTGGGCAGTTCCTGCCTCCCCGTCGACGTCGGTCAGTTTCTCCGCCGTCTCGGTCATCGCCGCCGCCACCGTGTACCGGCCGTAATCGGCGGCAATGCTGCCGCCGTAAGCGCCCTTGGCCACCGCCTGGGTGACGATGTCCAGCGTCTTGCCGGAAACAAGCTGCAGGTCCGCCACCATAAAGGGCTCAAGGCGGGCTCCGAACCGGCTGCTGGTGCGCCGGACCCCCTTGGCAACAGCCCGCACCTGGCCGTGGTGCTTGGTCAGGAGGGTGATGATCCGGTCCGCCTCGCCCAGCTTATGGGTGCGCAGTACGACGGCGTCGTCCCGGTATGCGCGGGAGGCGAAAGAGTGTTGGGCCACGCCTCTATCTTCCCATCCTTTGCAGGCACCATTCCGCCGGCCGTCACCGGGCGGGGCTCCGTTGTGCGGCCGGCGGCACCCGGCGGCACAACGGTGCGGTTTCAGGCCTTGGCGTCCCGGATGGCGCGGTTCACGGCAGAAATGACGGCCTTCAGCGACGACATGCTGGTGTTGGCGTCAATGCCCACGCCCCACAGGACCCGTTCCCCCACGGCGCATTCGACGTAGGCGGCAGCCATGGCATTGCCGCCCTCGGAAAGGGCGTGTTCGCTGTAGTCGAGGACCCGGACATCCACGCCGTCTTCGCGCAGGATGCTCAGCAGGGCCGCAATGGGCCCGTTGCCGGTCCCGGTTCGCTGGACCTGCACGCCGTCCACGGTGAGGGAGGCGTGAAGCGTCATGCCGCCGTCGTCATCCGTTTCTGTCTTGACTGCACCCAGGGAGTAGCGTCCCCACTGACCGTCTGCCTTCCCGGAGGGCAGGTACTCATCCTGGAAGACCTGCCACAGCTGGGCGCCGCTTACTTCCCCGCCAACGGTGTCCGTGCGCTTTTGGATCACGCCGGAGAACTCGATCTGGGCGCGGCGCGGCAGGTCCAGGCTGTGCTCGTTCTTGAGCAGGTAGGCCACACCGCCCTTGCCGGACTGCGAGTTGACCCTGATAACGGCCTCGTAGCTGCGGCCCAGGTCCTTGGGGTCCACGGGCAGGTACGGCACCTGCCACGTGAAGTCTTCCACTGCCTTGCCGGCGGCCGCGGCGTCCCGTTCCAACGCCTCGAATCCCTTCTTGATGGCGTCCTGGTGGGAGCCGGAGAACGCCGTAAAAACAAGGTCGCCGCCATAGGGTGAGCGCTCGGGGACGGGGAGCTGGTTGCAGTACTCCACGGTCCGGCGGACGTCGTCGATGTTGGAGAAGTCGATCATGGGGTCGATGCCCTGGACAAACAGGTTCAGTCCGAGGGTCACCAGGTCAACGTTGCCGGTCCGTTCGCCGTTGCCGAAAAGGCAGCCCTCGATCCGGTCGGCGCCAGCCATGTAACCCAGTTCCGCGGCCGCTACGCCGGTGCCGCGGTCGTTGTGGGGGTGCAGGGAGAGGATGATGCCTTCGCGGGGATGCAGGTGGCGGCTCATCCACTCGATGGAGTCGGCGTAAACGTTGGGGGTGGCCATTTCCACAGTGGCGGGCAGGTTGATGATGACCTGGCGGTCCGCGGAGGCTTCGAAAACATCGGCGACGGCGTTGCAGACCCGCACAGCGTATTCCAGTTCCGTGCCGGTAAAGGACTCCGGGGAGTACTCGTAGGTCACGTGCGTGTCCGCGAGGGTTTCCTCGTACTTCTTGCAGAGGCGGGCGCCCTGGAGTGCGATGTCCAGGATGCCGTCCTCATCCTGGTTGAAGACCACCCGGCGCTGCAGGACCGAGGTGGAGTTGTATAGATGGACGATGGCCTGCTTGGCGCCCACCAGGGATTCGTAGGTCCGCTCGATCAGGTGCTCGCGGGCCTGGGTGAGGACCTGGATGGTGACGTCGTCCGGGATGTGGTTGCCTTCAATGAGCTGGCGGACAAAGTCGAAATCCGTCTGGGAAGCAGAGGGGAAACCTACCTCGATCTCCTTGTAGCCCATCCGCACCAGCAGATCGAACATCTTCATTTTGCGGGCAGGGCTCATCGGATCAATCAGGGCCTGGTTGCCGTCACGCAGGTCCACCGCACACCAGCGGGGAGCTTTGGTGATGATCTTGTCCGGCCACGTGCGGTCCGGCAGCTCCACCTTGATCTGGTCCTGGAACGGCGTGTAGCGGTGGGCGGGCATTCCTGAGGGCTTCTGTGCGTTTCGCATTACTATCGGGGCCTTTTCTGTGGTTCTTCGTTGAAAGGGTGGCCGGGCAACACAAACTCCGCAGCGAGGGTGGGCCTTGCGCTAGATCGCGTCTGAGGCCTCGCCGCGGCAGCTAAGAAGAAGGAGCTCTGCACGCACCTTTTGAGGGTAACACGCGTGCGTAAGATGAAAGGGCACTACCGTCCGTAAAGTCCACCATGCAGACGCCGCCGGGTTATCGACCGGGCGCGGCCCTTCATCAAAGGAGTTTCAGTGCCCATATCGGGGATCGACCTGTCCACCATCGACCACACCGTCCGGCCGCAGGATGACCTGTACCAGCACGTCAACGGTGCCTGGCTGAAGGCCGCGGAAATCCCTGACGACCGTCCGCTTGAGGGAGCCTTCACGGCGCTCCGGGACGGTTCAGAGATCGCTGTCCGGGACATCATTGAAGAGGCAGCGGCCAAGGGTGCAGCCGCCAACGGAATCGAGCGGAAGATCGGGGACCTCTACAACAGCTTCATGGACGAGGCCGTTGTTGAAGCGAAGGGCATCGAACCTATCCGGCAGAGGTTGGCGGCCGTGTTCGCCACAACCTCCGTGGCTGAGCTCGTGTCCCTGGCGGGGCGGCTCTTCCGGGCCGACGTTGGCGGGCTCTTCTATATCTACCCGGCCCCTGACGCGGGCAACCCCGACCGGATTCTGCTGTACACCGGGCAGGGCGGACTCGGCCTCCCCGACGAGTCGTACTACCGGGAAGAAAAGTTCGCACCGATGGTTACGGCGTACACAGCCCATGTGAAGACCATGCTTGAGCTGGCCGGGGTTGCGGACGCCGGTGCCGCCGCCGGGCGGGTGGTGGAGCTGGAGACCAAGCTCGCGTCCCACCACTGGGACAATGTCACGCTGAGGGACCCGCAAAAGACATACAACCTGAAGACCGCGGATGAAGCGTCCGCGCTGTTCCCGCTGCTCACCACATGGTTTGAAGCCGCCGGCATCGACGAGGCCAAACGCCAGGAAGTTGTGATGAGCACCCCGCCGTTCTTCGATGGCGCCGCGGCGCTCCTCGAGTCCGAGCCGCTGGCCCACTGGCAGGAATGGCTCGCCCTGCGGGTGGTAAGTGCCGCGGCCCCCTACCTTTCGTCGTCGTTCGTCGATGCCAATTTCGCCTTCTACGGAACCACGCTCAGCGGCACCCCGCGGAACAAGGACCGCTGGAAGCGCGGTGTCGCCGTCGTCGAAGCGGCGCTTGGCGAAGCTGTGGGACAGATCTACGTGGCCCGGCACTTCCCGGAGACCCACAAGGCCCGCATGCAGGCGCTCGTTGCCAACCTGATTGAGGCCTACCGGCAGAGCATCACGGCCGTGGGCTGGATGGGAGAGGCCACGAAGGCGGAAGCGCTGCGGAAACTGGAGGGGTTCCGGGCGAAAATCGGCTACCCGGAGGAATGGATTGATTACTCCGCCGTGGAGATCGACCCGGCTGACCTGCTGGGCAATGTGGAACGTGCACATAATGCCGACGTTGACCGGCACCTTGATGAGGTGGGCAAGCCGGTGGACCGCAACAAGTGGCTCATGACCCCGCAAACGGTCAACGCGTACTACCACCCGATGATGAACGAAATAGTGTTTCCGGCAGCGATCCTGCAGCCCCCGTTCTTCACAGCCGATGCTGACGACGCGGTGAACTACGGCGGCATCGGGGCTGTCATCGGGCACGAGATCGGCCATGGTTTTGATGACCAGGGGTCCCAGTTCGACGGCGGCGGGGCGCTGCGGAACTGGTGGACGGACGAGGACCGGCAGGCTTTCGAAAAGCTCACCGCCAAACTCGTGGCCCAATTCGATGCCCTGTCACCCTCCGCGGCGCCAGGACACAACGTCAACGGCCGGCTCACGCTTGGCGAAAACATTGGCGACCTGGCAGGACTGGCGATCGCCTACAAGGCCTACCGGATCAGCCTTGACGGCAAGGAACCGGATGTCCTTGACGGCCTGACCGGGGAGCAGCGCTTCTTCGCCTCGTGGGCCGCCGGCTGGCGGCAGGTCATTCGGCAGGAGGAGGCCATCCGCCGCCTCGCGACGGACCCGCACTCCCCCAACGAGTTCCGCACCAATGCCATTGCCAGGAACCTCGACGCTTTCCACGAGTCATTCGAGGTTTCCGAACAGGACGGCATGTGGATGCCTCCCGCGGAACGCGTCAGTATCTGGTAATGGAGAGGGAACAGCGGGGCACGCCTTCCGGCAGGCCCCGCTGTTCCTTGTCAGTGACTGGTCCGCTGCACCGGCTGGTCGGGTCGGCTAGCGCTCGACGATGAGCATCGGATTGGCCTGCTGGCAGGATGCATCCTTGGCCGTCTGATTAACGATGTCTTCGGGCAATACCGCAGCCCCGTAGGTGGTGCCGGAGGTGAAGTCGGTACCGAGGTACACCTGGATCCCTGCGATGTTCGGGGCAGGGATCATTTGTTCGGCGGGAATACCCAGCATTGCTGCAACGTCCGCTGCCACATCCGCGAAGTCCAGGCCGTAGTAGACCACTGACTGCGCCACCGCCGTCGCCTCGAACTGACCGGCCTGCGCGAATCCGCCGGAAACCAGGGCCTGCACTATTTCCTGGGCACGGCCCGGGACGCCGCTGCCGTTGGCCACCGTGACAGGCTGCAGGGCTTTGTCGTAGGGCGGGAGCGCAGGTGCGGTTTCCGTGGGGGCCGGGGACGGGGGTGCTGACGTCTCCGTTGGCGCGGGCGACGGAGCGGTTGGATCGGTAAGGTCGACGTCCTGCCGCATTGCGGAGAAGAGCTGGGAACCAGCAGGCTCGGCAATCTGGAGCCTGTTCGGATCCAGCACCGCGGGAGCGGTGGGCACAGCCACGAACGCCACCTTGCTGACATCGATGTCCTTGAGCCGGGACCCTATGGTGAGCAGGCTGGGCACCGAGGCCAGTCCTTCATCGACGGTCAGGTTCTGGGTTACCACGTCGGCGATCTTCAGCATCTTCCCGGGATCCGCGAGCGTACCATCGTCCTTGATCTTGCGGGTCAGGGACGACAGGAACCCTTGCTGGGCCTTGATCCGGCCGAGGTCGCCGCCGTCGGCAAAGGCATGCCGGGTGCGCAAGAACGCGAGGGCCATTTCACCCTGGACAGCCGAGGTGCCGGCCGGCAGCCGCAGGCGTGAGTCAGGATCGTATACGGCGTCGCTGATGCACACCTCCACGCCCCCAACCGCATTCGACAGTTCCTTCACCGCATTGAAGTCAGCCATCATGAAGTGGTCCACCTCGAGGCCAGTGAGCTTGTTGACCGTGTCCACGGCGCAGCCAATGCCTGCTTCGGCCATGGCTTCATTGATCATCACACCGCTGCGGGCCGGATAGACCTTGTTGGTTTTCGGGTCCTTGCACTCCGGGATGTCAACCAGCAGGTCCCGCGGGAAGCTGATGACGCTGACGCGCTTGTTGTCCTCGGAGATGTCCATCAGCATCATGACATCCGACTTGCCGTATCCGTTGGAGTCATCGGCGGTGCCGTACTCGGAGTTCTTACCGTCACGGGTGTCCGAACCGAGAATGAGTATCTGCATTCGTCCGGTGGCATCGCTCACGGATTCGGTGCTGCCGCCGCCTGCATTCAAGGGCGCCTTGGAAATATTGCCCTGCAGGCGCAGGAACCAGAAACCGGCGAAGGCGAGTCCGCCCACAATAGCCACTGACAGGAGGGCCGTGACCACCTTCAGCCAGACAGGCATCCCGCTTGTCGGCCCCAGATGGCGGGCTGCGCCGACGATACCGTCGTCCGCATGGCGGGATACGGGTACAGTCCCGGCGGGACCGTCAAATCCATTGTCGCGTCTGTCGCGGCCTAGCCCCACGTGGTGAACCTTCCTCTAAAAACCAAATCCGGTCCATTTTAGTGGCCAAGACTGGGAAAACGCCCGGCGGCCTCCGCCGGCGCAGCTGAAGCGGCTCAGAAGCCCAGCTTCACCAGCTGTTTCGGGTCCCGCTGCCAGTCCTTCGCCACCTTCACGTGAAGGTCGAGATAGACCCGCGTGCCCAGGAGCGCCTCGATGCCCTTGCGGGCATTAGTGCCCACTTCACGCAGCCGGCTGCCGCCCTTGCCGATGATGATCGCCTTCTGCGAGGGACGCTCAACGTACAGATTGACCCGCACGTCCAGCAGCGGGCTGTCTTCGGGCCGGTCTTCGCGGGGCACGATTTCCTCCACCACCACAGCGAGCGAGTGGGGCAGTTCATCACGGACACCTTCCAGCGCCGCCTCCCGGATCAGTTCCGCGACCATGACCGCCTCGGGCTCGTCCGTCAGTTCACCGTCAGGGTAAAGCGGGGGCGATGGCGGCATGTGGCTGATCAGGACGTCAGCCACGGTGCCCACCTGGAAGCCGTCGGTGGCAGATACGGGAACGATGTCCTTCCAGCCATCCTCCCCCATCACTTCCCTGCCAAGGGCTGCGACAGCCAGGAGCTGTTCCGTCAGGGCCTGGCGGTCCACGAGGTCGGCTTTGGTAACGATGGCGATCACGGGCTTGCGGCCAACCGCGGCGAGCTGGGCGGCAATGAACTTGTCCCCGGGACCGATCTTTTCGTTGGCGGGCAGGCAGAACCCAATCGCATCAACTTCGGCGAGGGTGTCCGCCACGAGATCGTTGAGGCGCTTGCCAAGGAGCGTGCGGGGTCGGTGGAGTCCTGGCGTATCCACGAGGATGAGTTGGGCATCCTCGCGGTGAACGATGCCGCGGATGGTGTGGCGGGTAGTCTGCGGTTTGGCGGACGTAATGGCCACTTTCTTGCCCACCAGCGCGTTCGTCAACGTGGACTTGCCTGCGTTGGGCCGCCCCACCAGGATCGAAAATCCTGCGCGGAAACCGCCGAAATCGTCCTGGCCTTCGGCCTTATTTTTCTTGCTCACGTGAAACTCCCTGCTGGGTTGCTTCCGCCTCGTCGAAGAGATCTTCAAGGTCAGTGTCTTCTTTTGCCAACGGTGCCGCAATAATGTGGCTGACGCGGTTTCGGCGGCCTTCAAGCCGGTCGGCCCGCAGGGACACCCCGTGTACTTTCACGGAGCTCCCCACAATGGGAACGCGGCCCAGGGCCTTGGCGAGCAGGCCGCCGACGGTGTCCACTTCGTCATCGTCAAGCTCAATGCCGAAGAGCTCGCCAAGGTCGTCGATGCCCATGCGCGCGCTGACCCGGTATGAACCGTCACCCAGCTCCACGGCCTCCGCGCTTTCGGTGTCGTACTCGTCCACGATTTCGCCCACGATTTCCTCGATAAGGTCCTCGAGGGTGACCAGGCCTGCCGTTCCGCCGTATTCGTCGATCACGATGGCCACGTGCGTGGACTCTTTCTGCAGCTCACGGAGCAGGTCGCTGACGGGTTTCGACTCCGGTACGTACCGAACGTCGCGGGCGAGCGACTCCACCAGCGGCGGTTCCTCATTGGGCGCCAGCTCATGGATGACGGCGGCGACATCCTTTAGGTAGATGATGCCCAGGATTTGGTCGGTACTGTCGCCGATGACCGGAATCCTGGAATAGCCGGAGCGAAGGAAAAGGGACATGGCCTGGCGCAGGCTCGACCCCGCCTCGATGGTGAGGATGTCGGTCCGGGGCACCATGACGGCGCGGACAAGGGTGTCACCGAAGTCGAAGACGGACTGGATCATCTCAGCCTCCGTGTCCTCGATCATGTCCGATTCGCTGGCGCGCTCCACGAGCTCACGGAATTCCTGCTCGCTGAAGAACGCCTCGTCACCACCTGGGGCTCCGGGCGCCGCCGTGCTTCCAAGCCTCACCAGCCAGCCAGGGATGGGCCCCAGCACCCAGGTGAGGAAACGGATCATTGGCGCGGTGAAGCGGACAACAGCGGCTGCGTGGAGCCGGCCGAGCTGCCGCGGGGAGACACCAACAATGACGAAGCCCAGCAGCGCCATAATCCCGGTGGCCGCGACGCCCGCAAGCCAAACGTTGCTGAGCAGGCTGTAGAGCAGGACGGACACGGCGACGGCGGATGCCATTTCGAACCAGATGCGCCAGAACCGCAGGGCGCGGATGTGCGCCACCGGCTGGCCGAGGATGCGCCGCAGGGCGGTGCCGCGGCTCTTGACCAGGGCTTCTTCGGCGTCATGGCGCGGGATGAAGTTGAACGCGGCCTCCGCCGCGGTCAGCACCGCCGCAACAGCCAGGAAAACCAGGGCCATTGCCGCGAGGAGCAGGGGCGTCACTGGGTGGTCTCGGCAGGCGCTTCTTTGCCCGTGAAGCCGGACAGCAGCTCACGCTGGAGCCCGAACATCTCGGCTTTTTCCTCGGGTTCGGCGTGGTCGTATCCCAGCAGATGCAGGATGCCGTGGGTGGTCAGCAGCAACATCTCGTCCTGGAGGGGGTGGCCGGCGTTTTTGGCCTGCACCCGGGCCACCTGCGGGCAGATGGCAATGTCGCCCAGCATTCCCTGGGGCGTGGGCCGGCCGGGCGTACCCGGGGTCAGCTCGTCCATGGGCACGGACAAAACATCCGTGGAACCTGGCTCGTCCATCAGCTCAATGTGAAGCTTCTCCATAGCCGGCTCGTCCACCAGGAGGATGGACAGTTCAGCCTGCGGATGGATGTAGAGCTGTTCGAAGATATATCGGGACAACGCCACGAGTTCAGCTTCGTCCACCTGGACACCGGACTCGTTGTTGACCTCGATGCTCATGAGCGTTCCCCCCGCTTGCCGGCGCCGGCCGAATGCTTCACCCGGCTGCGCTGCGCCTCATCCCAGATGCTGTAGGCATTGACAATATCCCCCACCAGGCGGTGCCGCACGACGTCCGCGGCGTCCAGCACCGAGAAGCTGACGCCTTCGATGCCTTGCAGGATCTCCTCGACGATGCGGAGCCCGGAGCGGGTGCCGAAGGGCAGGTCAACCTGGGTGACGTCGCCGGTGACAACCATCTTGGAGCCGAAGCCCAGCCGGGTCAGGAACATCTTCATCTGCTCGGGCGTGGTGTTCTGCGCCTCGTCAAGGATGATGAAGGCGTCATTGAGCGTGCGTCCGCGCATGTAGGCCAGCGGAGCCACTTCGATGGTGCCCGCTGCCATCAGCCGGGGGATGGACTCCGGGTCCATCATGTCGTGCAGGGCGTCGTAGAGCGGGCGCAGGTAGGGATCGATCTTGTCGCTCAGGGTTCCAGGCAGGAATCCCAGCCGCTCCCCTGCTTCAACTGCAGGGCGCGTCAGGATGATCCGGCTGACCTCTTTCTGCTGAAGCGCCTGCACTGCCTTTGCCATGGCCAGGTAAGTTTTCCCTGTTCCGGCCGGACCGATGCCGAAGATCACGGTGTTGTCGTCAATGGCGTCGACGTAGGTCTTCTGGTTCAGCGTCTTGGGGCGGATTGTCCTCCCCCGGCTGGAAAGGATGTCGTGGGTCAGAACATCCACGGGGTTCTGCAGTGACTGGGTCCGCAGGAGCGCCACGAGCTGCTGAAGGACAGCCGGACTGATGACCGTGCCGCGGGCCACCAGGCCGCGGACCTCGTCGAGGAGCCGCATGATGCGGGGCACGTCGCTGGCAGGACCAGTGATGGAGAGTTCATTTCCGCGGACATGGAAATTGACGTGCGGGAACTGTTCCTCGATGAAGCGCAGCGCCTCATCGTGGCTGCCCAGGGACTGGACCATTTGGTCGGAGTTGTCGAAAAGGACAACCTCGGTACGGCTGCCGGGCAGGGAATGGGGAAATTCCCCCGCAGCGCCTTCGCCTGTGTTGAGCCGGCGCTTTCCATTCGCTGATTCAGTCATGGTGACGGCCCGCAGGCCCGTGTTCCCCTCAAAGTCCGAAATAATGTCCACCGCAGGGCCGGCCACCGCATCCGGCGCGCCTTGCCCAAGCGGTCCCTCCATCTTACGCCAGTACGGCGGCAACACCGGATGGGGCAAGCAGCCACGGACCGGCCCAAGGTGATCCTTTGGCGCGGGAGGGTGCGTCATTAGGTATCAACTTCATATCGGCCTCATATCGTTCCCGTTGCAGTTGGCCCCGGGGACCACGGCAGGGCCGTTCTGCCCCGCGCCCTGTGCCATGCTGGAAATCAAGCTTCATTGCTGGAATACCGCCGCCCGGAAGCGGCCCATTCGCGAAAGGACAGGCAACCGAACGTGCCGGAATCTGCTGCGCCCCTGAGGGCAGGACGACGCCGGGGCCGTGCGCGCCCTGCGGTCCTCGCGGTGGTCCTGGCAGTGGGCCCGCTCCTGGCTGGGTGCCTGGCCGAGCCGAATCCTGCACCCACCGGCCTCCTGAACTCCGGACCTGCCGCCACCGGCACCGCGCCATCCACCAGCGCCCCGCTTGAAACCACGCAGTCCTCCAACAAGGCGCCGGTGTACTGGATTGGCCGCACCGGCAGCAACGTATTCCTCTACCGGGAGTTCCGGGACGTGCCGGAGCAGGAAAACCCCGTGACGCGTGCCCTCCGGGCGATGATGAAGGATAAGCCGCTTGACCCGGACTTCTTCACCCCCTGGCAGAATCCCAGCAAGCTGGCCACCTCGATTTCCGGCAAAGACGTTATTACGGTGGACGTGTCCGAGGACGCGTTCAACAGCAACCTCGACGCCGACATGGCGGCCCGTGCCGTCCAGCAGCTTGTCTATACGGCCACGGCCGCTGCGGCCAGCTCCGGACTCATCGATTCCGGGCAGCAGATCCGGGTGCGGATCCTGGTGGATGGGCACACGGACTACGTTGCTTTCGACCACGTCCAGCTGGGTGACCTTATGACGAGGGGCGCGGGCATGGTGGCGCCCGTCTGGATCATCGATCCGCAGGAAAATGTGGAAATTGCCGACGGAAGCGTGAAGATCACTGGCCGCAGCACCCTGGCCGGCAGCAAGCTGCGCTGGCAGATCCAGCGGGCGGAGCAGGATGGCAGCAAGGCACCGTTCCTCACCGGTGAAACAACAGCGTCCGCCCAGCCCGGTCAGGGAGGGGTCTTTACGCTGGCCCTCACGCTGCCTGCCGGCGACTACGAGTTGCGCGTGGCCCAGGCCGGCGCGGACGGGCAGCCGGACCAGAACGAGGACTCGCGGGCTTTCAAAGTCCGCTAGCCTGCACCCTGCAGCGTTAGCGCCCTGCTCAACCCGCAGGTTCGGCACTATGCGCCGCCCAGCGGCCCAGGACGTCGCTGGCAAGCACGACGGCGGCGGGGCCGGCGGTGGATGAGCGCAGCACATGGTGCCCCAGCAGGGCCGTGACGGCACCTTTGCCGCACAGCCGGGTTACTTCCCGAGGACTGATTCCGCCTTCCGGCCCAACGATCAGGAGGACTTCGCGGGGCTCCGTTGAGGTTCCGCCGCGCTGCCATGCTTCCAGCACGGTCCGCAAGGGGCGAACCGCGTCTTCATGCAGGATCACGGCAAGCCCTGCAGCCTCCACGAGGGCGGCCAGCGCGGCGGTGTCGACGGCGGGCCGCACCTCGGGAACCCACGCGCGGCGCGCCTGCTTCGCTGCTGCCGTGACCACGGACTGCCATTTGGCGTGGGCTTTCGCGGCCCGGTCGCCTTTCCACCGGACGATGGACCGTTCGGACTGCCAGGGTATGACGGCGTCGATCCCGAGTTCAGTTGCCGTCTCGATGGCAAGTTCGTCGCGGTCGCCCTTCGCCAGTGCCTGTACCAGCACCAGCCTGGTCCCCGGTTGCGGCTCAACAGCAAGGGAAGCACACTCAACACCCAGCCCGGAGGAGGAGGCCGCAACCACCTTTCCGCTCATACGGGTCCCGGCGCCGTCCACGATGTCAACGGACTCGCCGGGGGCAAGCCGCTTCACTGTGACGGCGTGCCGCGCCTCCGGCCCATCCAGGACAAAGACGTCTCCCGCCACCAGTTGGTCAAGGGAACCGGGAGGGGTGAAAAAGACCGGATTGCTCACCGCTACAGGTTACCGAGCCGGTCCCGGAGCTTGGCGAACATGCCCCCGCTGGCTGCAAGCTTGCCCTCGGTGATCTGCTCGCCGCGCATCTTGGCAAGCTGACGCAGGAGGTCCTCCTGCGCGGCGTCGAGTTTGGCTGGAGTCTCGACTTGGAGGTGCACTTTCAGGTCGCCGCGCCCGTACCCGCGAAGGTGGGTCACGCCAAGTCCGCGAAGTGTGATGATCTCGCCGGACTGGGTGCCGGGCTTGACGTCGATTTCCTGCGGTCCGTCGAACGTTTCCAGGCTCACCTCGGTGCCCAGTGCGGCAGCGGTCATGGGAATGTGCAGGGTTGCGTGGAGGTCGTCGTTATCACGGACATAGGTGGCGTCGTTGTTCACGCGGATCTCGACGTAGAGGTCGCCGGCGGGGCCGCCGGCCGGACCTGCTTCGCCCTGGCCGGAGAGCTGGATGCGGGTTCCGGTGGCTACGCCGGCCGGAACCTTGATGGTCAGCGAACGGCGGCTGCGGACGCGTCCCTGGCCGCTGCATTCATTGCAGGGGTCCTTGATGACGGTGCCGAAGCCCTCGCAGGTACCGCACGGGGCGGCGGTCATGACCTGTCCCAGGATGGAGCGCACGGCCCGCTGGACCTGGCCGCTGCCGCCGCAGATGTCGCAGCGTTCCGGATGGGTTCCCGGCCGGCAGCAGGAACCTTCGCAGGTGGGGCACGTGACGGCCGTGTCCACTTCGAGTTTCTTGTTGACGCCGAAGACAGCGTCGCGGAGTTCGATGCGGACACTGATGAGCGCGTCCTGGCCGCGCCTGACGCGGGAAGCCGGGCCGGTTGTTCCGCCGGCGCCGAAGAACGTGTCGAAAATGTCCTGGAACGCGAATCCCTGGCCGGCGTAGCCGCCTCCGCCGAAGCCGTTGTCCGTGCCGTTCTCGTTGCCGGTGGTGTCGTAGACACGGCGCTTCTGCGGGTCCGACAGAACCTCGTAGGCGTGGGTCACGGCCTTGAAGCGGTCCGACGCGTCTTCACCGGGGTTGACGTCCGGGTGAAGGGTGCGCGCCAGTTTGCGGTAGGCCTTCTTGATCTCTTCTCCCGTGGCCTCCGGTGAGACTCCAAGGACGTCGTAGTGGCTGCTCAAAGTTTGTATCTCTTCCTTGTTGTACTGCCTGCAGTTGGACTGCGGAAAATGCTCTGCATGCCCGGGGACGGGAAAACGTCAGGGTCCCAGGATCCGCGAAAGGTAGCGGGCAACGGCCCTGACTGCGGCCATGGTGGTGGGATAATCCATCCTGGTTGGTCCCAGGACACCAATTTTCGCAACGTGGTCCGGTCCGTACCCTGTGGCAACGACGGAGGCCTCGGCCAGGCCGTCGTAGGGATTCTCGCGGCCGATGCTGACGGCCACCCCGCGATGGTCCTGCGCCATTTCGCTTAGCAGGCGCAGCATGACCACCTGTTCCTCAAGCGCTTCCAGGACCGGTCCGATGCTGAGCGGAAAGTCCACGTTGGACCGCGCAAGGTTGGCGGTGCCCGCCATGACCATGCGGTCCTCCCGGCTGCTCTGGGCCAGGCCCTCGAGGCCGACGGCGAGGGCCTGGGCCGCCTGCCTTTGCCCCGGGCCGGCGGTGGCCACCACTGCCGGCAGGGACTGCGCGAGCTGGCTCAGCGGAGTGCCGGCAAGGGAGCCAAGGAACCGTGCCCTCAGGGTGGCGAGGGCGTCGTCCCCCAGGTCCTGGCCGACGTCGATAACGCGCTGTTCCACTTTGCCGCTGTTCGCGATCAGCACCACCAGCACCTTACGCGGTGCGAGGAGGACGAACTCGATATGGCGGACCAGTGCCCGGCTGAGGTGCGGATACTGGACCACGGCAACCTGGTTGGTCAGCTGCGACAACAGGCGGACCGTGCGGTCAAGAACGTCGTCCAGGTCGTCAGACCCTTCCAGCAGCGACTGGATGGCCCTGCGCTCAGCCTGGGACAGGGGTTTGACGGCCGAGATCTGGTCCACGAAGAGCCGGTAACCCTTGTCAGTGGGGATACGCCCGGCGCTGGTGTGCGGAGCGGTGATCAGGCCCTCTTCCTCCAGGGCGGCCATATCGTTCCTGATCGTTGCGCTGGACACACCGAGATGGTGCCGCTCCACCAGGGCCTTGGAACCCACGGGTTCCCGGGAATGGACGTAGTCCTCCACGATTGCACGCAGCACTTCAAGTTTGCGTGGCTCGCTCATACTCCACCTCCATCCAGGGTTCGGGCGGACGCGCCGCCCGCGCTGTGCCACCTCAAGGGTTAGCACTCGACATGCCTCAGTGCTAACAGTCTATTATGACTCCCGCCGTTGCTAGCATTGGTACCGCTCCGGGCGAAAATCCGGACCTGTGACCGAACGCTAGGCGGAGTGAAACCATGCAGTACCAGAACTGGGGCCCACGCGACTTGTCCGCTCCCGCAAAAACTGAACTGCCCGAGGTTCCCGTTGAACGGGGAATGGTGCTTGAGGATGTCCAGTCCGGCTGGGTGGGCGCCGTGACCCGGGTGGAAAAATCCGGCGGCATGCACGTGGTCGCCCTGGAGGACAGGCGCGGAAAATCCCGGTCCTTCCGGCTTGGTTTCGGGTTCCTCCTCGAAGGCCAGGCCATTAAGCTCCTGCCCCCGGCCCCGCGGCAGGCCGCCGGTGCCGTTGCCGGACCCGGCCGGACCGCCTCCGGGTCCGTCCGGGTGGCCGGCCACCGGGCACAGGTGGCCAAGGCCAGCCGCATCTGGGTGGAAGGAAAGCACGACGCCGAACTGGTGGAAAAGGTCTGGGGAGACGACCTGCGCGTGGAAGGCATCGTCGTCGAACCCCTGCACGGCATTGATGACCTGGCGGCGGCAGTTGCAGAGTTCAGGCCGGGACCGGGCAGGCGCCTGGGCGTCCTGGTGGACCACCTGGTGCCGGATTCCAAGGAATCCCGCGTTGCGGACGCCGTCATGGCCTCGCCGGGTGCTGCGGGGAACGTCCTGATTGTGGGCCACCCTTACGTGGACGTGTGGCAGGCCATCCGGCCCGCCGTCCTGGGCATTGAGCAGTGGCCGGTAGTGCCCCGCGGGCAGGACTGGAAGACCGGGATCCTCGCAGCGTTCGGCTGGCCCCATGCCACAAAGGAAGACATCGGGCTTGGCTGGCAGAAACTGCTCGGCGCCGTCCGCTCGTACGCGGACCTGGAAGCTTCCCTGCTGGGCAGGGTCGAGGAAGTCATCGACTTCCTCACCGTGCCCTGAAGGACGGCTCTGCCCGGCGTAAGCATTCCGGGCCGGATATGGGGCCGGTACCAAGTATTCTTGGTATTGCGGATCCTGCAACATTGCAGGCCCGGCACACCCAATAAGCTTTCTTAGCCGGCACCATTGCACTTCAGAAGGAACAGACTGTGGCAGAAAACGCACGCGATCACAGGGACAGCCCGGGCGGCCAGGGCCGTTCGGAGTACCACGGCGTTCCCGCGAATGCGCTGCCCCTGACGGCCAGCGAAGACCGGCAATGGGCCACCATGGCGCACTTCGGGGGCATCCTGGGCTGCGTTCCGTCGCTGCTGATCTACCTGATCTTCCGGGACCGCGGCCCCTTCACGGCGCAGGAATCCAAGGAAGCCCTGAACTTCAGCCTCCCGCCCACCATTGCTGCCCTGGTGGCGAACATCCTGGTGGTCTTCGTCCCCGTGATCGGCAACGTCTTCGCCGTTATTGCCACCCTCATCTGGATTGCGCTCACCTGCTTTTCGGTGGCGGCCGGCATCCATGTCAACCGTGGCCAGCCGCACCGCTATCAGTACAACCTGCGCTGGATCAAGTAACCGTCACGAACAACACGGGGTCACTTCCGTCCCAATCCGGCAAGGATATCGGGCGGGAAGTGGCCCCGCGTTGCTTGGTGCGGTCAGGCCGGCAGGACCCGGCGGACCACCGCGTCTGCCAGCAGCCTGCCTTTGAGGGTGAGGACCAGCCTGCCCCTGAAAGCGGCAGCAGGATCCACCAGGCCGTCCGCGATCAGCCCGGCAACCTCATGCCGTCCTTCCGGGCCCAGCGACGACACTTCGAGGCCGGACTGGAGGCGGGCCTCGAGCATCACACGCTCGACGCCCCGGGTCTCCTGGTCCAGGGTTTCCCTGCCGGCCGCCGGTGACACACCCTGCGCGAGGCGTCCGGCGTAGGCCGTGGGGTGTTTGACGTTCCACCACCGCACGCCGCCCACATGCGAGTGGGCGCCGGGCCCGATCCCCCACCAGTCGTCACCGCGCCAGTAAGCGAGGTTGTGGCGGCACGCCTGCTCCGGCGTGCGGGCCCAGTTGCTGACCTCGTACCAGCCCAGGCCTGCTTTGGTGATGAGGTCGTCGGCGAGCTCGTACTTGTCGGCGTGGTCGTCGTCGTCGATCCCTGGAACTTCGCCACGGCGGATCTGGGCGGCGAGCTTGGTGCCCTCCTCGATGATCAGCGCGTAGGCGCTGATGTGGTCCGGCTGATACGACAGCGCCGTCTCCAGGGAGTACCGCCAGTCGTCCAGGGACTCCCCCGGCGTGCCGTAGATGAGGTCCAGGCTCACAGCCAGTCCGGCGTCCCGGGCCCACTGCACAACCTGCGGGACACGGCTGGGGGTGTGGGTCCGGTCAAGCACTTTGAGGACGTGCGGCACTGCAGACTGCATGCCGAAGGAGACTCGGGTGAAGCCGGCTTCCTTCAGGATGGCAAGTGATTCAGGGGTGACGGAGTCCGGGTTCGCCTCCGTGGTGACCTCGGCGCCGTCCTCGATTCCCCACTCTCCTATGGCGCGCCGCAGGATCAGGGCGAGGTCCCCGGCGGGAAGCAGGGTTGGTGTGCCGCCGCCAAAAAACACCGTGCTGAGCGGGCGCGCAGGAAGCCCTGATTCCGCCAGAACCTTGGCTGCCAGGGACACTTCGGAGGCGGCGGTTGCGGCATAGGCGTCCTGCGAGGCGCCGCCGCCGAGCTCCGTGGCGGTATAGGTGTTGAAGTCGCAGTAGCCGCAGCGGACGGCGCAGAACGGAATGTGGACGTAAAGTCCGAACGCCCGGCCCGCAGCACCGTCGGCTGCCTGCGAAGGCAGGAGACCGTCCGACGGCACCGGGTCGCCGAGGGGAAGAGTGCTAGGCATTGCAGGGGCCTCCGGTGGCGCCGGCCGCTGTGACCACTACTTCTTGGCCTTGTCCTTGGACTCATCCGTGGTGAGCGCGGCGATAAAGGCTTCCTGGGGGACCTCAACGCGTCCCACCATCTTCATGCGCTTCTTGCCTTCCTTCTGCTTCTCGAGCAGTTTGCGCTTACGGGAGATGTCACCGCCGTAGCACTTGGCCAGGACGTCCTTGCGGATGGCGCGGATGCTTTCCCGGGCGATGATCCTGGAGCCGATGGCCGCCTGGATGGGCACCTCGAACTGCTGGCGCGGAATGAGTTCGCGCAGCTTGGTGGTCATCATCACGCCGTAGGCGTAGGCCTTGTCGCGGTGCGTGATGGCGGAGAAGGCATCCACCTGTTCGCCCTGGAGCATGATGTCCACCTTGACGAGGTCCGCCACCTGGTCGCCGTCTGCCTTCCAGTCGAGCGAGCCGTAGCCGCGGGTCTTGGACTTGAGGATGTCGAAGAAGTCGAACACAATCTCGGCGAGCGGCAGGCGGTACCGGATTTCCACCCTGTCCTCGGACAGGTAATCCATTCCTCCCATGACGCCGCGGCGGCTCTGGCACAGCTCCATGATGGCACCGACGAATTCGTTCGGCGCCAGGATGGTGGCCGCCACCATCGGCTCGCGGACCTCGGAGATCTTGCCGGACGGGTATTCGCTGGGGTTGGTCACGTGGACCACCTTCTTGTCCTCCAGCGTCACCTCGTATTCCACATTGGGGGCCGTGGAAATCAGGTCCAGGTTGTATTCGCGTTCGAGCCGCTCGCGGGTGATTTCCAGGTGGAGCAGGCCCAGGAAGCCCACCCGGAACCCGAAACCCAGCGCAGCGGAGGTCTCCGGCTCGTAAACCAGGGCGGCATCGTTGAGCATCAGCTTTTCCAGTGCATCGCGCAGCACCGGGTAGTCCGTCCCGTCCAGCGGGTACAGGCCGGAGAAGACCATCGGCTTGGCATCGGCGTAGCCGGGCAGGGATTCAGCAGCCGGCTTGGCGAGGTTGGTGACGGTATCGCCGACCTTGGACAGCCGGACATCCTTTACCCCGGTGATGAGATATCCCACCTCGCCGACGCCGAGGCCCTCCGAGGGCGTCGGCTCCGGGGAGCTCACGCCAATCTCAAGGAGTTCGTGCGTGGCACGCGTTGACATCATCTGGATGCGTTCGCGGGGGTGCAGCATGCCATCCACCACGCGGACATACGTGACCACGCCGCGGTAGGTGTCGTAGACGGAGTCGAAAATCATTGCGCGGGCCGGGGCATTGGCATCACCTTGGGGAGCCGGCAGGTCGCGGACGATTTTGTCCAGCAGCGCTTCCACGCCCATGCCGGTTTTTCCCGATACCCGCAGCACGTCCTCCGGTTCGCCGCCGATCAGGCTGGCAAGTTCAGCCGCGTACTTCTCAGGCTGCGCCGCCGGAAGGTCGATCTTGTTCAGGACCGGGATGATGGTCAGGTTGTTTTCCATCGCCAGGTAAAGGTTGGCAAGGGTCTGCGCCTCAATGCCCTGTGCCGCATCCACCAGGAGGATTGCTCCCTCGCAGGCCGCCAGGGAACGGGAGACCTCGTAGGTGAAGTCAACGTGTCCGGGGGTGTCGATCATGTTCAGCGCGTAGCTGACGCCATCCAGCTCCCAGGGCATGCGGACGGCCTGGGACTTGATGGTGATGCCACGCTCGCGTTCGATGTCCATCCGGTCCAGGTACTGGGCCTTCATGTCGCGGGACTGGACCACTCCGGTGAACTGCAGCATCCGGTCGGCCAGGGTGGATTTACCGTGGTCAATGTGCGCGATGATGCAGAAATTCCGAATAATGGCCGGATCTGTCGCGGCGGGCACCGGGGCGGTGCGGGCCATGGGAGACACGCAGGGTCCTTACTGTTGGCATTCACTGACGGCTTTGCGCAACCAGGCAGGGCGCGCCGAGGGCACGCTGCGGCCCGACCGCACATTTTCAACCTCCAGTGTCCCACGTCAGGGACCGCGCCGCCGCATCCTGAGCGGAGCTCCTGCCTTCACCCTCCTGCGCCGGGCGCGGCTATAGGCTTGCTGAATGGTTCTCAATCTCCGCTCACTGCAGGATGCCGTCAGGACAGGCCTCCGGGCACTGCGTGACGCCGCCAGGACTTCCGCTGCGCCTGGCCCCGGCTCCTCCCACGGCCGCGCGGCGCCCGCGGCTGGCGACGTCTATCCAGGGGACTTCCAGGGCCGGTTCAGCGTCCGCTACGCACCGAGGCCCGATGGTGAACCGGATCCGGGTGAGGTGGTATGGGCGTGGGTGCCCTACGAAGAGGACCACAGCCAGGGCAAAGACCGCCCAGTGCTTCTAGTTGGACGCAGCGGCAGCTACCTGCTGGGGGTAATGCTCACCAGCAGGGACCGCGTCCCCGAAGCTGCCACCTCACAGGACTATGTCGACCTGGGCGCCGGCGCCTGGGACCGGCAGGGCAGGGCCAGCGAAGCCCGGCTGGACCGGATCGTGCAGCTTCGGCCGGACGGCATCCGGCGGGAGGGTGCTGTCCTGGACCGTGCGCGCTTCGATACCGTGGCGGCCGGACTGCGCAGGCGACACGGCTGGACGTAAACCCGGAAATGGCCAGCCCTGCCGCTGACCTGCTATTCTTTGTAGCTGTGTGTCCGTGCAGGTCGACGGCCACTGATGGTTGGCCGCCATAGGTATCCCCACGCCGCTCAGTCAATGGCCAATCTGAAAGCCCTCTAGACCATTTCCGCATTAAAAAGAGAGTTCACACGTGGCGAATATCAAGTCCCAGAAGAAGCGCATCCTCACCAACGAGAAGGCACGCCTGCGCAACAACGCAGTCAAGTCGGAGCTGAAGACGGCCATCCGCGCCGTCAACACCGCCGTTGAGTCCACGGACAAGGATGCAGCTGCTGCTGCCCTGGTTACTGCCAGCCGCAAGCTGGACAAGGCTGTCAGCAAGGGTGTTCTGCACAAGAACAACGCAGCGAACCGCAAGTCGGCGATCTCCAAGAAGGTCAACGCACTGTAAGGTTTCCAGTTCAACCGAACTGATGGTTGTGGCCGGTCCCGCTCGGGGACCGGCCACACATCTTTAAGCCGCAGACATACGGCCCCGGGGCCGGTGGATGGACCCCAAGACAAGGCAGGAACAGTCAGCGGCCCTGGACGGACATGGCGATCACCGTGACCGCATGCTCCACTGCATACACGGGATCCCGGGAAAGGCCCTTGACCTGCGCATCCGCCTCGGCCGTGGCCTGGATGGACCGGACCAGACCGTCCGGGGTCCACCGGCGGACGTCGCGCTGCGCCTGCTCCACCAGCCAGGGCTGCATGCCCAGTTCCGCGGCGATCTGGGCAGAGGAACCCGACGCCCCGGCAACGCGCGCCACGGTCCGGAGTTTTGCGGCCAGCGCGGCAACAAGCGGAACGGGGTCCGCTCCGGTGGCGAGGGCATGGCGGAGGGTGGACAGGGCCAAAGGAGCGTTGCCGGCCATTGCCGCGTCCGCCACCTTGAAGGCCGTCGCTTCGATGCGCCCACCGTAGTAGCGGTCCACGATGTCTGACGTCACGGTGGTCCCGGCATCGGCGATCAGCTGGCTGCACGCCGCCGCAAGTTCCGAGAGGTTTGCGCCGACAGCGTTGACCAGGGCCTGCACCGCCTCCTGCTCAATACGGCGGCCGCCGGCCTTGAACTCGGCCGTCACGAAAGCCACTTTGTCTGCGTCCTTCTTGAGGGGCTGGCAGTCAACTACGGGCCAGCCGCCCTTCTTGACGGCGTCCAGGAGTTTCTTCCCCCGGACTCCCCCGCCGTGCCGGAGGACCAGGACAGCGTCGGGTTCCGTGTGTTCTACATACCGAAGCGCGTCAGCAAGGAAGGCGTCATTCATGGCTTCGACGGCTTCGACCTCGATGAGCTTACTTTCACCGAAGAGCGACGGGCTGACCTGCATCAGCAGGGTGCCCGGCTCATAGGCAGCCGCATTGATGCGGCTGACCTCCACGTCCGGAGCCGCCGCCCGGACCTGGGCACGGATGCGGTCCATTGCCCTGATGCCCAGGTACTCCTCCGGGCCGCTGACCAGCACCACGGCAGCGGGCGTCACATCCAGCCAGGCGGCTGCATTCGATGCCGGGGAACGGGTTGCTCGCTTCTGCGCAGCGGCCATCGTGGGTTCCTTCCGGAAAGTCTTGTGGAGTATTCCAGCCTGCCACGTCCGGCCGCCCGGTCCAAGCCGGCTGGCGACAGTGGCACCATGGGCCGGCTGGAACCGGGCACTGACCTGAGGCCAGGGCGCCACACGGCACTGCCTTGTCCCGATTCAAGGGCTTCGATCAGGGCTACAATGCGCCGATGGGACGCCAGGACGCATTCGGCGACCCGGCGGGGACGGGACGCCGCCCACAGCGTTCCAAACGTGACGGCTGACAGGAAGAGCATGGTGAGCAGGCCGGCGACGCCCTCCGGCCAAGGAAGTGATGCACCCGGGAGCTGTGAGGTGAACCTTACCGTAGCTGCAATGCCGGCGCTAAAGGTGCCAGCCACGGCGATCAGGGCTGTGGCGGGCCAGGGCGCCGGAATTACCAGGGGCACGGCTGCCGTCCCCAGAAGTGTCACCGGAGCCACCAGGGGTGAAGCAATGACATTTGCCAGCAGCGAGTACGTTGCGAACTGCGGTTGCAGCAGCACTGTCACTGGCCCGCACATCAATTGCGCCGACAATGGGACTGCGACCCCGGCGGCCGCCCAACGCGGAATGGACACCGGCGTCCAGTCGATGATGCGGCGCCCAAGGATAATGATCCCCAGGGTGGCCAGGACGGACAGCAGGAACCCGAAGCTCGACCCCAGCCCCGGGTCGATCAGCAGCAGCGCGATTACGGCCACGCAGAGGAAGCTCAGCCCGCGGCCGGACCGCCCGCCTGCCAGCGAGATTAGTCCAACAGCCCCCATCAGCGCCGCCCGCAGCACGCTGGCATCGGGGCCCACGAGCACCACGAACAGGCCCAGTCCGGTCCCGGCCAGCACAGCAGCCGGCACGCGTGGCAGGCGGAAGCTCCGGCAGGCCAGCAGCAATGCACCGAGGACGAGGCTGCAGTTGGCCCCGCTGACAGCTGTCAGGTGCGTCATGCCTACTCCTTTCATGGCGCTGTCCAGGCCCTCATCCAGCACGCTCGTGTCTCCCGTGACCATGCCGGGAAGCAGGCCCGCTGGATCGGGGGCGAGGAAAGAGGCTGCGGCAACAAACCGTTCCTGCAGTTCTTTGGCGGATCCCTGCAGTAGCGGCGATTCGGTGGGCCGCCCGGGCGGGGATGAAGCAGTGAGGATGCCTGCTTCCTCCCTGCCCGGGTCAGGAGGGCGAAGCTTTCCCGCGGTGCGGACCAGCTGGCCCGGCACAAGGGTTCCCCAGTCCCGGCCGCCCATAACAATAAGGTGGGCACGCGTCCTGAGAAGGACGCCGCCGGTGCTGATGTCCCGCGTCCAGACGGGCACCGACCAACGCTCGGTCGGTCCGGCCTGGCCGGGTGCCGCCAGTGCGCGCGGGGCGCCTGCCACTTCGACCACGGCTACCACCGATTTTCCGGACGCAACCGCCCCCGCGAGCGGACCTTCAGACCTCTGGCTGGAAGCGACGGCCGAGTGCGCTGCCGCGGCGGCAGCCAGGAAGAGTGCTACCGCGCTGGTGGCCAGGAAGCTGCGCCGAACGGGAGTAGGCGCGACTCCCGGTGCCCGTCGGTCGCAGGGCCGGGCGGCGCGGAACAGCAGGAGCAGCCCCAGGGCCACCGCTCCGCAACACACCACTGCCAGGGCTGCGGGCGCCAGCCACAGCCCAGCGACGGACGCAGCCCACACCGTGGCTGCCGGCAGGGTGAGGCGAACGTCGGTGCGGCGGCGCGGGGCCTCAGCGGGAGTGCGGGGGGTCGTCGCTGCACCGCCCTTCACTGCCCGCTGCCAGGCGCCCTCCAGGATCCGGCTCCAATGATCCAGGACACGGTGCCGGAAGGGCATTGCAGCCCCCGGCGTCGGGGGCCGGCAAGGAGCACCGCCGGAACGGACCGCCGGATTTTCACGGGTCCCGGGAAGGCGGGCGCCTGCGTGACGGACGCCCGCAGGGCCGGGTGAAGTAGACGGGCCTTGCACAGCGGACTCCACGTAACGGCTCCAGGGACTCGTTTGGGAGGTCTTCCTGCCACTACCCATCGGGATCACGGCTCACCCGGGCCTTCTCATACCGTCACCAGCGGCAGCAATGCTTCAAGCATCTTGGGTCCCACGCCGTCCACGGCATCCAACTCCTCGACGCTCTTGAAAGCCCCATGCTCCTTGCGCCAGTCCACGATCCGCCGGGCAAGGACGGGGCCCACTTTCGGCAGGGCATCCAACTCCTCCACCCCCGCCGTGTTGAGGTTGATTTTTCCTTCGGCCGCCGTTGCACTGCTGCCGCCATCCTGGCCTGCGCCATCCCGCCCGGCCGCAGGGACCGCCTCCCCTTCCCGCGGAACATGGATCTTCTGGCCGTCCTCCACGGCGAGGGCAAGGTTAAGGCGGTTCAGGTCAGCGCCCGGCGCCCCACCTCCTGCAGCTGCGACGGCCTCGTGCACCCGGCTTCCGGCAGGCAGTTGAACCACGCCCGGCCTTGCCACCGCCCCGGCTACATGGACCACCACCGATCCGGAGGATTCATCGCCGGTGGCGTCCGTGGCAGCTTCAGGACCGCCTCCGCTCTCCCGGTCCCCTGCAGGGGCGCCTTCCGCCACCGGGCTGCCAGGGCTGATGCCGCTGAGGGGCAGGGTCTCCGGACGGCCTGATCCCGTCTGCCACCAGAACCATGCCCCCGCCGCAACAGAAAGGATGCCCAGCAGCAGAGCGAGGCGCGGCCCCAGCCGCCACCGGAGCGCCGGCCCCACCGCAGTGGTGGCGGCAGGATCCACGTCCTGCCGGGAACCGGCGGGCGGGGAATGCGGGGAGGCGCCCGGCGGGTCCCCGGCCGGTCCCCGGTACTCAAAGGGCTCGGGCCCGTGACCGTTCAGGAGCAGGCCGGCGGGTGGCTGCCCGAGGGCGGCCCGCAGGCGTTTACTGGCATGGCGCGCCGAACCACCTGCTTCTCCAGCGTCCCGGCGTGACATAGCTCCACGCTAGGGAAACGTCCGGGCGCGGCAACAGGTCAGGCATGCGTTATGTGGAAAGGCCTGCCGAACGGCTGTCCGTTTCCGTCCGCGCTTCCCCCACGATCACGGCCAGGACGCCCAGGCCGGCGTGGGCTGCGAGGACAGCGGGAAGCGGGCTGGTCTGGGCCGGCGGGCAGCCCGGCAAGGCCAAGGCCAGGCGCGCGGCCAGGTTTTTCGCTTCGTCGGCGTTCCCAAAGTGGTGAACGGCGAGGCTGACGGCCGAAGCCGGCCGGCCGGAAGCATCGGCAACAACGATCTCCTCGAGCCGCGCAACGGCCCTGGCAGCAGACCGCACCTTCTCAAGCGGCACAATCCTGCCGCCATCAACCGCCAGGATCGGCTTGATGGCCAGCATGGTCCCCAACAGAGAAGCGGCTGCACCAATCCGGCCCCCGCGGCGCAGCTGCTCCAGGCTCGGAACATAGAAGTACACCTTCGTCCGCCCCGCCTGGCCAGTCGCGGCAGCGGCAACGGCCGAAGCGTCACCGCCGTCGGCCGCCGCTGCCACTGCCGCCTGGACGGACATGCCCAGAGCCATGCCGACGGTCCGGGAGTCCACAACCTCCACCGGGATGTCCACCCTGGCCGCAGCCAGCCTGGCCGCATCCGCCGTCCCGGACAGGTCACCGGAGATATGGACAGAGACCACCGCCTCGAAGCCCTTGTGCCGGGCAGCACGGTAGGCCTGCTCGAACTGGCCGGGCGAGGGCCGGGAGGTCTTGACGGAGGTCCCGCTGGCCAACGCCAGGGCAATTTTTTCGGAGATCTCGTCTTCACCCTCGCCATAGATCTCTTCCCCCACCATCACGGGCATGGCAATGACGGTCAGGACTCCAGTGCCTTTGAGCTCCGACACCCACTCCGGCGGCAAGGCAGCGGCGGAATCCGTGACCACGGCAGTACGCACGACGGCGTTAGGCCGGGTTCCAGCACCGTCACGCCTGGCGCGCATTCCCGCCAGGCGTGCGCGGATCCATGGCCAGGCTGCGGCGTCGCGGTCGGGCAAAGGGGGCCTCCTGGGGTCACGGCAGGCCGCCGGGGCTGCTCCGGCGGCCTGGCCCGGCTAGGCCGGGACGATGTTGACCAGTTTAGGTGCGCGGACAATCACAGTACGGATGGCGCGGCCGTCCAATGCCCGCTGGACATTCTCCGACGCAAGCGCCAGTTCGCGCAGCTGGTCCTCGGAGACGTTTGGCGAGACTTCCAGCCTGTCCCGGACCTTGCCCTGGACCTGCACCACCGCCGTGACGGTGTCCTGGACCAGCAGGGATTGGTCATGGGCCGGCCATCCCGCATTCGCGACGGAGGCCGGGTGGCCCAGGACGTTCCACATGTCCTCAGCCGTATACGGCGCGAAAAGGCTCAGGATCACCGCGACGGCCTCAGCGGCCTCGCGCACGGCCGGGTCGGCGCCGCCGGCTCCGGAGGCTGCATCTATGGTCTTGCGGGTGGCGTTGACCAGCTCCATCAATTTGGCCACCACCACGTTGAACTTGTTGGCGTCCAGCAGTGCGGCGGCGTCGGCGATGGTCCGGTGTGTGACGGAGCGCAGTGTGCGGTCGCCGGTGGTGACGTCGACGCCGGGTTCGCTCGCCACATCCTGGGCCAGGCGCCACGCCCGCGCGAGGAACTTGGCGGAACCGGAGGGTGAAACGTCAGCCCAGTCCACGTCGTCCTCGGGCGGGGAGGCGAAGATCATGGTGAGGCGGACGGCGTCCACACCGTATTTGTCCAGCTGCTCGCCGAGGTCAACACCATTGCCAAGGGACTTGCTCATGGCTTTGCCGCCGTTAAGCACCTGGCCCTGGTTGAGCAGGGCGCTGAACGGCTCGTCGGCGTCGATCATGCCGAGGTCGTGGATGACCTTGGTGAAGAACCGGGCGTACAGCAGGTGCAGGATGGCGTGCTCAACGCCGCCGACGTACTGGCCCACCGGCATCCAGTCGTTGATTTTCTCCGGGTCGAAGGGGCCCTCCGTATAGTGCGGGGAGACGAAACGCAGGAAGTACCACGACGAGTCCACGAAGGTGTCCATAGTGTCGGTATCCCGCTTGGCCGGGCCATGGCAGGACGGGCAATCGACGTTGACCCACGCTTCGGCGGCAGCCAGCGGAGAGGTGCCCTTCGGCGACAGGTCCTCGCCGCGCAGGTCGGAGGGCAGCGTGACAGGCAGCTGCTCGTCGGGAACCGGGACCTCGCCGCAGGACGGGCAGTGGATGATCGGGATGGGTGTGCCCCAGAACCGCTGGCGGCTGAGCAGCCAGTCCCGCAGGCGGAAGTTCACGAACTTCTCGCCGGTGCCCTGGCGCTCCAGGATAGTGATCGCGGCGGGGATGGCCTCGGCCTTGGGCAGGCCGTCCAGCTCCCCGGAGTTGATCAGGGTGCCCTCGCCCGCGGTAGCCGTGCCGGAAACGGCAGGGTCTTCCTCGCCCGTGTCCAGGACTGCCCGGACGGGCAGGTTGAAGGTACGGGCGAAGTCAAGGTCGCGCTGGTCGTGGGCCGGCACGGCCATGATCGCGCCGGTGCCGTAGTCGGCCAGGACGTAGTCAGCGGCCCAGACGGGCAGCTTCTCCCCGTTCAGCGGGTTGACGGCGTAGCGGCCGGTGAAGACGCCGGTCTTCTCCCGCTCAGTGGACTGGCGTTCAATCTCGGAGAGGGCCTTGACTTGCTCGCGGTATTCGTCCAAGGCAGCGGCGTGTTCCCCGGTGACGAGTTCGACGGCGAGTGGTGCGTCCGCGGCCACCACAAAGAAGGTTGCCCCGTAAAGGGTGTCGGGGCGGGTGGTGAAGACCGTCACCTCCTTGGCGGGCTTGCCGCCGTCGGCCTCGATCACGAAGGTGACGTGGGCACCCTCGGAGCGCCCGATCCAGTTCTTCTGCATGGCCAGGACGCGCTCGGGCCAGTGGCCGCGGAGCTGCTCCATGTCGTCGAGCAGCCGGTCGGCGTATTCGGTGATCTTGAAGTACCACTGGTTGAGGGACTTTTTGGTGACGGTGGTGCCGCAGCGCTCGCAGGCACCGTTGACGACCTGTTCGTTGGCCAGCACCGTTTGGTCCGTGGGGCACCAGTTGACCGGGGAGTCCTTGCGGTATGCCAGCCCGCGCTCGTAGAAGCGCTTGAACAGCCACTGGGTCCAGCGGTAGTACTCGGGATCCGAGGTATGCAGCCGGCGCGACCAGTCGGCCGAGATGGCGTACCGCTTGAAGGATGCGGCCTGGGTGTCGATATTGGCGTAGGTCCACTCGCTGGGGTGGGCGTTGCGCTTGATTGCAGCGTTTTCCGCAGGCAGGCCGAATGAATCCCAGCCGATCGGGTGCAGGACGTCGTAGCCCTTCTGGCGCAGGTAGCGGGCCACTACGTCACCCATGGCGAACGCTTCCGCATGGCCCATGTGGAGGTCGCCCGAAGGGTACGGGAACATGTCCAGGACGTAGCGCCGCTCCCGCGACCCGTCGTCGACAGGCGTGAAGACCTTAAGGTCTTCCCATACCTGCGGCCACTTGGCCTCCATCGCCGTGAAGCTATAGGTGCCCTCCCCGGGCGCCTCCGCCGACTCTGTTGCTGTTGTTCCGGTCTCTGTCTCCGGCTGAACGCCCACTGCTGCCCTCTTCTGTTCTGTTACGGCATCTGTGCTGCCATAACGGCCTGATCCTGCTGCTGCCACCGGAATGCTCCCGGACACACAAAAGCCCCTCACCATGGAGGGGCTGCCGCACGCTATCCGTTGGTCCGGATACCGGGCGGCTGGCTAAGCAGAAGGATCGCACGCATGAAACCACTTTAGCGCACCCGGGAAGCAACGCTGCCGGGTGCCTGCCGGAAATGACGGCCCCCGCCAGGACCCACAGGGTACGAGTCCCCCTACTGCAACGGCCCGCAGGATTACGTGTCCCCCTACTGCCGCCACCCGCGAAACCACGTGCACTCCCTAACCCCCTACAGGCGCGAACTTGCGTGCCTTTCCCTCTTGCCAACAACGGCAGCGCAGGTGCATTGTAATGACCAAGTCTGTGGGGAAACTGACTGGTCTCCGGCGTAGGAGCCTGAAATGTATTCTTGCCATTTACACCCGCAGCAACGTAGCCGCGGGCTGCACCTTTCGTTTTACCCCAGCCGAGAAACCAACAGGTGACATACCATGTTTGGCTGGGTTACCCGGTTCAGCATGCAGTTTCGGATCCTGGTTCTCGCCATCGCAGCGGGCCTCATTACTTTTGGCGTAGTGAATGTTCCACACATGGCTGTGGACACCATGCCGGAGTTCGCCCCAGCACACGTCGAGATCCAAACCGAAGCCCTTGGGCTTTCCGCCGTTGAGGTCGAACAGCTCATCACCGCACCCATGGAGGCCGACCTCCTCAACGGTGTCGCCTGGCTGGACGAGATCCGTTCGAAATCCGTTGCCGGCCTGTCTTCCATCGAGCTCATCTTCGAGCCCGGAACCGACCTCCTGCGTGCGCGCCAGCTGGTCGCGGAACGCATGACCCAGGCGCACGCGCTGCCCAACGTCTCTTCCCCGCCCCTGATCATGCAGCCTATGTCCTCCACCAGCCGCGTCATGATGGTCAAGATGAACTCCAAGGAGCTCTCGGGCATCGACATGTCTGTCCTGGCCCGGTGGAAGATCAAGCCCCGGCTGATCGGTATCCCCGGCGTCGCGAACGTCTCTATCTGGGGCCAGCGCGAACAGCAGCTGCAGGTCGAAGTCAATCCTGCGCAGCTGCGGGACAAAGGCATCACCCTTGAGCAGCTGGTCAAGACCACGGGTAACGCAGTGTGGGTTTCGCCGCTGAGCTTCCTTGAGGCTTCAACGCCGGGAACCGGCGGCTTCGTGGAATCACCGAACCAGCGACTCGGCATCCAGCACGTCCTCCCCATCCGCACCCCGGCAGACCTGGCCAAGGTCAGCGTGGAGGAAGCGGACCCGCCGTTGCTGCTGGGCGACATCGCCCAGGTGAAGGAAGACCATCAACCACTGATCGGCGATGCCGTTGTGGGAGCTGATGCGGGCCTGATGCTGGTGATCGAAAAGTTCCCCAACACCAGCACCGTAGAGGTCACCCGAAATGTCGAAGCGGCTTTGAAAGACATGGAGCCCGGCCTCACGGGAGTCCAACTTGATACGTCCGTCTTCCGTCCCGCAACCGATGTCCAAGACGCGGTCAACAGTCTAGCTCTCGCGTTGCTGATCAGCCTGCTGGTCGCGGTCGCCCTTTTCTGGCTGTTCTTCCGCTCCTGGCGGGTCGCCGTGATAGCGCTTGTGGCCATCGTAACAACGGTCACAACGGCGGCGGTTGTGCTGATCGCCCGAGACGCCACACTCAACGTTGCCATCCTGGTGGGCGTACTGCTCGGCACGTCCGTCATTGTGGGTGACATCGTAGAAGAGCTCCAGGCCCACCGGCGAACGTCGACGGACCGGGGTGCCCTCGAGGGGCAGCCTGCCAGGTCGCTGGCAAACCGCGTCGTCAGGGGTGTGCGCACCCCGCTGTTCCATGCCTCATTGATCATGGTTGTTGTCCTCGCTCCA
The DNA here is from genome assembly GCF_031844545.1 of Arthrobacter sp. AB6. NCBI lineage: Bacteria > Bacillati > Actinomycetota > Actinomycetes > Micrococcales > Micrococcaceae > Arthrobacter > Arthrobacter sp. AB6. Next base: position 40,818 of record NZ_JAUZVL010000012.1, read on the forward strand.
ACGCTCTTCCTCACCAGCGTGGCCGGCGCGTTCTTCACGCCGCTTTTCTGGTCACTGGCCCTTACCCTTGGGGCCGCACTGCTCGTCGGACTGTCCGTGACACCTGTATTGGCTCATTTCCTGCTTCCGGCGAAGACTGCTCCGGCCAGGGAACTTCCCGCTGTCGGACGCGCGAAGGCATACTACGGCCGCACGCTGGACGGGATCGGTCCTCGGAGAGGCCTAGCCGTCGCGGCGATGGTGGTCGTGGGAATGCTTGGGATCGCAGCCGGTTCCCAGCTGACGCTCAACAGGCAACTCGTTCCCACGCTGCCAGACCGGACCCTCCTGGTCCAGTGGGACAGTGCAGCCGGAACATCGAATGACGAAGTCCGCCGCATCGCGGCCCGGGCTTCCGACGAACTACGGGCCCTCCCGGGAGTTTCCGGGGTTGGCGGGCATGTGGGCAGAGCGATCTCCTCCGATCAGGTGGTGGGCAACAGCTCCGCTGAACTCTGGATCTCCATTGATCGGGAGGCAAACTTCGCCGAGACGGAGCGTGCCGTACGGGACGTGGTCCAGGGCTACCCCGGCATTGCGCATAACGTGATGAACTACTCGCAGCAGTCGATGGGCGATGTGCGAACCAGCATGGAGCCGGGTTTCGCGGTCCGGGTTTATGGAACGGAAATGCCGGTGCTGCGCGAAAAGGCGGAGGAGGTCCGCCAGGCCATTCGGAAGGTTGCCGGCGTGAACAACCCCACCGTTGTCACCGCCGACATGACCCCGATTGTCGAGGTAAAGGTCGATCTTGCGGCTGCGGAAAAGCACGGTGTAAAGCCGGGTGACGCAAGGCGCGCCGCCGCGACGCTTATGCAGGGCATCGTTGTAGGAAACCTCTTCGAACAGCAGAAGGTGTTCGAAGTGGTAGTCCGCGGAGCTGTGGGCGTCCGGGACGACCTGACCAGCATCCGGGAACTGCTCTTGGATACGCCTAGCGGCGGCCACGTCCAACTCGGCCAGATTGCCGATGTGCGCATGGTTCCCAACGAAGTTGTCATCCAACATGATGCCACTTCCAGGCGAATCGACGTGGTGGCCGATGTTAGCGGACGACCGCTTGCAGACATCCAGCGGGATATCGAGGCGGCCATCCAGCAGATTCAGTTCCCTGTCGAGTACCACGCCGAGATCCCCACGAAATATGGTGAGCTCCAGGCCGCGGATACCCTGGTGCACGGGCTCGGAGCTGCTGCGGCCCTGGCTGTGCTGCTCCTGCTCCAGACAGCAGTGAGGAGCTGGAAACTGGCTGTCGCCACATTCCTGGCACTTCCCGCCGCGATGTCCGGAGCGGCGGTGGCGGCCTGGTTCGGATCGGCGTCGCTATCCTGGCTGTCGCTGACAGCGTTTGCAGCTGTCCTGGCCATCGCCGCACGCAATGCGGCAATGCTGTCCGCACGCGTCGACGAGATCTGGCGCGGGACTGCCGGAGCGCAGCGCACGGACGTGGTCCTGCAGGCAGCCCGGGACCGGGTATCGCCGGTCCTGAAGTCGGCGGTCATCACGCTCCTCGTGATGATGCCGCCCGCCATCCTGGGCGGCACAGTTGGCCAGGCCTTGATTGCTCCGATGCTGCTGATTATTGGCGGCGGCCTGGTGACCACAACGCTCGTGGGGCTCTTCATCCTCCCGTCGCTCGCCCTCTGGTTCGGTCCACGCACCGAGCCCGAAGAGTGGTCGGAAGTCTACGAATCAGAACATCCAGTCATGTCGATGCCGGAAAAGGTGAAAGTATCATGACCAGCAAAAGCCTCCTTCGGCGCCTGCCAGTCGCAGCTGCTGTCTGCGCCGCACTGTTGTCCTCACTGCCCGCCTGTGCCCAAACCACAGCGCAGGCGGAGTCTTCATCCGAAGCGCCGGCGAAAGTGGAGAAGAATGCCACCACTGGCATCGCACGGATAACACTCAGCCAGCGGGCCATTGATCGGCTTGAACTGCTCACAGATACAGTCAAGCCTGCCCCGGAGGGGGGAGGCATTGTCCTTCCCTACGCTGCCCTGCTTTACGACGCCCACGGGAAGACGTGGGTTTATGCGAACCCCGAGCCGAGGGTGTTTGAGCGCCAGGCTGTCACCGTGTCCAAAGTGGAGGCCGGTGTGGTCACCGCCAGCACGGGTCCCGCGGTCGGGACTCCGGTGGTGACCGTGGCTGCCGCTGAGTTGTTCGGCGCCGAGTTCAACACAGGCAAATGACATGCGCCGGATCGTAGCGGCCAGCCTGAGGTTTAGATCGATCGTCATAGCGTTGGCGGCGGCTCTGATGATGGTTGGCGGGGCGCAGCTCAGCAGCGCATCGGTGGACGTATTCCCCGAATTCGCGCCGCCCAAAGTCGAGGTCCAGACAGCCTGCCTGGGACTGACAGCCGCTGAGGTGGAGGAGCTGGTGTCAGTTCCCCTGGAAGAGGCGTTCAACGGCATTGACGGCCTCGATCACATGCGGTCCAAGTCGGTACCCCAACTCTCATCCATTGTGATGGAGTTCAAGAACGACATGGATCTGCTCACCGCCCGCCAGCTGGTGTCCGAGCGGATGGCGACAGTTATTCCGACCCTGCCCACGTGGGCAGCGCCGCCGGTGATGCTGCAGCCGCTGTCTTCCACCAGCCGGGTGATGAAGATCGGGTTGTCCTCCGACACCAGGTCCCTGATCGAGATGTCGATGATCTCCTACTGGAACATCCGGGCCCATCTGCTCCGCGTCCCGGGAGTGGCGAATGTGGCAATCTGGGGCGAACGCCTCCAGATGCTCCAGGTCCAGGCTGATCCGGCCAGGTTGGCAGCACACAAGGTCAGCCTTGAATCCGTCATGACCACCACGGCCAACGCCCTCGACGCCGGCCTGCTGCAATATTCCCCAGGCGCCGTGATCGGCACCGGCGGATCGCTCGACACACCCAATCAGTCAATCGGAATCACCCATACACAGCCCATCACGTCACCCGCGGAGCTTGCGCAAGTGACACTCGAAGATCGGGAGGGACTGCCCCCGCTCCGGCTGAGTGACGTGGCAAACGTGGTGGAGGACCATCAACAGTTGATTGGGGACGCCGTCATCAACGGCGGCCCGGGGTTGATGCTGATCGTGGAGAAGCTGCCGTGGGGCAACACCCTCGAAGTCACGCGAGGGGTGGAAGAGGCAATGAAGCAGCTCGAACCCGGCCTGACGGGAATCGCTGTGGACACGGCCATCTTCAGGCCGGCGACATTTATCGAGGAATCGCTCGGCAATCTCGGCGTAGCCCTCCTTCTCGGATGCCTGTTGGTCATTCTCGTGCTGAGTGTCTTCCTGTTCCAGTGGCGGACGGCTTTGGTCAGCGTGCTGGCCATCCCCTTGTCATTGATGGCTGCAGCCCTCGTGTTGTATTGGACCGGCGGGACAATCAACACAATGGTGTTGGCGGGGTTGGTGATCGCCGTCGGTGTGGTGGTGGACGACGCCATCATCGACGTCGAGAATATCGTCAGGCGCCTGCGGCACCACCGGGCAACCGGCGGCACCGAAAGCACCGCGAGGGTGGTGGTCAATGCATCCCTGGAAGTCCGCGGACCTATTGTTTACGCCACGCTGATCATTGTGGCGGCCACGGTCCCGATTTTCTTCCTGGACGGGCTGACGGGCGCGTTCTTCCGGCCGCTGGCCACCTCCTACACCCTCGCGGTCATGGCGTCCATGGTCGTGGCGCTCACAGTGACGCCGGCGATGGCATACATCTTCCTCCGAAACGCCAAGCTGGAGGACAAGGATCCGCCTGTTGTCAGGGTCCTGAAGCGCTGGTATGCCAATGCGCTGCGTCCCATCGTCCGACGCCCCGTTCCAGGGTATGTCTCCCTTGGCGTCCTGGGTGTGGTCGGTATCGTGGCGGCACCGCTGCTGGGCCAGTCGTTGCTCCCCTCCTTTAAGGAGCGTGATTTCCTGATGCACTGGCTCACGCAGCCCGGCACGTCCAACGCGGAGGAGGTCCGTGTCAGCGAACTGGCCTGCAGGGAACTCATGACCATCCAAGGCGTGAACAACTGCGGGGCCCACACGGGGCAGGCGTTCAACGCTGATGAGGTGGTGGGCGTCTACTTCGGTGAGAACTGGATCAGCGTTGACCCCGGGGTGGACTATGACAAGACCCTTGCAAAGGTTCAGGAAGTCGTGGACGGCTACCCCGGAATCGTCCGGGATGTCCAGACCTACCTGAAGGAACGCATCCGCGAGGTTTTGACTGGTACTGGTTACGCTGTGGTGGTCCGCGTCTACGGCGACGACCTTGCTACCCTCCGCCAGGAAGCTGACAAGATCAAGGAAATACTGGGGGGCATCGATGGCGCCATCGGCGCGAAGGTTGCCCTTCAGGCCAACATCCCGCAGATCGATGTGGAAGTGAACCTGGAAGCGGCGAACCGCCACGGGCTGAAGCCGGGCGACGTGCGCCGGGCGGCTGCCACCATGGTGGCCGGCGAAGAAGTCGGCGACATCTACCGGGACGGCAAGGCCTACGACGTCCAGGTGTGGAGCCCCCCGGAGGTCCGGACGAGCGTTACGAGCATAGAGAACCTCATACTCGATACGCCCTCCGGGCAAAAGATCAGGCTGGCCGACGTGGCCGCAGTTTCGGTGAAGCCCACGCCCAACGTCATCGAGCGCTCAGAAGGGTCCAGGCGCATCGACGTCAGTGCCAACGTCAAGGAAGGAGACCTGGCGAGGGTAGTGGAGAAGCTCCAGTCTGAGATGGGTTCGGTTCAGTTCCCTGTCGGCTACAGCGCGGTTGTCCTTGGCGAGTATGCCGAGCGGCAGGCAGCATCCCAACGATTGCTCTTCTACTCGTTTGGCGCTGTCATCGTTGTCTACCTTCTCCTGCAAGCAGCCTTCAAGAGCTGGCGGCTGGCAACCCTGGCCATCCTGACCCTGCCGGTGGCGCTCGTGGGCGGAATTATCGCAGCCCATCTTAGCGGTGGAATCCTGTCCCTGGGTTCCCTGGTTGGCTTCCTCACGCTCATGGGGATCGCGGCCCGCAACGGCATCCTGCTCATCAACCACTGCCAGCACCTCGAACAGTTCGAGGGCGTCCCCTTCGGCCCGGAACTGGTGCTTCGCGGGGCTGCCGAGAGGCTGTCGCCGATCCTGATGACGACGCTGGCCACTGCGCTGGCCCTGGTGCCGCTTGTGGTGATGGGCAACATCCCTGGCCACGAGATCGAGCATCCCATGGCAGTGGTGATTCTGGGCGGGCTGGTCACGTCGACGTTGGTCAACCTGTTCATCGTCCCCTCGCTGTACCTGCGTTTCGCCAAGGGCGGCCGCGGCCGGCGCAGCACCCCCGAACTGCAGCCGGCCCCTGCGGCGTAGTCCTTTTTCAACGAGCATGAAAGGCACTGAGATGACGCTCCTAGCACGCCGCCTCGCGGCATGCGGGTCTGTGCTGCTGCTGGCCTTCGGATCGCTGACGGCTATGTCGGCACCGACGGCGGCCGCGCCGGCGTCCGAGGAACTCTGCGGCCCCGGTTCCGCGATCAATTTCGATCGATCGGCCTTCCCGGAATATCCGCGGATCGACAACAAGTGGTTCCCGCTGAAGCCGGGCATGCAGTTCACCACGGTGGGCACCGTGACTTCGGCCGACGGCGTCCACGAACACAAGGTGGTCCACACAGTCACCGGACTGACGAAGGTGATCGACGGCGTCACAACGCGCGTGCTGTGGGACCGCGACTACTCTGACGGCGAACTGGTCGAATCCGAACTGGCCTTCTTCGCCCAGACCCGCGGCGGGGATGTGTGGCTGTTTGGCGAATACCCGGAGGAGTACGAAAACGGCGAGTTCGTAGGTGCCCCAAGCACCTTCATCAGCGGATTGGCCAAGGCCCAGGCCGGCATCGCCATGCAGGCTAAGCCCAAGACCGGCACGGCCTCTTACGTCCAGGCATACGCACCCAAGGTTGATTTCCTCGACTGCGGGACAGTGTTCAAGAAAAACCAGAAAGTCTGCGTCCCCACCGGGTGCTACGACGACGTCCTGGTGATCGACGAATACAACCCCCTGGAACCGCCTGAGGCCGGACACCAGCGGAAGTTCTACTCAGCCGGAACCGGGCTGATTAAGGTCACTGCCGTTGGAGGCCCGGACCAGGAATTCATGGATCTGGTGAAAGTGCGGAAGCTGAACGCCGAGCAGTTCGCGGGCGTCAACGCGCAGGCGCTGGAACTGGACGAACGGGGCTATACGGTCAGCCGGAGCGTCTATGCCAAGACGCCTCGCGCTGAACTCGACGACTGAGGCACCGCAAGTTCCCGGCCGGTGCCTGAAGCCCGGCACAAGGAAGGAGGGCGGCACCCGTGCCGCCCTCCTTCTACGTTGTCCGGTCCCGGGCAGGGGCGCCCTATCGCACGTCCTCGTCCACCCAGTCCATGGATTTGGTAACGGCCTTCTTCCACAGGCGCAACTGGCGGTCCTGCTCGGCCTGGTCCAGCTGCGGTTCCCAACGCTTGTCCTCGGACCAGTTGGCGGAGCACTCCCCCAGGTCCTTCCAGAAGCCGACGGCAAGGCCGGCCGCGTAGGCGGCACCCAGCGCGGTTGTCTCCACTACCTTTGGCCGGATGACGGGGACGCCCAGGATGTCCGCCTGGAACTGCATCAGCGCATCGTTGGCCACCATGCCGCCGTCGACCTTCAACTCGGTCAACGGAACCCCGGAGTCCGCGTTCACTGCGTCCAGGACCTCCCGCGTCTGGAAGGCGGTGGCCTCCAGCGCGGCCCGGGCGATGTGGTTCCTGTTGACGAACCTGGTCAGTCCCACGATGGCGCCGCGGGCATCGGACCGCCAGTACGGTGCGAAGAGGCCGGAGAAGGCCGGGACGATATACACGCCGCCGTTGTCCTTCACGGACGCTGCCAGGGTTTCCACCTCGGGTGCGCTGCTGATCATGCCCAGGTTGTCACGCAGCCACTGGATGAGCGAGCCGGTGACGGCGATCGAACCCTCCAGGGCGTAGTGCGGCGCAGCGTCACCGAGTTTGTAGCCGACCGTGGTCAGCAGCCCGTTCTTGGAGTGGACAATCTCCTCGCCGGTGTTGAAGATCAGGAAGCAGCCCGTGCCGTACGTGTTCTTGGCCTCGCCTGCCTCGAAGGCCGCCTGGCCGAACGTGGCGGCCTGCTGGTCACCGAGGATTCCGGCGACGGGAACCTCCCGCAGGAGCTGGGAGGTGTGCACGGTGCCGTACACCTCCGAGGACGACTTGATCTCCGGCATCATGGTCCGGGGAACACCGAAGATGCCGAGGATCTCCTCATCCCACTGCAGGGTTTCCAGGTCCATGAACAGCGTGCGGGAGGCGTTGGTGACGTCAGTGACGTGGACCCCGCCGTCCACTCCGCCGGTCAGGTTCCACAGGACCCACGAGTCGGTGTTGCCAAAGACCAGGTGGCCGGCTTCAGCCCTTGCCCTTGCGCCGTCAACGTTGTCCAGGATCCACTTGATCTTTGTTCCGGAGAAGTACGTGGCCAGCGGGAGCCCGACTTTTTGCTTGAAGCGGTCCGGCCCGCCATCCTTGGCCAGCCCGTCCACGATGTCCTGGGTGCGGGTATCCTGCCAGACGATGGCGTTGTACACGGCCTCGCCGGTTGTCTTGTCCCACACCACCGCAGTTTCACGCTGGTTGGTGATGCCGACGGCGGCGATATCGTGCCGCGTCAGGTTCGCCTTCGACAGCGCGGAGGCGATGACCTCCCTGGTGTTGTTCCAGATCTCGGCGGGGTTGTGCTCTACCCAGCCGGCCTGCGGGAAAATCTGTTCGTGTTCCATCTGCCCGGAGGATACGATGCTCCCGCTGTGGTCGAAGACAATGGCACGGGTGCTGGTGGTTCCCTGGTCGATGGCGATTACGTACTGGTTCATGGTTGACGTCCTTGTCTGTAATGGAGTTGAGCTGTGGTCGGGTAGCGGGTCAGGAGGCGGCGGTGACGATGATGGGGGCAATCCTGGCGACGATGCCGCCCAGGGCGCCGCCAACCAGCGGGCCTACCACCGGAATCCAGGAATAGCCCCAGTCACTCGAGCCCTTGCCTTTGATGGGAAGCAGGGCATGGGCAATGCGTGGACCGAGGTCGCGGGCAGGGTTGATGGCGTAACCGGTGGGGCCGCCCAGGGAGACGCCGATGCCGACGACGAGGAGCGCGACGGCCAGCGGGCCCAGGCCGGAGGGAGTCCCGCCGAAGGTCAGGATGACGAACACCAGCACGAAGGTGCCGATGATCTCGGTCACCAGGTTCCAGGAAGTGGAGCGGATGGCCGGACCGGTGGAGAAGACGGCGAGCTTGCTGGCGACCTCTTCTTCGGCGTCAAAGTGCTGCTTGTAGGCGAGCCAGCAGACGACGGCTCCGAGGAAGGCGCCGAGCATTTCGCCGCCGAAGTACGTCAGGGTGGAGGCGAAATCCACCGGTACGTCCGGCGCGTATTCAGCCTTTCCATTGATGAGCAGGCCCAAGGTCACGGCAGGATTCAGGTGCGCCCCGGACTTTGCGGCCACGTAGACACCCGCGAAGACAGCGACGCCCCATCCCCAGGTGACCATCAGGAACCCTCCGCTGTTGCCCTTTGTCCCCCTCAGGGCGACGTTGGCGACGACGCCGCAACCCAGCAGGGTCAGCATCGCCGTTCCGAATACTTCGGAAAGGAAAACTATTCCAAGAGACATCTTTGACTCCTTATTTTCTAATGAAGGTCCCTCGCGGGTTGAGGGACCGTGGGGCCGGGGCGGGTTGCCGCCCCGGCCGGCAGCCGGGTCCTAGGCGACCAGGCTGTGGGTTTCTACGCGGTGAGACCGCTCCAGAATGTCTTGGGCGTGCTTGATCTCTGCCGCACGGGCTGCGGCATTCCACCCCAATGGCGCCGACAGCACCTCTGCCACCTCGTTGAGCAGCTCGCCCGTCACCAGGCCCCGGAACGCCAGCGAGGTCCGGCGAATGAGGACGTCCACCAGGTGTCCCACCTGCTCGTGTGCCGCCATGAACTCAAGTTCACGGACGCTCAGTTCGCGGGTGGAGCGCAGAAGCCTGTCAGGTCCGGCGTCGAGGTACTCCATCACAGCTCCAGCACGGGTCCCGTACCTGGTCAGGAGCAGCGCCGTACGGTCGGCGTCACGGCCGGCGGCCATATGCGCCTTGATCCATTTCTGGACCCCTGCCTCATCGGCAGGGAACCCGGCGCCACCGCCGATAGCCAACTGCGCGGTGGAGACTTTACGTTCCATCCCGATCTCGCCCAGGACGTCGTTGGTCATGTGTTCGGCGAGGGCACGGAAGGTTGTCCATTTGCCGCCTACCAGGCTCAAAACCACGGCGCCCTTTCCATTCCCGTCCTGTCCCGTTTCGCGGCGCTCGATGCGGTAGTCGCGCGAAACGAAGCCGGGCTGGGTGGCATCGTGGCGTGGCAGCGGCCGCACTCCGGAGAAGGTGTAGACGATCTGCTCACGGGTGACGGCGATGTCCGGGAACACGTGGCCTATCAGGTCGAAGAAATACTCGATTTCTTCGTCTGTGCAGATGGCGTCCTCCGACATGTCCGCATCCACATCCGTGGTACCCACCAGGACGCGGTCACCCATGGGGTAGATCAGGACGATCCGCCCGTCCGTGTGCTCGAAGAAGATTTCCCTGCCGCGGCAGGCTTCAAGGAGCGCAGGGTGGTCCAGGACGATGTGGGAGCCCTTGGTGCCGCCCATGAACGTGGATGCAGCGCCCATTGCCGCGTTGGTGAGGTCCACCCAGGCGCCCGTGGTGTTCACAATGACGTCTGCAGTGAAGTCGAACTCCTCCCCCGTCAGTTCGTCCCGCAGCCGCACGGTGCTCCCCCGGCCGGTGCCCGGATTGGGCTGTCCGGTGACGGACTGCAGCGAGACGTAGTTGCTGGCACGGGCGGTGCTGCCTTGCCCGTTGCCTTCACCTGTTGCCGCCCGCCCGGCCTTCTCCCCGTCCTGGAGTACGTCAAGCGTGAGCCGCTCCGGGTTGTGCACGGAAGCGTCGAAGTACGTCGCCGTGTATTTCACGTCGGGCCGGAGGCTCGGCAGCTCGGCAAGGGCTCGCTGGCGGCTACGGAACTGGTGCCGCGGGACGGCGCCGCCATCCCGGGAAAAGGAGTCGTACAGGCTCAGGCCGAGCTTGATGAGGAAGGCACCCCGCTCCTTCGGTTTGCCGTGCTGCTTGTGCGTCAGGAAGCGAAGCGGTGCCGCCAGGACACCGGAGAAGGTGCTAAAGATTGGGATGGTGGTCTGCAGCGGTTTAACGTAATGCGGGGCGATGCGAAGCAACCGGTTGCGTTCCACCACCGATTCCCGGACCAGGCGGAACTCGCCGTTTTCCAGGTAGCGGATGCCGCCATGGATCATGTGGGAGGAGGCGCCGCTGGCCCCCTGGCAGTAGTCGCCGCGTTCCACGAGGGCGACGTCCACGCCCTGCAGCGCGAGGTCGCGGAAAGTTCCCACGCCGTTGATGCCGCCCCCCACCACCAGGACCTTGGCGTGTGGACGGCGCCTGAGGTGGTGCACTGAAGTGCGCTCAACTCCTGGCTTCGGCGCTGAAGCAATAGGTAGGACGTTAAAATCCTTGGGTCCCAAAACAACTCCCTTGGGGCTTTGTGTGGCGCGGCATCGCATGTTTGAGCCGCCGTTTCATGACTATTCTTTGAAGTAATGGAAAATGGAGTCAAGCACTATGCACAAACGTGCAGATGGGAGTACTGATGGCCACCTCGCGCCACTCTGACGCACTGCGGGCTGCACAAATGTATTACCTGCAGGACCTCACCATGGACGCCATAGCCCGGGAGCTGGGGACGTCGCGCTCCACGGTCTCCCGCCTCTTGTCCTCGGCCCGCGAATCCGGCCTGGTGCAGATCCAGATCCGCAATCCCCTGGATACGGGCCCAGAACTGGAGGGTAGGATCCGCCGCCGGTACGGCGTGGATGTCCACGTGGTTCCGGTCCTGGAGATACTCAACGAGGCGGAAACACTGGACCGGGTGGCAATGCAGGCAGCACGAACCATCGGACCGCTGGTGGATTCAAATGCGATCATCGGAGTGGCCTGGGGATCCACCCTGAGCGCCGTCAGCCGCCACCTCACGCGCAAGATCACCCATGACAGCGTCATCGTGCAATTGAACGGCGCCGGCAACATGCACACCACGGGCATCACGTATGCCAGCGACATCATGCGGCGGTTCGGAAGCGCCTACGGGGCCAGGGTTGAACAGTTTCCGGTGCCGGCCTTCTTTGACCACGCAGCCACCAAAATTGCCATGTGGAATGAACGCAGCGTGCAACGGATCCTCGAACTCCAGGCGAAGATGAGCATCGCGATTTTCGGCGTGGGCTCCGTGGACGCCGACTATCCCAGCCACGTCTATGCCGGCGGATACCTGGACGAGGCGGACCTCAACACCTTGGCAACTTCGGATGTTGTGGGAGACGTAGCGACCGTTTTCTTCCGTAGCGACGGCTCCTCCGACGGGATCGTCCTCAACGAACGGTCCACCGGACCCGCACTCTCGCAGTTGCGGCAAGTCCGACGGAGGATCTGTGTAGTGTCCGGCGCTTCCAAGATCAACGGGCTCCGCGGTGCCCTGGCGGCGGGCCTGGCCACGGACCTGATCCTCGACGAGGCCACCGCGCGCCGCCTGGTGGATTTTGAAGGCCTCGCCGCCGCTGGTGGGTAGAGTCGTGGCTATGAGAACTTCACCGCGGCTCAGCCTGAACAACGGCGTGCTGATCCACCAACTCGGATACGGACTCTACAAGGTCCCGGCCGCCGACGCGGAAGGCCTCGTCGCCACTGCGCTCGCAGCCGGATACCGCCACTTCGACACGGCGGCGATGTACGGGAACGAAACCGGAGTGGCCCGGGGCATCAGCTCCCAACTGGGCGGTGACGCGGGCAGCGGCGGCTCGGGCGAGCTGTTCCCGGCTCTGTCCCGGCAAGACATTTTCGTCACCACGAAGGTGTGGAACAGCGACCACGGCTACGACGCCACGCTGCGAGCCTTTGATGAGTCCATGGTCAATCTCGGGCTTGACTACGTGGACATGTACCTCATCCACTGGCCTTGTGCCGCCCGCGGCCTGTTTCCGGACACGTACCGTGCACTGGAAACCCTTTACCGGGAAGGAAAAGTCCGTGCCATCGGCGTCAGCAATTTCCAGCCCGCCCACCTTGACCGGCTGCTGCAGACAGCGGAAGTGGTCCCTGCCGTCAACCAGATAGAACTGCATCCGTGGCTGCAGCAGGAAGAACTCCGGACACTGCATGATGGACTGGGTATCCGGACCGAAGCGTGGAGCCCCCTGGGGCGCGGCCAGGTCCTCGCCGACCCCGTTGTCCACGCCTGCGCCTCCGAACATGGCAGAACCCCCGCCCAGGTGATCCTCCGTTGGCATATCCAGCTGGGAAATATTGCCATCCCCAAGGCAAGCTCGGAGGGGCGGATCCGGGAAAACCTGGACATCTTCGACTTCGAGCTCTCCGCCCGGGACATGGCGGCGCTCGCCGGGCTGGACCGGGGTTACCGGACCGGTTCCCACCCGGACACCGTTACCTGAGGCAGGAGACATGACTACAGCCCAGCCCGGGTCCGCTGCGCCCGCCTACTTCAGCGCCGACCTGGCCGCACGCACGTCCGCCTCCACCCTGGAGCTCGACGGCGGCAAGGTTGCCTATTGGACCTACGAACCGCTGCTGGCCAGCCCGGAAACACGCACCATCCTGGTCATCCATGGCTTCCGCGGAGACCATCACGGACTGCTGCGGGTTGCAGACCAGCTTCCCGAGATGCGGATCATCATGCCGGACCTGCCCGCATTTGGTGATTCCGCGGCGTTCCGGTCCGGCGGGCATTCCGTGGAGCGCTACGGCCTGTTCATTACGGAATTCATGGCAGCACTGGGCCTGGGCCCGGACACGGTCCTGCTGGGCCACTCGTTCGGCTCCATCATTGCGGCGCACTTCGTAGCCGATCACCCCGGAGCCGTGGACCCGCTGATCCTGATCAACCCCATCGCGGCACCGGCGCTGGCGGGGCCAAAGGGTGTGATGACCAGGCTGGCCGTCCTGTACTACCGCCTTTCGGCCCGCCTCCCCCGGCCGGCGGGACTGGCCCTGCTGCGGAATCCGCTGATTGTCCGGGTGATGAGTGAAACCATGGCCAAGACCGGCGATAAGGACCTCCGCCGTTTCATCCACGGCCAGCACCACGCCTACTTCAGCGCTTTCGCCAGCCGGGAGAGCCTCCTCGAATCGTTCACGGCGTCAGTCAGCAGCCATGTGGCGGAAGTAGCCGGCCGGCTGACCCTGCCAGTGCTGCTGATCGCGGGGGAAAAGGACGAGATCGCCGTCCTGGCCGACCAACACCGCCTGGCTGCGCTGCTGCCGAACGGAGAGCTCCAGGTGATTCCCGGCGTCGGGCATTTGATCCACTATGAAACACCTGGACCGGCAGCCACTTTCATCCGCAGCTTCCTTAAGGACCATCCCGCGTGAAGATTGTCATTGACGCACGATATACCCGGACAGACCACCACGACGGCATCAGCCGCTACGGCGCCAGCCTGATCGCCGCCACGGCCAAAATCGCCGACGTATCCATGCTGGTCTCCGACGTCCGGCAACTAGCCCTTCTCCCCGACGTTCCCTACACCCTCATCGGCAGCCCGCTCTCGCCGTCGGAACTGTTTGTTGCGCGAACCATCAACAAGCTCGGCGCCGACGTGGTGGTGTGCCCCATGCAGACGATGGGAACGTGGGGCCGCAAGTACGGACTGGTCCTGACCCTCCATGACCTCATCTACTATGAACACCCGGCCCCGCCAGGCTTCCTCCCCGCGCCGGTGCGGCTGCTGTGGCGGCTGTACCACAAGGCATTCTGGCCGCAGCGGCTTCTCCTCAACCGCGCCGACACCGTGGCCACGATCAGCAAAACCACTGCAGCGCTGATCGCAAAGTACCGGCTGACGCGCCGTCCGGTGCGGATCATCAGCAACGCCCCCCAGCCGGGCCAGGATCACATGCCCCCGCGCGCTGAGGCCGGGGCCGAACGCTCACTCGTCTACATGGGGTCCTTCATGCCCTACAAGAATGTGGAAACCATGGTGGCGGGGATGGCCTCACTTCCCGGCTACACGCTTCACCTGCTCAGCCGGATTACCCCCGAGCGCCGCGCCGAACTGGAGAAGCTCGTCCCGCCCGGAGCCCGGGTGGTGTTCCACAACGGCGTCAGCGACGAGGAATACCACGCGCTCCTTCGCACCGCCTCGGCGCTGGTAAGCCTGTCCAGGGCTGAAGGCTACGGGCTCCCCTTGGTGGAAGCGATGTCCCTGGGCACCCCCGTGATTGCCAGCGACATCCCTATTTTCCGGGAAGTTGGCGGAGACGCCGCGCTGTATGTTGATCCTGCATCCCCGGAGCAGTTTGCCGCCGCGGTGCACACCCTCCAGGACAACGTCCGCTGGCAGGACATATCACGGCGTTCCGCAAGCCGTGCCCGTGAGTTCAGCTGGGATGAATCGGCGCGCCAACTGGTGGATGTCGCACACGAAATCATGGTGCGGCGCCGGCGCTAGCGAACTGCCTGCTAGAGCACGTCAACGCCGTCCAGCCGGAGCTGGAAAGGTTCAGCGGATCGCTTCGCCGCTGCAGCCGCCCGGGCGACCCGCAGCACGCGGGTCACGGTGGCTGCCTGGCCATACGGGAAAAAGAGCAGGGTGCGCACATCCTCCACCGAGCGGCGGGAGGAGGGCGGCCCGTGGAGCACCACGGGTGCCGGCCCGGCGGTCCGAAGGGCGATTCCCGCGGAGCCAAGCTCCGCCACCACGGCGGCTGTGTACTGCTCGACGGCGGCCCTCGGCCCTGTAGCCGACGCGATGCGGACCGCCGGGGGAAGCTGCAGCTCCGACCGCAGGGAGAGTTCCCTGTGCGCATATCCGGCAGGATCCCAGCGAAGCAGGGCGCCGACTGCCGCCGTGTCCGCGGCCGTGACCACCACCACGCCGCCGTCCTGGGCAGGTCGGACCAGTACAGCGGCGTTGAACCACCGCCGGACAGTGTCCTCGCCGGCCCGCAAAGTTTCGCGCCGCAGCAAGGAATCGCCGTCCAGCAGCAACGCAGCAGCGTATCCGCCCGGGGCCACCGGTTCGGCTCCCACAGTCGCGACCACCAGTGCCTTGCCCGGACCGACTGCCGCTTTTACATGGTCGCCGGAAGATGTAATGACGGTTTTCCCCGGGAAGGCGCGGCCGAGTTCCTCGGCGGTCCTGATGGCCCCGGTGGCTCCCTTGCGCAGCCGCCGGCCTCCGCAGTGCCCGCAATGCCAGTCCGGCGCTGGCGTGGAGCACCACCGGCACTGGGGCATGGCTGAAGTACCGCTGGCGCCCGCAACCGCCAACGGTCCCTGGCAGGTGCCGCAGCGCGCCGGCTCACGGCAGGTTTCACAGGCCAAGGACGGCGCATAACCCGCCCGGGCAACCTGGACAAGGACCGGTCCGCGTTCCAGCCCTTCCTTGGCTGCACGCCAGGCAGCGCCCGGAAGGCGGGCGATCCTCGCAAGCGGGTCCCGCTCCTGTTCAAAGCTGTCCGCCGTATTCACCACCCGCGGAACCGTCCGCCGAACCTCGGGGCGGTCCGCCTCTACGGCCAGCGCCCAGCCTGCTTCCACCAGCCGCTGGCTTTCGGTGCTGCGGGCATGCCCTGCAAGGAGGCAGGCGGTGCCTTCCTGCTCAGCGCGCAGGAGCAGGACCTCGCGGGCGTGCGCGTAAGGGGCGCGTTGCTCGATGTGGAGGTCGTCGCCGTCGTCCCAACAGGCCACCAGGCCCAGGTCCTTGACGGGCGCAAAGGCTGCTGACCTGGTACCGATGGCCACCCGCGCGGTCCCGGCCAAAAGATTCAGGAAGCTCCGGTACCGCGGGGTGGGACCGTCGTCGGCCGTCAACCGTGCTACCGCGTTCTCCGGCACCAGGGTCCGTAAGGCATCCTCAAGCCGGTCGAGGTCGCGGTAGTCCGGGACCACCACCACAGCGCCCCGGCCCGCGGCGTAGGCAGCGGCGACCGCCTCCGCCAGCAGGTCCGGCCACCCCCCTGCACCAAATCCCTTAAGCGGGTTCAGCACCGCACGGGGGGAGCCGCCGCCGGCAAGGTGGCGCAGGAACGGCAGTCCGTTGCGGTAGGAGGCCCAGGCACTCGCCGCAAACCGGTCCGTCCCGGACCCGGAAGGCTGATCCGAACCCGCGGCAGCTCCTGCGGTATCAACCGGCTGCGCAGCATCAACCGGGTCCGCGGCACCATTTTGCTCGGTGGCAGCGAACTCCTTTTCCAGCCGGGCCACGCGGGGCGGGACAGCGACGCGAAGGACGTCGCTGACTGTTCCCGCGTAGCGCGCCGCCACTGATGTGGCGAGTTCCCTGACAGCGGGCGTGAGGACAGGCACCGGGGAGACGATTTTCGCCAGCGGCACCAGGGTGTGTCCGGCGTCGGACTCCGCCACGCGCTCCATGATGAACCCGTTAAGGTCCTGGCCGTTGAATTTGACCTTGACCCGGACCCCCGGCTTGGCGGATTCGTCGAGGGCCTCCGGAACCCCATAGTCGAAAAGCCTGTCCAGGTGCGGAAGGGAGGATTCCACCAGCACCTTGGCCACGGGCATGTTCTTTGACAGCTGCGGTCCTGACGGCCGGGGCGCGGAAGGAAACCCCTGCAGGAGGGTAGGCTGCACGCCACCCGGGACGTCCAGGAAAGGCTTGAGGGTCCTGTCAGTAGCGATGGCAGTTACCTCCGTTCAGCTCCCGGGTGGACATGACCAGCCAACCACACGGCAGCGACATTCCGCCGAAGGCATGGTGCCCAGGCAAAAGGCCCGGGGCGTCCCACCGGGGCTTAGGCGTTGAAAAACGCCTTCAAATCATCAACTCGGTCCAGCCGCTCCCAGGTAAAGTCCGGCTCGTCGCGGCCAAAATGGCCGTGTGCCGCCGTCTTGGCATAGATGGGGCGCTTCAGGTCCAGAGCATCGATGATGGCGCGGGGGCGCAGGTCGAAAATCTCCGCGATGGCGGCACTGATCCGGGCAGGATCAACGGTTTCGGTACCGAAGGTTTCCACGTAGGTGCCAACCGGACGGGCCTGGCCAATGGCGTACGCAATCTGGATCTCGGCGCGTTTGGCGAGTCCTGCCGCCACCACGTTCTTGGCAACCCACCGCATGGCGTAGGCAGCCGAACGGTCCACCTTGGACGGGTCCTTGCCGGAGAAGGCGCCGCCGCCGTGCCGGGCCATGCCGCCATACGTGTCAACGATGATCTTGCGGCCGGTGAGGCCGGCGTCGCCCACGGGTCCGCCAATGACGAACTCACCGGCCGGGTTGAGGATATTGCGCACCCGGGACAGGTCCAGGTTGGCGCCTGCGAGGACCGGTTCGATGACGATCGACGCGAGGTCGGCCCGGAGCTGGTTCAGGCTTGCACCTTCGGCGTGCTGGCTTGAGATAACCACGGTTTCCACCGAGACCGGAACGTCTTTGTCGTATCCGACAGTCACCTGGGTCTTGCCGTCCGGACGCAGGTAGGCCAACTGGCCCGACTTGCGCACTTCGGTGAGGCGCTCGGACAACCGGTGTGCCAGCCAGATGGGCAGGGGCATGTAGGAGGGGGTTTCGTCGCTGGCGTAGCCGAACATGAGGCCCTGGTCGCCGGCGCCCTGAAGGTCGTAATCGTCTTCCTGGCGCCCTTCACGGGCCTCCAGCGAGTTGAACACGCCGCCGGCGATGTCGTTGGACTGCTGGCCGATGGACACGGACACGCCGCAGCGGGCGCCGTCGAATCCGTTGGCCGAGGAGTCATAGCCGATGCCCAGGATGGTTTCGCGCACGATCTGGGGAATCTCCACGTAGGCATCGGTGGTGACTTCGCCAGCAACGTGGACCAGGCCTGTGGTGGCCATCGTCTCCACCGCCACCCGGGATTCGGGGTCGGCGGCCAGCAGTGCGTCCAGGATGGCGTCACTGATCTGGTCGCAGATCTTGTCCGGGTGTCCCTCGGTAACCGACTCGGAAGTGAAGAGCCTGAGCGCGGGAGGCATGGCCCCGGAAGTCTGGGGAAGGTGCAGCGGTAAAGTCACTCAACTACCTTACTGGTTGGAATACGCCCGCCCCGCAGGAGACGCCGGGAGATGTCTCCGTGCTAAGCGAACGTGGGCTGAAACACTCAGGCGCGGGGCGAAACGGCATTCAGTTCAAAGGCTATCCGGCTGATGATGGCCGCCGATACCTCGGTCTTGGTTCCGGACGCCTCCTGTGGTTCGGAGCCGGAGCGGGCCAGGATGACAACCGAATTGGTGTCCTGGCCAAACACTTTGTCCGTCCCCACATGGTTGACCACCAGCAGGTCGCAGCCCTTGCGCTGCAGCTTCGCTTCGGCGTGCGCCAGGACATCGCCGTCGCTGTCTCCGGTTTCCGCGGCGAAGCCGACAATCAGCTGGTGTCCCTCCCCCCGGGCGGTGCTGTTGCGCAGTTCCACGAGCTCCTGCAGGATGTCCGGGTTGCGGACCAGCGCGATGACCGGATCGGCATGGCCGTCACGCTTCTTGATCTTGGTGTCCGAGACCTCCGCGGGGCGGAAGTCCGCCACTGCCGCGGACATGATAACGACGTCGGAAACAGCTGCCGCTGCCAGCGCCGCCTCCCGCAATTGCAGGGCGGTCTCCACCTGGACAACCTCGACGCCTGCCGGCGGCGGGACTTCCATATGGGCTGCGAGCAGCCGGACGGTTGCTCCTGCATTCCGGGCGGCTACGGCCAGGGCGACGCCCTGCTTGCCCGAGGACCTGTTGCCGAGGAACCGCACCGGGTCCAGCGGCTCACGGGTGCCGCCCGCGCTGATGGTGACGGTGCGGCCGGCCAGCGGGAGCTGGAAGTCCTGCTGGCCCTCCACCAGTGCCATGGCTGCGGCAAAGATGGCTTCCGGCTCGGGGAGCCGGCCGGGGCCTGAATCGGCGCCCGTGAGCCGTCCGGTGGCCGGCTCCAGGACCGCGGCCCCGCGCCCGCGGAGGGTTTCGACGTTGGCGCGGGTTGCCGCGTGCTGCCACATTTCGGTGTGCATTGCGGGGGCGAACAGCACCGGTCCGTGAGCCATCAGCAGTGTGTTGGTCAGGAGGTCTCCGGCCTGTCCGGTGGCAGCCTTCGCCAGGAGGTCTGCCGTGGCCGGAGCGACGACCACGAGGTCCGCCTCGTGGCCGAGGCGCACGTGGTTGACCTGGTGGACGTCGTCGAAGACGCTGTTGCTGACCGGATTCCCGGACAGTGCCTCCCAGGTGGCGGTGCCCACAAACCGTGTGGATGCCTCCGTGGGAATCACGGTCACGTTGTGCCCGGCTTCAGTAAAAAGCCGGAGGAGCGACGCCACCTTGTAGGCGGCAATCCCTCCCCCGACTCCGAGGACTATGCGCACGTGACCTCCGTCAACAGCACGTCAGGCGGCAGTTTTAGTCCGCAGGCTGGATCGGCGTGGAGACCAGCTTGCCTTCGTTGATCTCGCGGAGCGCGATCGAGAGGGACTTCTCGTTCAGCTTGGTGTCAACCAGCGGGCCGACGTACTCGAAAAGGCCCTCGTGCAGCTGGGCGTAGTAAGCGTTGATCTGACGAGCACGCTTGGCACCGAAGATCACCAGGCCGTACTTGGAATCTGCCGCTTCGAGCAGCGAGTCGATCGGCGGGTTGATGATGCCTTCAAGGTTCGTGGACACGAATTCTCCAAAGTTCTAGCGGGTTGACGGTTCCGGCAAACCGTGCGGATGCGGGGTCAGCCCCATGAGTGAAACTAGCTCGTCCGCTGCCCGGCGAACGTCGTCATTGATGACGGTATGGTCGAACTCCGGTTCAGCAGCAAGTTCCAGTTTAGCGGTTTCCAGGCGCCGCTGCTGTTCCTCGGGGGTTTCGGTGCCCCGGCCCACCAGGCGGCGGACCATTTCGTCCCAGCTGGGCGGGGCAAGGAACACGAACTGGGCGTCCGGGACAGCGGCCTTCACCTGCCGCGCACCCTGCAGGTCGATTTCCAGGAGCACGGACCGGCCCTCGGCGATGGCCTGGTTCACCGTGCTCTTCAGGGTCCCATAGGTGTTTTGGCCGTGGACCACTGCCCATTCCAGGAGTTCGCCCTCGGCGATGAGTTTTTCGAACTCTTCCTTGGACTTGAAAAAGTAGTGGACCCCGTCCTGCTCGCCGGGGCGGGGTGCACGGGTGGTGGCGGATACCGACAGCCAGACCTCGGGATAGTTGTCCCGGATATAGGTGGACACGGTGCCTTTGCCAACAGCCGTCGGACCAGCGAGGACTGTCAGTCCGGGTTTCTTGCTCACGTATTCCTTTGCCGGGGTTTGGGGTAAAGCGGGCTTACGGCCCGCCCTAATTCTCGTCTATAAAATCTACCAGCGCCCGGCGCTGGTGAACGCCCAGGCCACGGACCCTGCGGGAAGCGGCGATTCCCAACTGGCCCATGATCGCCGCGGCGCGGACCTTTCCGATGCCCGGAAGTGCCTCCAGCAGTTCGGAAACCCTCATCCGCGCCAGTGCATCGTCCTGCTGCGCGGAGTCGATGATGTCCGCGCAGGACCTCTTGCCGTTCTTCAGGCTTTCCTTGGCCGCCGCGCGGGTGGCCCTGGCTGCTGCTGCCTTGTTCAGGGCGTCAGCCCGTTCCGACGCGGATAACGGTCGCAGGACCATGTGGGCACCCCCGGATTCGGCGGACTGTGTCCAAGGGCGGCCGCCCTTGGACCTGTCCTGAAACTACCCTTTGGTGCTGCCCGAATCAATGCATCCGGTGAAAACACGCCGCTATTCGCTGCGTAGGCCGTCCAGTGTCCGCTGCGCGGCGTCCCGCAGGCTGCCCAGGTCCGGCCCGGCGGACAGGATGTCCCGGCTCGATGTTCCGAGGACCTGCGGATAGGCGGTACCGAAGGTGGCGCGGAGGTCGGCAGGCGTGGCTCCCTGCGCCCCGAGGCCCGGCGCCAAGAGCGGGCCTCGAACCGCAGCCAGGTCCAGCTCCAGTTCGGCGAGGGCCGAGCCCACGGTTGCACCCACCACCAGGCCCACAGAACCCAGGCTCCCGGGGTAGCGCCGGTTTTCCGCCGCGGCAGCTTCCACAATCCGGCGTGCCACCGAATCCGCTCCCCCGACATGCTGAACGGAGGGGCCTTCGGGGTTGGACGTCAGTGCAAGGACGAAGACGCCGCGGCCGGTCTCCGCAGCCAGGTCCAGGGCTGGCCGCAGCGACTCAAAGCCGAGGTACGGGCTCAGTGTCACAGAATCGGCCGCCAGCGGGGATCCGTCCCGGAGCCAGGCGTCGGCATAGGCCGCCATGGTGGAACCGATGTCTCCGCGCTTGGCATCCGCGATGGTGAGCACCGACTCATCGCGCGCTTCGGCAAGGAGTTCCTCCAGCACGGCCATCCCGGCGGAGCCGTGGCGCTCGTACAGCGCCACCTGCGGCTTGATGGCGGCAGCGAGCGAACCCACGGCCTCCAAAACCGTCAGCGAAAACCGCCTCAGCCCGTCGGCGTCGTCGTCCAGCCCCCAGGCCTTCAAGAGCGCTGGGTGCGGATCGATGCCGACGCAGAGCGGACCCCGGGCGGCCATGGCTGCGCCAAGCCGGGAGCCGAAGGGCTCCCGGCCCTGCACTTCAGCGGACGCTGGTGCCTGCTCAGGCACGCTGAAGCGCCGCCTTCTGGGACTCCGCCAGGGCAGCAGCGTGCTCCTGCAGGCTGGTGACGGACCATTCGTAGGTCCGCATGGCCTCGATGGCCTGCACCGCGGCGTTGAATTCGGCCACCGTGGTGATGCAGGGGATGCCGATGGATGTGGCCGCCGCACGGAGTTCGTAGCCGTCGCTGCGGGCCTCGCCGCCGGACGGTGTGTTGAAGACCATGTCGATCTCACCCGCGATCACGAGGTCGGCGATGGTGCCTTCGCCCTCGGCGCTGCTGCCTTCTGCGACCTTGCGGACCGGCGTGGCCTGGATGCCGTTGCGGCGCAGGACGTCGGCAGTGCCGCCAGTGGAGACGATCTCGAAACCGAGGTCGGAGAGGCGCTTGACGCCCATGATCACCGAGCGCTTGTCCCGGTTGGCCACGGAGACAAAGATCTTGCCTTCGGTGGGCAGTGCGTTGTTGGCGGCGGCCTGGCTCTTCGCGAAGGCGGTGTCAAAGTGCTTGTCGATGCCCATCACCTCGCCGGTGGAGCGCATTTCCGGGCCGAGCAGCGAGTCCACAACCTTGCCTTCCAGCGTACGGAAGCGGCTGAACGGCAGGACTGCCTCCTTGACGGAGACGGGGGCATCCAGGGGCAGGGTGGATCCGTCACCGGTCTCGGGCAGCATCTTATAGGCGCTGCGGAGCTGGTTGATGGTCACGCCGGTGCCGATCAGGGCGGCGGCCTTGGCCATCTGCACTCCAGTGGCCTTGGAGACGAACGGCACGGTGCGGGAAGCACGCGGGTTGGCTTCCAGGACGTACAGGACATCCGAGGCGAGGGCGAACTGGATGTTGATCAGGCCGCGGACGCCTACGCCTTCGGCGATGGCGCGGGTTGCCGTGCGGACCCGTTCAAGGACATTGGTGCCCAGGGTGATGGGCGGCAGGACGCAGGCGGAGTCGCCGGAGTGGATGCCGGCTTCCTCGATGTGCTCCATGATGCCGCCCACATAGATGTCCGTGCCGTCGAAGAGTGCGTCGACGTCGATTTCGACGGCGTCCTCCAGGAAGCGGTCGATCAGCACCGGGTGGTCCGGGGTGATTTCGGTGGCGTTGGCGATGTAGCGGGACAGGTTGGGTTCGTCGTAGACGATCTCCATGCCGCGGCCGCCCAGCACGTAGGACGGGCGGACCAGGACCGGGTAGCCGATCTCGTCGGCGATCTTCTTGGCGTCCTCGAAGGAGACGGCCGTGCCGTTCTTCGGGGCAATCAGGCCCGCCTTGTCCAGGACCCGGGAGAAGGCGCCGCGGTGCTCGGCGAGGTCGATGGCCTCCGGGGAGGTGCCAAGGATGGGGACGCCGGCGTCGGCCAGCTGCTGCGCCAGCTTGAGGGGGGTCTGGCCCCCGAGCTGGACGAAGACGCCCATCACGCCGCCGGTACGTTCCTCGGCAGCGATGACCTCCAGCACGTCCTCGAGCGTGAGCGGCTCGAAGTACAGGCGGGTGGAGATGTCGTAGTCGGTGGAGACGGTTTCCGGGTTGCAGTTGACCATGACGGTCTCGTAGCCGGCCTTGCGCAGCGCCATGGAGGCGTGGACGCAGGAGTAGTCGAACTCGATGCCCTGGCCGATGCGGTTGGGCCCGGAGCCGAGGATCAGGATGGACGGCTTGGAGTGCAGCGCAACCTCGTCCTCCTCGTCGTAGGCAGAGTAGTGGTAGGGCGTGTATGCGGCGAACTCGGCGGCGCAGGTGTCCACGGTCTTGTAGACGGGGCGGATACCCAGGGCCTGGCGCACTCCGCGGACCACGGCCTCCGAATTGTGGGTGAGGGAGCCGATTTGCTCGTCGGAGAAGCCGTGGCGCTTAGCCCGCTTGAGCATGTCAGCCGTCAGCGCACCGGCCTGGCCGATCTCGCGGGAGATCTCGTTGAGGAGCTGGAGCTGGTCGAGGAACCAGGGGTCGATCTTGGTGGCCTCGAAGAGCTGCTCCACGGTAGCACCGCCCAGGAGGGCGCGCTGCACCTGGTGCAGCCGCTCCGTCGTCGGGCGCTTTGCCTTTTCGATGAGCTCGGCGACTTCCCATTCCGGGACCGAGCTGAAGTCCAGCTGCGAGCCCTTCTGCTCCAGGGAGCGGAGCGCCTTCTGCAGGGCTTCGGTGAAGTTGCGGCCCATGGCCATGGCCTCGCCCACGGACTTCATGGTGGTGGTGAGGGTGTTGTCCGCCGCCGGGAACTTCTCGAACGCGAACCGCGGGACCTTGACCACTACGTAGTCGAGCGTGGGCTCGAAGGACGCCGGGGTCTTCTGGGTGATGTCGTTGGGGATCTCATCCAGCGTGTAGCCCAGGGAAAGCTTGGTGGCGATCTTGGCAATCGCAAACCCCGTGGCCTTGGACGCCAGCGCCGAGGACCGGGACACCCGGGGGTTCATCTCGATGACCACCACGCGGCCGGTGGCGGGGTCGATGGCGAACTGGATGTTGCAGCCGCCTGTGTCCACGCCCACTTCGCGGATGACGGCGATGGAGATGTCGCGCAGCCGCTGGTATTCACGGTCCGTGAGGGTGAGGGCCGGCGCCACCGTGATGGAGTCGCCGGTGTGGACTCCTACGGGGTCGAAGTTTTCAATGGAGCAGACCACCACGACGTTGTCGTTCTTGTCGCGCATCATCTCGAGCTCGTATTCCTTCCAGCCGAGGATGCTCTCTTCGAGCAGCACCTCGCTGGTGGGGCTGTACTGAAGGCCCTGGCCCACGATGCGGCGGAGGTCTTCCTCATTGTAGGCAAGGCCTGAGCCCAGGCCGCCCATGGTGAAGGACGGTCGGACCACCATCGGGTAACCGAGGTCGTCCGCGGCCTTCAGGGCCTCATCCATGCTGTGGATGATGTGGCTGCGGGCGGACTCGGCGCCGCAGCGCTCCACGACGCCCTTGAACTTCTCGCGGTCCTCGCCAAGCTCGATGGCGGCGATGTTCGCGCCGATCAGTTCCACGTTGTACTTCTCCAGCACACCGTTCTTGTCCAGCGCGATGGCGGTGTTCAGCGCGGTCTGCCCGCCGAGCGTGGGCAGCACGGCGTCGGGGCGTTCCTTGGCGATGATCTTCTCCACCACCTCGGGGGTGATGGGCTCGATGTAGGTGGCATCGGCGAACTCGGGGTCCGTCATGATGGTGGCCGGGTTGGAGTTGACCAGGATGACCCGCAGGCCTTCCTCCTTCAGGACGCGCAGCGCCTGCGTGCCGGAGTAGTCGAACTCGGCGGCCTGGCCGATGACGATCGGGCCGGAACCAATGACGAGGACGCTCTTGAGATCTGTACGTTTCGGCATTACTTCTTGTCCTCAGTCTTGTTGTCGTCGTTGTGACCGGCACCAGCAGCGGTACCGGCAGCGGGGTGGGCGGAGTCCACCGGTTCCTTCGACAGGTTGGCGGTCCTGCCGTCCCGGGTGCCCTCCATCAGTTCAATGAAGCGGTCAAAGAGGTAGGCGGCGTCGTGGGGTCCAGCGGCTGCTTCCGGGTGGTACTGGACGGAGAAGGCGGGGATGTCCAGGCAGGCGAGGCCTTCCACCACATCGTCGTTCAGGCTGACGTGGCTGACCTCAACGCGGCCGTAACGTGCCTCCGGCGCCTGCGTGGCGCCGTCGAGCGGTGCATCAACGGCAAAGCCGTGGTTCTGGGAGGTGATCTCCACCTTGCCGGTGCGGCGGTCCAGGACGGGCTGGTTGATGCCGCGGTGGCCGTACTTGAGCTTGTAGGTGCCGAAGCCGAGCGCGCGGCCCAGGATCTGGTTCCCGAAGCAGATGCCGAAGTAGGGCAGCTTTTCGTCCAGGACGGAGCGGAGGAGCTTGACCTGGGCGTCGGCCGTGGCGGGGTCGCCGGGGCCGTTGGACATAAAGAAACCGTCGGGGTTGACGGCCTTGACGTCTGCCAGGGTGGCGGTGGCCGGAAGCACGTGCACGCGGACGCCGCGCTCGGCGAACCGGACCGGGGTCATGGCCTTGATGCCAAGGTCGATGGCGGCGATGCTGAAGCGGGGTTCGCCGTCCCAGCCGTGGTCCCTGGGTTCCACCACGTAGGCTTCGTCGATACTGACTTCCTCGGCCAGCCGGGCGCCTTCCATCGGGGCGCTGGCCAGTACGGCGTCGAGCAGTTCCTTGTCCGTGGCCTCGGCGGCCTCGCCGGAGAAGATGCCGGCGCGCATGGTCTTGTGTTCGCGCAGGTGGCGGGTGATGGCGCGGGTGTCCACGCCCTGGATGCCGACGATGCCCTGCGCCACCAGCTCCTCGTCCAGCGAACGCTCGGAGCGCCAGTTGGAGGGACGGCGGGCGGCATCCCGGACGACATAGCCGGCCACCCAGATGCGGCGGGACTCGGCGTCCTCATTGTTCACGCCGGTGTTGCCGATGTGCGGTGCGGTCTGCACCACGAGCTGGCGGGCGTAGGAGGGGTCCGTAATGGTCTCCTGGTAGCCGGTCATGCCGGTGGCGAAGACTGCTTCGCCCAGCGCGGTTCCGGTGGCGCCGTAGCTGCTTCCGCGGAAGATGCGGCCGTCTTCGAGCACCAGCGCAGCGGAAGCGGAAACTGGGGCGGTTACTGCGGTGTTTGTCGTCACTGTCTTACTTTCCACTATTGGCATCAGCCGCGGGGGCCGAAGAGATCAATTCCTGAAGTGCTGCGATGAGCACGATCCTGTCCTCTGCGCGCCTGGTCCGGAAGCCGGTGTCCAGCACGTGGCTGCCGTGCTCCCATGCAAGGACCAGGAGGCCGTCCTTCTCCACGAACTTTCCGGCCATCCCGCTGTCCAGCCGCACGCCGGCCAGGGACGCCGCCGGGATGTAGAGCGCCGGAGCGCCGGAACGGTCAAAGAGGACGCCGTGCCTGTAGACCTCCAGCGTGGCATTGGTGCGGATGCCCAGCGCATGCACGGCGATCCGGTCCAGCCAGTCACCGGCGGTGGTGGACGCTACGTACTGGCCCTCGGCGGCGGCGAACGGCTCCCCCGGCGCCTCCGGCACCACAGGCAACTGTTCGACGTCGGACTGGCGTCGGAGGCGGTTCCGCCAGCCCATCCAGATGAGGGCGAATGCTATGGCGATCAGGCCCAGCGTAATGAGCAGCGATAGTAGCTTGGTGTCCATCAGGCTGCGCCTGCTGTTGTGGCCAACCCGTACGGGTATGGCGTGTTGAGCTCGCCGTTGAGGACGGTGGGGTGGCCCTTGAAGAACGTCGCCACCACCTTGCCGGGCAGTTCCATGCCCTTGAACGGTGAGTTCCGTCCCATAGTGGCCATCTTGGCAGGCTCCACGGTCCAGCGCGCGGCCGGGTCCACCAGCGTGATGTTGGCGGGCTCCCCTGCTTCCAGCGGCCGGCCCTGATCCTCGAGGCGGCCGATCGCCGCAGCCGCCGTGGAGGTCACCCTGGCGAAATCCGCCCAGGTGATCAGGCCGGTTTCGATCATGGTGTGCTGGACCACGGACAGGGCAGTTTCCAGTCCGGTCATTCCCATGGCCGCCTGCGCCCACTCGCATTCCTTGTGCTCACTGGGGTGGGGCGCGTGGTCCGTGCCGACGACGTCGATGGTGCCGTCGGCGAGGCCGGCGCGCAGGGCCTGGACGTCGGCGTCGGTCCGCAGCGGCGGGTTCACCTTGTAGACGGGGTCGTAGCTGCGGACCAGGTCGTCGGTCAGGAGCAGGTGGTGCGGGGTGACCTCGGCAGTGACGTTGATGCCGCGTTCCTTGGCCCAGCGGATGATTTCCACCGAACCGGCGGTGGAGACGTGGCACACGTGGAGCCGGGACCCAACGTGCCGGGCCAGCAGGACGTCGCGGGCAATGATGCTCTCCTCCGCCACCGCGGGCCAGCCTGCCAGCCCCAGCACGGCGGACACCTCGCCCTCGTTCATCTGGGCGCCGGCGGTCAGGCGGGGTTCCTGCGCGTGCTGGGCCACCACGCCGTCGAACGCCTTGACGTATTCCAGCGCACGGCGCATGAGGACGGGATCGTGGACGCAGATGCCGTCGTCGGAGAACATCCGGACCCTGGCGCGGGAATCGGCCATGGCGCCCAGCTCGGCAAGCTGTTCCCCGGCCAGGCCCACGGTGACGGCGCCGACGGGCCGGACGTCCACCCAGCCGGCCGTTTGGCCGAGGGTGTAGACCTGTTCCACCACGCCGGCAGTATCTGCCACGGGAGTACTGTTGGCCATCGCATGGACCGCGGTGTAGCCGCCCAGCGCGGCGGCCCGGGTTCCGGTCTCCACGGTTTCGGCGTCCTCGCGGCCGGGTTCGCGGAGGTGGGTGTGGACGTCCACCATGCCGGGCAGGGCCACCAGGCCGGCGGCGTCGATCACCGTGGCGCCCGTGGCCCGGTCATCGGCGGCAAGGCCGGTGCCGGTTTCGGCGATGAGCCCGTCGCGGATCAGCAGGTCCGTCGCTTCGCCGCCCAGGATCGAGGCGCCGCGGATCAGGTAGGTTCCGGTGTTGGCTGCCATCAGTTGCTCTCCTTGGTGGAATGGGTGCCGGCATACGCCAGGGCGGGGGTGGCGGCTGGTCCGCGGGTGTCCCCGGAGAGCAGCAGGTAGAGTGCGGCCATGCGCACCGAGACGCCGTTGCGGACCTGGGCCAGCACGGTGGAACGCGGTGAATCAGCGGCTGCCGCCGAAATTTCCAGGCCCCGGTTCATGGGGCCGGGGTGCATGATGATGGTGTCCTTCATGCCCAAGGTGTCCAGCGCCCGCAGGCGGTTGTCATCAAAACCCCAGCGGCGGGAGTACTCGCGGGTGCTGGGGAAGAAGGATGCGTTCATGCGTTCACCCTGGACGCGGAGCATCATGACGGCGTCAACGCCCTGTTCGAGGGTTTCGTCCAGGTTGTAGCTGACTTTGCAGGGCCACTTTTCGACGCCGATGGGCAGCAGGGTGGGCGGCGCCACGAGGGTGACGTCGGCACCGAGGGTGCGCAGGAGCCAGACGTTGGAGCGCGCCACCCGCGAGTGCAGGACGTCGCCGGCGATGGCCACCCTCATGCCCTTGAGGTCAGCCCCTTCGGAGCCGGTGCCGGCCAGGCGGGCCCAGTGCCGGCGCATGGTGAAAGCATCCAGCAGTGCCTGGGTGGGGTGTTCGTGGGTGCCGTCCCCGGCGTTGATGACGGCGGCGTCGATCCAGTCAGTTGCGGCCAGGCGGTGCGGCGCACCGGAGGCCCAGTGGCGGATCACGACGGCGTCCGCGCCCATGGCGGAGAGCGTCTGGGCGGTGTCCTTCAGGGACTCCCCCTTTGACACCGAGGATCCTTTGGCGGCGAAGTTGATGACGTCCGCCGAGAGCCGCTTGGCGGCGGCCTCGAAGGAGATCCGGGTGCGGGTGGAATCTTCGAAGAAGAGGTTCACTACGGTACGGCCGCGAAGGGCCGGGAGCTTTTTGACCTCGCGGTCGCCCACGGCAGCCATTTCCTCGGCGGTATCGAGGATACGGATGGCATTGGCGAGGCTGAGGTCCCCGGTGGAGAGCAGGTGCTTCATGAGCGGCCCTCGATAACTACTTCGTTGACGGGCGCGCCGCCGGGGGCGGTGTCGGTTTCCTCAAGCCGGACCCTGACCTTTTCCGCAGATGACGTGGGCAGGTTCTTGCCGACGTGGTCCGCCCGGATGGGAAGCTCCCGGTGGCCCCGGTCGATCAGGACGGCGAGCCGGACGATGCGGGGGCGGCCGAGGTCCACGAGGGCGTCCAGGGCGGCGCGGATGGTGCGGCCGGAGTAGAGGACGTCGTCGATCAGGACCACCACCTTGTTGTCGATGCCGGTGCGCGGCAGCTTGGTGGGGTACGGCGGCCGGGTGCCCTGGTGGGAGAGGTCGTCACGGAACATGGTGACGTCCAGCTGGCCGACGATGGCCGCTGCGTCCACGGTGGGATCCGCGGCGGCGATTTTCCCGGCGAGCCGGACAGCGAGCGGGTAACCGCGGCGCGGGATGCCCAGCAGGACGAGGTCCTGGGATCCCTTGTTGGCCTCAAGGATCTCATGGGCGATACGAGTGAGGGCCCGGTCAATGTCCGCCTGGCTGAGGACAACCCTGGCTGGAACCGGTGCGCTGGTGACGTAAGTCAACGCTCGTCTCCCCTTTCCCCGCCTCACGGGACGGAATTAAAAAAGGATCATGTGCGCCTCAAAATTACCACAGCGGCCTCCCTGGACGTGCGTCGGGAGGACGCGGTGATGGTCACACTTAGGCTGCCTATTGCGGCCGGCCCGGCTTGATCTTAGGTGTCCCGGCGACTCGCACCTAGGCTTTTCGGTATGTCGATGCATCCGAGCACCCCTGCGTCCGGCCGGCCCGAAGACCCATGGGAACGGGGAACCGCGCCGCTGCCCGCCGAGGCCAACCCCAGCTGGATGGGGCACGTGCAGCCGGGGAACTACCGTCCGGCGCCCGGGCACCAGGGGGCGCCGGTTGGAACTGTGGTGCCGCCGCAGGTCCAGGGAACCATGGTGAAGGCGGGCAGGTCCCGCAGCGGACTGCTGGGTCTGACCGTGGGCGTCAGTGCCCTGGCCCTCCTGAGTCTTTTCCTGGTGGTGCCGTTCCTGCTGTCCAGCACGGGGCCGGCCGGGTTCGTGGTGGGGTTCCTGGCATCATTGATCCCCTTGTCCGTGGTGCTCCTGGCCGTGCACATCATCGACAAGTGGGAGCCCGAGCCAAAGCGGCTGCTGTACTTCGCCTTCACGTGGGGCGCCGCGGTATCCATTGCCGTAACGCTGCTCATCCAGCCGTTCTTTGTCCTGACGTACGAGTTTTCGGACGCGGCGGACCTCCGGACCTACATGGCCACCGTGCAGGCTCCGATTGTGGAGGAGTTCGCTAAATCCCTGGGGCTGCTGATGCTGCTCCTGCTGGCGAGGAAACACTTTGACGGGCCGGTGGACGGCGTGGTCTTCGCGTTCACCATCGCCGGAGGTTTCGCCTTCACGGAGAACATCCTGTACTTCGGCAGGGCCATCGCGGAGTCGGCCGATCCCGCGGGCGAGTTCGCCCAGGTCTTCTTCCTCCGCGGGGTCATGTCGCCCTTTGCGCACGCGATCTTCACGGGCACCACCGGGCTGGTCATGGGGTTCGCCGCCCGGCGCTGGCATACCGGCGCCTCGGTGGCCGCTTTCCTGGTGGGGCTGCTGCCTGCCATGTTCCTGCACAACCGCTGGAACAGCATGGGCCAGGGCTTCCTGGTGGACTACGTCCTGGTCCAGGTGCCCATCTTCTTCCTTGCCCTGGGCGGCATCATCCTGCTGCGCGTCGCGGAGAAAAGGCTGACCCGGCAGCGGCTGCTCGAGTACTCAGCGGCAGGCTGGTTTACTCCGGCCGAGGTGGAGCTCCTGGCCACCGCGGGCGGACGGCGGACGGCATTGAACTGGGCCGGCAGCTATGGCAGGAAACGGCAGATGAAGGAGTTCCTGAAGGCCGCCACGCATCTGGCAAACACCCGGCAGCGCATCCTGAGCGGCCGCGATGTCCAGCTGCACCAGGCTGAGGAGCGGCAGCAGCTGCAGCGCATCCTGGCCCTGCGGGCCGCCGTCGCCGGCTGACGCCCCGCCCGCTCACCTGACCGGGTACGCGGACGCCTTCGGTATCAGTGCCAGCGCCTCGTCCAGTACCTTCCCGAAGTTGCCGGGATCGTGGGCAAAGCGGCCCAGGAAGAGTCCCGATGCCCCGTGGAGCAGGGGAAGGAGTCCCGGCTTCGCCGAGCCGCCATAGATGATTGGCACGCTTCCCGGCGTCCCGCCCTGTCCGGAGGCTTCCCCTTCCAGCAGCATGCGCAATGAACGCAGAACTGCGGAGATGTATCCTGCCCCGGCCGGTTCTGCCGCCCCGATGGCCCAGACAGGTTCGTAAGCGACGATGAGCCGCGAGGCCAGGGCCCAGTCTCCGCCCACGGCATCGTGGATCTGTCGGTGGACAAAGGTGGCGGCAGCCGTTGGCCCGGTTGTCCCGTCCTGTGCTTCCTCCCCCACGCACAGCAGGGGTGTGATGCCGGCGTCGTCTGCCGCCCGGACCTTGCGTGCGATCATCGCGTTGTCCTCGCCGAAATGGCGCCGCCGTTCGGCGTGCCCGATTTCCACCAGGCCGACCCCCAGCTCCCCCAACAGGGACGGAGCCACTTCCCCCGTCCAGGGCCCGTCCTCCCAGCCGCAGTTCTGCGCGCCGAGGCGGACCGGCGATCCTTCAAGGATCCGGTTGGCGGCGGGCAGTACCGGGAAGGTGGGGACCACAAACGGGACCACCCGTCCGGCCGCCAGGGCCGGACGGATGTCCACTTCATGCCGGATGCCGGCGAGCCACTCAAGGGAGTCGGCGTACCCCAGGTACATTTTGGTGCTGACGCCGACGTACACCGGTTCAGTGTCCTGGCGGTCATTTGTGCTGCAGTCAGGCATGGGCGGCAATCACTTGTGGTCGAGCAGATCGTCCGCCTTGTTGCGGAACCGCTTGGTGGCGTACATCATGACGGCGGCAACGAACGGCAGGACGCCCAGGGCGTAGACCCCCATGGTGCCGGTTTCCGATGCCGTGACCTGGTTGACCGTGGTGCGCAGGATCGGGGCCACAAAGCCGCCCAGGTTTCCCAGCGAGTTGATCAGGCCGATGCCCGCCGCGGCTGCCGTTCCGGTGAGGAAGGCCGTGGGGTAGGACCAGGCGATGGGGCCGATGGACAGGAAGCTGCACACTGCCAGGGTGATGAAAATGATGCCCAGGGCCGGAACATGGTTGGCGCCTGCCCAGGCAGAGCCGAAGATGCACAGGCCGGTGGAGAGGAACAGGCCGGTGCCCCAGACCCGGCGGCGGACTATGGTGTTGGCGGCTCTGCCGATGAGGTAGCACGCGAAGATGCCGAAGAACCAGGGGATCGCTGCCAGCAGGCCCACCATCAGGCCGACCTTCTGGCCGGTCAGCTGGGACACCTGCTGCGGCAGGTAGAACGTCACGCCATACACAGCCACCTGGAGGCAGAAGTAGATGGCCGTAAAGTACCAGACCTTGCGGTTCTTCATGGCGGCGACAACGCCGCGGGGGCCGGTTTCTTCCTTGACGGTGTCCTCCAGCGCCATGACATCCAGCAGGGCCTGCTTTTCGCCTGGGTTCAGGAATTTGGCGTCCTGCGGGCTGTTGATCAGGAAGAAGTAGGCGGCGATGCCGGCCACAACGGCGAGCATGCCTTCCACGAAGAACATGACCTGCCAGCCGGCAACGCCGGGAACCTGGTCGCCGATGTTGATCAGCCAGCCGGACAGCGGGGCACCCATCATCTGCGAAAACGGCTGCGCCAGGTAGAAGATGGCGAACATCTTCACGCGCACCTTGTTGGGGAACCAGGCCGCGAGGAACATGATGACGCCCGGGAACAGGCCCGCTTCGGTCACACCCAGCAGGAAGCGCAGGATGATGAAGGATGTCTCGCCCTGAACGAAGGCGAAGCAGGCGGACACGATGCCCCAGGTGATGGCGATGCGGGCCAGCCATACCTTTGCGCCGAACTTTGTCAGGAGCAGGTTGCTGGGAATTTCGAACAGAGCGTAGCCGATAAAGAAGATACCGGCGCCAAGGGCGTAGGCACCTGCGGTGACCCCGCGGTCCACCCCGAGCGCTGCCTCGGCGAAGCCCACGTTGGTCCGGTCGAGGAACGCAACAATGTACAGGATGACGAGCATCGGCATGAGCCGGAAGGAGGCCTTGGAGATCGCCGATTTAAGGACCGGCGAATCCAGGAGCTCCTTGGTGGATGCTGCTGTTAGGGACATCGAAAACTCCTCTTTGAGTATGTGAGAAATGGGTGCGCGGTGATGCTCGAGTTACAGCGGGAAGGCGATGAGAACCACGCCCACCAGGCAGGCGAGCACGCCGATTGCCAGGTAGATCCGTCGTTCCTTGGTCCAGGCGCCCATGGGGTCCTTTCCTAGTGCATGTAGAGCCCGCCGTCCACATTCAGCGTCTGGCCGGAGATGTACCCGGCGTCCTCGCTGATGAGGAAGGCGATGGCGGCCGCGACGTCGCGGGTGGATCCCACCCGGTTGACCACCAGGTCGCGGGTGAGTTCTTCCTTGCGTTCCTCGCTAAGGGTGCCGCCCATGATGTCGGTGTCGATCGGGCCCGGGGAGACGGCGTTGACGGTGATGTCGTACTCCCCCAGTTCGCGGGCGGTGGAGCGGGTCAGTCCGATCACACCGGCCTTGGCCACCGAGTAGGGCGTTTTGGAGAACGTTCCGCCGCCCCGCTGGGCGGACACCGAAGAGATGTTGACGATCCGCCCGATCCGGTTCTTGGCCATGGACTCCGCCACGCGGCGGGTGGCGTAGTGGACGCCGTTCAGGTTGATGTTCAGCACGCGGTCCCACTCGGCCGCGTCAAGGTCCAGGTACGGTACCGGGGAGCTGACGCCGGCAATGTTGGCCAGGGCCACCACCTGCGGCAGCTCGGCTTCGATCGAGTCTATGGCGGCGCGGACGGAGCCTTCGTCAGCCACGTTGGCACCGGCGCCGTGGGCCTGCACGCCGTACCGGGACGCTGATTCCTTGGCCGTCGCCTTGCAAAGCGCGTCGTCGAGGTCAATGATGCCGATGTTCCAGCCCTGGGCCGCAAGGTAGTTGGCGGTGGCCCGGCCGATACCGCGCTCGGAGACGGCCCCGGTGACGATGGCCGTGCGTTGTGAGGGAAAAGTACCCATGCTTGCTCCTGTGAGTAGGAAGGGATGGTCAGCTGATGGGTGCCGGGCCGAGCTCATCAAGCAGTTTCTGCATGGCCACGTACGCTTTGTTGCGGTATGCGATGAGTTCGGGCGTGCGCTCGGCAGGGACATTGAGGAAGCCGGCGCCGGTCTTGGTGCCGAGCTTCCCGGCCTCCACCAGGTCGCTGAGGATTTTCGGCGTGGCAAACCTCTCCGGGAAGTCGGTCTGCAGGGACTTGTAGCAGAAGTTGTAGACATCCAGCCCGGCCATGTCCGCAATGGCGAAGGGCCCAAAGAACGGCAGCCGGAAACCAAAGGTGGTGCGGACCAGTGTGTCAACGTCGTCCGCCGTCGCAATCCCCTGCTCCACCAGCTGGGCAGCCTCATGGAACAGTGCATACTGCAGGCGGTTGAGCACGAAGCCGGTGACGTCCTTGACCACGGCTGTCTGCTTGCCGGCGGCGTGGACCAGGTCGCGTGCAGCACCAACGGTGGAGGCGGCGGTGCCTGCATGGGGAATGATTTCCACACCGGGGATGAACGGCGACGGGTTGGAGAAGTGCACGCCGAGGAAGCGTTCCGGGTTGATGACCGGCCCGGACAGTTCGGCGATGGAAATGGTGGAGGTGTTGGAACCGATGATGGCGTCCGGCCTTGCCGCTGCGCTGATGCGTGCCAGCGTCTGGTGCTTGATGGCGATGACCTCGGGGACGGCCTCTTCGATGAAGTCAGCGTCCGCTACGGCTTCCTCGATGTCCTTCGCGGCCCAGAGGTTCTGCTTCAGGATCTCGGTGCTGCCGGCGGGGAAAAGGCCATCGGCCACGAACTGGTCCGATTCGGCCAGCAGGCGGTCGTAGTTGCCCTGCGCCACTTCGGCGGACACGTCCGCCAGTGCAACACGCGCTCCTCCCAGCGCCAGGACCTGGGCGATGCCGCCGCCCATGTAGCCGGAGCCGACGACGGCGATCTTCCGTGCGCTGCTGGCATTAGTTGCAGTTGGGGTGCTTGCTGGTTCGGTCATGGTCAGATTGCCTTCGTGTAGTCGGGCTCGTAGGAGCAGATGGCGTCCACCTTGGCGGCGGAGGCTGAAGTCTCATCGAAGCGGTAGTCGAGCCATTCGCCCACCAGCTTCTTGGCCAGTTCGAGGCCGATGACGCGCTGGCCCATGGTGAGGACCTGGGCGTTGTTGCTCAGGACCGAGCGTTCCACCGAATAGCCGTCGTGGGCCGTAACCGCACGTATGCCCGGGACTTTGTTGGCCGCGATGGCCACCCCCAGGCCGGTACCGCAGATCAGCAGGGCGCGGTCTGCCTCACCCTCTGCCACTTTCCGGGCGGCGTCCACGGCAACGTGCGGGTACGCGGTCGAGTCATTCGCGCCTACGCCAATGTCGACGACGGACGCCACTCGGCTGTCTGCCTCGAGCAGCGCCTTCAGGGCATTCTTGTATTCGACGCCGGCTTCATCGTTGCCAACGACAATGCGCCATCCTGCTGCCGCGCCCTGTCCTGGATTCGGTCCTGTGTTCTGTCCTGCGCTCATTCTTTTGCTCCATTTCCGGCCGCGGAAGCGGCCAGGGAATCAGTCAGCGTGCTATCGGCCGTGCCGGATTCGGCATAGCGTGAGATCCGGGCTGCGATGAGCCCGAAGGAAACGGCGCCCGGATCGGGATGCCCCAGGCTCTTCTCCGCAAGGGGCCGGGCACGGCCCTTGAGCGGCCGGAGGGAAGCAGTGGCGTCCGCCGCCTCCTGTGCAGCAGCAGCCGCCGCTGCAAGCGCCCCCTTCACCTGCGTGCCGCCGTCGAACGCTGCCCGGAAAGCCTCCTCGTAGGGAAGCAGCGCGTCCACCATGGTCTTGTCCCCCGGTTCAGCCCTGCCCAGTTCGGTGACGGCATCGACGAACGCGGTCACGGCGGCGGCGGCGTCGTCACCGCCGTACGAATCCTTGTTGCCTAGCGCCAGCCCGGCAGCAATCACGGCCGACCCCCACAACGCACCGGAGGTGCCGCCGGCGCGTTCACTCCAGGCCTCCCCCGCCGCCGCCAGCACGCGCTCGACGGAAGCTCCGGCGGCCGCTGATTCAGTGGCAGCCGCCGCTGCCGCGTCCACGCCGCGGCGCATGCCGATGCCGTGGTCGCCGTCGCCGGCAATGGCGTCCAGCCTGCCAAGTTCCTCTTCATGTTCGACGACGACGGCCTGCACTTGGGCGAGCAGGTCGGCTGCCAGCCGGCCCACGGCCGCCGCAGCGGCCGTCGCCTCTTCCACGTCGCCGGCTGCCTCATCCTCGGCTCCGGCGAAGTGCCGGCGGGCACGCGGTGCGAGGTTTCCCTTCCGGAAAGCGGGGGTGTCGGCAGGCGCGGCCCAGTACCGCTCCAGCTCGTCGTCCAGCCAGAGCAGGGTGAGGGAGAGCCCGGACATGTCCAGGCTCGTGACCAGTTCGCCGCACTCGGGCTCCACAACGGTGAGGCCGGCGGCAGTGAGGAGTTTCTCGATCTTGCCGTAGAGCAGGAACAGTTCCTCGTATTTCACGGTGCCCAGGCCGTTGACGATGGCAACTACGCGGTTTCCCGCGTCGTCGGGTTTGTCGACGAGCAGCCTGGAGACAAGGAGTTCTGCGAGCTCGGACGCCGTGGGCATGGGGTGCTCAGAGATGCCCGGTTCGCCGTGGATCCCCAGGCCCAGCGACATCTGGCCCGCGGGAACGTGGAACAGCGGCTCCCCGGCGCCCGGAAGCGTGCAGCCATCAAAGGCCACGCCGAGGGACCGGGTGCGGTGGTTGGTCCGGATGGCAAGCCGTTCGACGGCGTCAAGGTCCAGGCCCGCTTCGGCTGCGGCGCCGGCGATCTTGAAGACCGTGAGGTCGCCGGCTATGCCGCGGCGTTTGCCGATCTGGTCCAGCGGCGCACTGGCGATGTCGTCGGTGACGAGGACGGTGCGGGTCTCGATGCCCTCGGCGTTAAGGCGGAGCTGGGCCTGCCCGAAGTGGAGCACGTCCCCCGCGTAGTTGCCGTAGCTCAGCAGGACGCCGCCGCCGGCGCTGGCAGCCTTGGCCACCCGGTAAACCTGCCCGGCGGCAGGAGACGCGAACATGTTGCCGCACGCGGCGCCGGCGGCGAGGCCCGGTCCCACCAGTCCGGCAAAGGCCGGGTAGTGGCCGGAGCCGCCACCCACCACCAGGGCGACCTGGCCGGCGGGCATCTCGGTGGAACGGACCACACCGCCGTCCACCCTGGCCACGTACGCGCGGTTGGCTGCGGCAAAGCCGTCCAGTGCCTCATCCGCGAAGTCTGCGGGGTTGTCGAAGATCTGGGTCATGGTTTCCTCATTGAAATCCGTAGGAGAGTGTTGCCGTGGGCATGAAAGCCGGATGCAATCAGGCGCTGGTGAGCGCCACTGCGGACGGCTGCTGGCGTCCTTGGGCCACCTGGCTCGTGCCCAGCGCGTATCCGTGGGTCTTGGGGAGGACGTGGCGGCGAAGGTAAGCCTGGTTGCTGGCGGTTACGCTCAGTCCGTCGCCGCCGTAGTGCTCGGTGCAAAGGATGCCCTGGAAGCCCACGGACAGGGCGACCTTGAAGGCCTCGCGGTAGTTGATGAGACCGCTCTCCATGGGTGCCGGCATGGTGACGTACATGTCGCGGGCCTCGTCTTCGTCCCGGATGTAGTTCTTCATGTGCCAGTAGTTGGAGTACGGCAGGGTCTTGGCCACCATCTCGCGCCAGTCCTCGATGGGGCGGTGCAGCCGGATAAGGTTGCCGAGGTCAGGGTTGAGGCCAACGTTGTCGAGGCCGATGTCCTGGACCAGCTTCACGGAGGAGTCGGCGGTGCCCAGGTATGTGTCCTCGTACATTTCCAGGGACAGCAGCACGCCCACCTCGGCGGCGTGGCGGCCCAGTTCACGGAGGCGGGTCACCGCGTTGTTCCACGCTTCCTTGTTGCCTTCAGGGTCCTTGTAGCCTTCCACCGTCCAGAACCACAGGTGCTTCTGCTGCTCCGCCGTGATGGCCTGGTGGAGGCCGAAGGAGACAACCT
Source organism: Arthrobacter sp. AB6 (assembly GCF_031844545.1). Classification (NCBI taxonomy): domain Bacteria; kingdom Bacillati; phylum Actinomycetota; class Actinomycetes; order Micrococcales; family Micrococcaceae; genus Arthrobacter; species Arthrobacter sp. AB6. Next base: position 79,279 of record NZ_JAUZVL010000012.1, read on the forward strand.
CGCAGCCCAGCTCTGCTGCGGCGTCAATGGTGCGGTGGCTGTAGGCCAGGTTTTCTTCCCACTTGCCTTCTTCGATGACGCTGCGGCGGATGGCCGAGATCACCGGCACGCCGATCCCCACCGTGTCCGCGGTCTGCTTAAACTCGGCCAGGCGCCCCTGGCTCAGATCGCCCGGGCGAACCCAGCTGTCCGTGAGGTCCGCGTTGGCGAAGCCGGCCTCCTTTACCTCGGACAGGACGTCGGCCCAGACGGAGGCCTCGGCGTCGTTCACGTGGACACCCTCGGCGTCCGTTCCCGGAAATTGCAGCAGTGCCGCGGTGATGGGCCAGTTGTCGGCTGTGTACGCCATGGTGTAGCTCCCTTGCTAGATCCTCTTTCCTATAGGATTTATTATTGCAGCGGTGTTGTCAAGGTCACACAGACGCGGGGGCAACCCAACTAAGTAGCGCCAAGTGTCGTTTTGGGGGTTCAAAACGACACTTGGCGCTACCCAGTTGGGTCGGGGGGCTGGTTCAGCCTGCCGGGGCGTCAGCCATGGCCCGCGCACGGACCTGCCTGATGTGCGCGGCCATTGCAGCCTCGGCCTTGCCGGGATCGCCCGATAACAGGGCCTTCAGCACCGCCTGGTGTTCGGCTATTGCGCTGTCGGCGTCGGTAATTCCCACTCCCCCGAAGAGCCTGAACCGCTGGATCTGGCCGCCGAGGGACGCATAGGCGGCTTCCATGAACTGGTTTCCGGTGTGCTGGGCGATGAGCTGGTGAAAGCGCTCGTCGGCTTCCAGGTAGTCCTTGTACTCGGCGAAGGACGGGCCCCGTGGAGCGGCCTTCAGGTCCTCCACCGCCTTTTCCAGCTCGGCGAGGCCCTTCCGGCCGATCCGTTCGCAGGCGAGCTTGGCGTTTACGGGCTCGATAGCCAGCCGGGCCTCCATGAGTTCGGCAAAGTCCTCCCTTGTGAACACCGGAGCCACCCGGTACCCCTTGAGGGCCACCCTCCGGACCATGCCCGTGTGCTCCAGCCGCGCCAGTGCCTCGCGGACCGGCGTGGGCGAAACGTCAAGGTCCCGGGCGGTACCGTCGATGCTGACCACGGCTCCCGGCGCCAGCCGGCCGTCCATAAGGGACGCCAGCAGTTCCGCATAGACGTGGTCGGCGAGCACCTGCCGGCTGACAGCGCGGCCCGGCCGCCGGACCGTCACTGTGTCCTGCGGCCGGGGCCCGTTGTCCTTTGGGGCTTTCTGCATGCTCAGATCCTATAGGGTTCAAACGACGCGGGACCTGCCAACAAGCCGCGGTCCCACGGGTAGGCAGGCATCGAAAAGCCCCGTCCAGGCGTGCCGGACGGGGCTTGTCGGTTTGGTTATGCGAGCAGGGAAGGCTTCAGCTGCTGAAGGCGGCCCAGGAGTCCGTTGATGAACTGGGGCGATTCGTCAGTGGAAAGTGTCTTGGCCAGCGCCACCGCTTCGCTCACCGCCACCCCGTCCGGAATATCGTCGTTGTACAGGAGTTCCCAGGTGCCGATGCGCAAGATGATGCGGTCTACCGACGGCATCCGCTCGAGGCTCCAGCCCTGGGAGTACGTCTCCAGGAACTCGTCGATGGCGGTTTGCTGGGACAGCACACCCTCAACGATTTCGATGGTGTACGGGTTGATTACCTGGTCAGTCTTTTCCCGCCGGGAGCGGATCACGTCAAAAGCGGAAACCGAGCGCTGCTCAGCTTCAAAAAGAACGTCCAGTGCCCTGTTACGGGCTTTACCGCGTGCGCTCACTCAGTGACCCGGCCCAGGTAGCTGCCATCGCGGGTGTCCACCTTGACCTTGGTGTTGTTTTCGATGAACAGCGGAACCTGGATCTCGTACCCGGTTTCCAGGGTTGCGGGCTTGGTGCCTGCGGAGGAGCGGTCACCCTGCAGGCCCGGCTCGGTGTAGGTGATTTCCAGCACGACGCTCGGCGGCAGTTCGATGTACAGCGGGGTGCCCTCGTGGATGGCGATGTTGACCATCTGGTTCTCGAGCATGAAGTTGGTGGCGTCGCCCACCGTGGCGCCGGAGACAGTGATCTGGTCGTAGTCCGAGGTGTCCATGAACACGAAATCGGCGCCGTCCTGGTACAGGTACTGGTAGTCACGGCGGTCAACCGTTGCGGTCTCGATCTTGAGCCCGGCGTTGAACGTCTTGTCCACGACCTTGCCGGACATCACGTTGCGCATCTTGGTGCGAACGAACGCACCGCCCTTGCCCGGCTTGACGTGCTGGAATTCGATAATGTTCCAGAGCTGGCCCTCAAGCTTCAGGACCGTTCCGTTCTTGATGTCGTTAGTGGTTGCCACTGTTTCCTCTGGTTTCTCTGTCTGGTCGCGTTGTCAGACGTTGTATGCCGGGCAGGCAGCCTCAACGGACTGCCGGCGCGTGTTTGTCAAAAATCGGGTGGTTAAAAATTCAAGAACCATTCTACCGGGTAAATCGATGGCGCTTTCCGGCCGGGGCTTCGGGCAGCTGCTGGAGGGCAACAACACAGGAACCGCTGCCGGTGTCAGCAGGCCAGGTCCAGGACATCCCGGGCACGCTGCAACGCCACGGTGGACGAGTAGATCTGGGCCGCGTCGGCGGACTGCGCCACCCGCAGGTCGAGTGCGCGAGCGAACGATTCAACAGCTGCGGACATCTGGCCGGCACTGTACTGGGTCTTTCCCAGGAACTGCCACACGAGGGCCTCCCGCGGCGACCCCTGTACTTCGGCCAGGAGCTGGCGGAAGAGCTCCACGGCACGGTCCAAGCGGTTTGAAACCCGCAGCACCTCAGCCTCGAAGGTGCGCAGCCGGAAGGATTCGGGGTCCTTGAACCGGGCTTCGGCCAGCAGTTCGGCGGCCTCGGAGGCGTGTCCTTCCACCAGGAGGACGAAAATATGGTCTGCCGGATCGGTGGATACCGCCAGCGCCTCCCTGCAGGCGTCCTCGTTCACAATCTCCGGCAGCAGCGATTCCGGGTTGATCCGGATACCCGGGAAACCGGCCTCGGGCCAGTCTGCTGTTCCTTGCATGTCCCCCTGCATCAGGAAGCAATTTCCTGGTACGCGGCGAACAGCAGGGAGGTGTCCGGGACGTCGAGGATTCCTGGTTTTGCCACGCCGTCCAAAACAACAAAGCGCAGCAGGTCGCCGCGGGACTTCTTGTCGCGCCGCATCCCGTCAAGGAGGGCTTGCCACCGGTCCCGCCGGTAAGTAACCGGAAGCCCCAGGCTCTCAAGGACGTTCCGGTGCCGGTCGGCGTCGGCATCGCTGAGGCGGCCCACGCTGCGGGCCAGCTCGGCGGCAAACATCATGCCAACGGAAACAGCGGCGCCGTGACGCCACGAGTAGCGTTCGACGAGCTCGATGGCATGCCCGAGGGTGTGCCCGTAGTTCAGGATTTCCCGCAAACCGGATTCCTTGAGGTCCTCGGAAACCACCTTGGCCTTGACGGCGATGGCCCGTTCGATCAGCTCCCGGAGGACCTCCGACTGCGGATCCACCACAGCGGCCGGGTCCTTTTCCACGAGGTCGAGGATGGCGGGATCGGCGATGAAACCGCACTTGATGACTTCCGCCATCCCGGAAACCATCTCGTTGCGGGGCAGCGTGTTGAGGGTGTCCAGATCCGCCAGCACGCCCGCCGGAGGATGAAAGGCGCCCACGAGGTTCTTGCCTTCGGCCGTGTTGATGCCGGTCTTCCCGCCCACCGAGGCGTCCACCATGGCGAGCAGGCTGGTGGGCATGTGGATGACCTTGACGCCGCGCAGCCAGGTGGCGGCAACGAATCCGGCGACATCCGTGACTGCGCCTCCGCCGACGGCGACGATGGCGTCGGACCGGGTGAAGTCGTTCTGCCCCAGGACCTGCCAGCAGAAGGCAGCCACCTGGATGTGCTTGCCCTCTTCGGCGTCCGGGATTTCCGCGGTCAGGGAGGTGAAACCTGCCGCGGCCAGCTCGTCGCGGACCGTGTCACCGGTGAGCCGCAAGGCACGCGGATGGATGACCAGCACACGCCGCACCCGCTCCCCCAGCAGGCCCGGAAGGTCACCCAGCAGCCCCCGCCCCACGACGACGTCGTAATTCTCGGCGGCGGAACTGCCTGTGACACTGATGACTGTTGATTCGGTGTTCACTTTTCAACTTCCTGTTTGGCAGCTGCGTAGTCCCGCAGTGCTGCTTCGAGCCGCGCGCCCAGCTCGGAAACCGAGCCGTGGCGCACGTCCAGGGTGATGTCAGCCAGCCGCTCATAGACTGGCTTGCGGGTGGCGAACATGGCGGTCCAGCGGCCCATGGCGTCCCCGGCAAGCAGCGGGCGCCCGGAGTTCCGGGCGATGCGGCCGGCCACCGTTTGCGCGTCGCATTCGAGGTACACCACGGTGCAGCGGCTGATCAGCTGCTGAGTGCCGGAGTCCAGCACCGCGCCGCCGCCGAGGGAGATCACTGCGACGGTTCCGTCCGCCGCTTCCACGACGTCGGCTACCGTCCGTGCTTCGATCTCACGGAACGCATGTTCACCGCGCCCGGCAAATATATCCGAAATGGATCCATGGCCGGCCACGATCACGGCGTCGGTGTCCACGAAAGGGACGCCGAGCTGATGGGCAAGCTGCTGCCCGATGGCCGACTTGCCGACCGCCATGGGTCCGATCAGGACAATGGGCCGGCCTGAGGGTCCGGTTTTGCTGCGGTGGGGCACTTATTGGCCGATCGAGTCCAGGGACGCCGGAATGCTGTCCAGGTACCCCTTGATGTTGCGTGCGGTCTCCGCGACGGAGTCCCCGCCGAACTTTTCGGTGACGGCCTCGGCGAGGACCAGGGCCACCATTGCCTCTGCCACCACGCCGGCAGCCGGAACCGCGCAGACGTCCGAACGCTGGTGGTGTGCCTTTGCAGGCTCCCCCGTGCTGACGTCGATGGTCTTGAGGGCGCGCGGCACCGTGGCAATGGGCTTCATGGCGGCCCGGACGCGCAGGACGTCTCCGATGCTCATGCCGCCTTCGATGCCCCCGGCACGGTTGCTGGCGCGGACAATGCGGCCGTCAGCCTCCCGCACGATTTCGTCATGGGCGGCGGAGCCGCGGCGCGCCGCTGTCTGGAAGCCGTCGCCGACCTCCACGCCCTTGATGGCCTGGATGCCCATCAGGGCGGCCGCAAGGCGGGAATCGAGGCGCCGGTCCCAGTGCACGTAGCTGCCCAGTCCTGGCGGGAGGCCGTAGGCGAGGACTTCCACCACGCCGCCAAGGGTTTCGCCCTCCTTGTGGGCGGCGTCCACCTCGGCGACCATCGCATCCGAGGTTTCGCGGTCGAAGCAGCGGAGCGGGTCGGCGTCGAGCGCAATGACGTCTGCGGGCACCGGAAGGGGACGCCCCTCCGGGACTGCGACAGTGGCGATGCTGACTGTGTGGCTGACCAGCTCGATGCCGAGGTGCTTGAGGAACTGTGCCGCAACGGTGCCCATGGCAACGCGGGTTGCGGTCTCGCGCGCGCTGGCCCGTTCCAGGACGGGGCGTGCCTCGGCGAAGCCGTACTTCTGCATTCCGGTGAAATCCGCATGGCCGGGACGGGGGCGGGTCAGCGGCGCGTTGCGTGCCTGGTCAGCGAGCAGTTCCGGGTCCACGGGATCCGCCGACATGATCTGTTCCCACTTGGGCCACTCAGTGTTGCCCACCTGGACGGCCACCGGGCCGCCCTGCGTGAGGCCATGGCGGACACCGCCAAGGATGGTCACTACGTCCTGCTCGAACTTCATGCGTGCGCCGCGGCCGTAGCCCAGGCGGCGGCGGGCCAGTGAATCAGCGATGTGCCCGCTGGTGATCTCCACACCGGCGGGGACGCCCTCAATAATTCCCATCAGGGCCGGACCATGGGATTCACCGGCAGTCAACCAACGCAACATATATTCCATCCTGCCACGTATGGCGGTCACAACGCCCGTCGGGGAAGGCCGACTGCGTCACACATCACATCTATGACAGATGCGTTAACTTCCTTATCCAGGCGGCTGAACAGGCGCACCTGTTCGACTGCCTGGTACAGGAGCATTTCCAGGCCGGGCACCACGGTTCCGCCGCCTGCCTGCCACACCGAAGCGATCAGGCTGGGCCAAGGATCGTACGCGACGTCCAGCAAGACGCCGGGCATGGCCGTCTTCAGGGCGGCCATTTCCGCTGCGATTCCGTCCGCCGCACGCGGCGGGAGGGTGGAAATTACGACGTCGGCCTCCGCTGCCGGGCGGGCAGCCCCGGCAAGGCTCCGGATCACCAGGGCAACGTCCAGGCTCTCAGCTGCGGCGCAAACCTCTGCGGTCCGGGACGTGTCCCGGACGAAGACCTCGGCCCGGTTGGCTCCCAGCTCCTTGAGCGCGGCGACGGCTGACGCTGCAGTCCCCCCGCCGCCCAGCACAACAGCCGACGGCGCGGTTCCCGTGCCTGCGTGCCGCAGCGCGTTCACGATCCCGGCCACATCCGTATTGGAGCCGATGGCGCGGATACTGCTGCCGTGTTCCTCGAAGGAAACGGTGTTCACTACCCCCAGGATCCCGGCGACGCCGCGGACCTCGTCCACCTGTCCGAGCATCGCCGTCTTCAAGGGCATCGTGACGGACAGGCCGCGCCAGCCCGGCTGGTCGCGGATCTGCCGCATCAGCGACGGCAGCAACTGCTCAGTGACGTCAATCGCCGTGTAGCTGATGCCGACGCCCAGCCGGCCGTAGGCAGCGAGATGCAGTGCCGGCGACTTCGAGTGGCTGATCGGGTGGCCCAGGACGGCTGCCCGAAGGCTCATGTGCAGCGTCCGGCGTTCGCCGCGCACCAGGCGTTGTACTGCTCGACGTATCCGTTGTGCTCGGCCAGCGTCTTGGAGAACTTGGTCTCTTTGGTGTCCAGGTTGATGGTGACCCAATACAGGTAGTCGTTGGTCTTGGGCCTGGCCGCAGCATCAATGGCTGTCTTTCCCGGAGAACCGATGGGTCCCGGGGGAAGTCCGGGATTCGCGTAGGTGTTATACGGGTTGGACTTGTCCTGGCGCTGTTCGTCCGTGAAGTTGTAGCTCTTGGTGCCCAGGCCGTAGGTCACCGCCGAGTCCACCTGGAGGAAACCGTTGGTCTGGTCATTGGGCTTGAGCCGGTTGTAGATGGCCCCGGCGACGTCGCCATACTCCGCCTGGCCGCCTTCAGCCTGCACGATGCTGGCCACGATCACGGCCTCGTACTGCTTGGCCGGGTCCGTGATGCCCTGCGACACAAGTTCGTCGGTTGTGATCTTGACCAGGGCCTTGAGGATGTCCTTTGCCGGTGTACCAAGGGGGAAACGGTGTTCACCCGGAGCCAGGTAACCCTCAAGGTTTTTTGCGGTGGCCGGCAGCCCGAACTGGGCCGGCTGGTTGCTGAGCGCCTGCAGGTCCTGGATGGATATTCCAGAGCCTTGCGAGATCGCCTGCAGGGACTCCCCCACGCGCAGGCCTGCACTGAGGGCGAAGTAGATGACCTTGGTTTGGTCCTTGCCCAGCAGGACGTTCACGGCATCCGAGTTCTTCATCTCGGTCTTGAACGTATACTCCCCTGGGGAAAGTGTTCCCCCGGATGCGCTGAAGCTCTGGAGGAACGTGTCGGCGTTCGCAACCACCCGTTCGCTTTCCAGCTTTGAGGCAACGGAGCGCGTGCCTTCCCCGTTCTCGACTGTCACTACGACTTCGCCCGTCCCCGGACCGGGATAGTCCGCGGGCTTGTCGTTGCCAAGCAGCGGCTTCAGGAACTGTGCGCCCACTGCCACGGCCGTGACGAAAACTGCAAGGGTCAGGAACAGCGCCAGCAGCCGCCGGCGGCGGCGCACCTTCTTGGACGGTTTGGCCACTACGGTTGCCGCCGACGGGGCGGGAAGGAATTCGTGATGGCGCGCACCGTCGTCGTGCCCCTCCGCATAGGGTGCTTCAGCGTAGTGCTCGTGGTCGTAGTGGCCATCGGCATAGTGCTCTCCGTGGGACGCTGCACGGTAGTCGGCCCCATCCGCGTAGTGGGGCTCGTCGTAATATGTTCCCGCTGTGTGCTGGTGCGCTCCGCCACCCGAAACTCCCGAGTAGGCGGGCGTATCGTAGGCATGCAGCCCATCGGGCTGGCCGGATTCTGTGGGGTAGGCATCCCCGTGACGGTGCACCTGAGGCTGCACATCTTCCTGGTGTGTGTCCTGGATCGACGGCGGAGTGAGGGGGGCAGCCGGAACGGGGTGTTCCTCCGGTGTCTCCCGCGGTGCAGTTTCTTCGCGCAATGCCTCGTCCTGACGCAGGGGGTGTGGTTCCGGGGCCACGGGAGGGTCCTGGGCCATGGGAGGTTCCGATGGCTGCGGCGGAATGTCGTGACCGGTCTCGTACGCCTGCTCAGGAACCGCGTCCTGGCCTCCGGTGTTAAAGGTCTTTTCCCGTGCCCGGAGTTCCTTGCGGGTGAGCGGTCTTGCTGCTCCGACGTCCAGGGGGCTGGAAGCGTCGTCAATGTTGGCAGGGCTCACTGTTGCCTTCCATTATCTGAAGATCGGGCCGTATCGCCGGGGGTGGTGGGCACAGTGTCATCCTGCCCGCTGCCTCCCAGGTCCACGGAAGGGGGTGGCGGAGTCACGCGTGAGCCGACGTCCGCTCCCCTGGCTTTCTGCATGTCGATGGCGTGCTGAAGGATACCTGCCGCCGCGACCTGATCAACTACTTTACGGTGATTCCTGCTGCTCATGCCAGCTTCATGGAGGTTGCGGTGCGCAGTCACGCTGCTCAAACGTTCGTCCACGAGGTTCACCGGCACCGCCACAGCACGGGCTGCAAGCTCGCCGGCCAGCAGTTGGGCATAGTCCACGGCCATCTTGGCTGATGCCCGTTCCTCACCCTTCAGGGTGCGGGGCAGACCGACGATCACCTGGACGGCGCCGAGTTCCTCCACCAGGTTCGCGATGACCCTGACGTCGGAGTTTTTCCTGGCGTTGCGGTCCAATGTCTTGAAGGGCGTGGCCAGGATCGAGTCGCGGTCGCAGATGGCAACCCCCACCCGGACCGTGCCGACGTCCACCCCCAGTTTGATGCCCTGGGGGTAGGCGCCGGCAGCTGCAGGACTGGTCATTGGAGTGTTAGCGCCGCGTAATGGCGTCAACAACCGCGGCCAGGGCCTGGCCGACCTTGCCGGCGTCGGTGCCGCCGCCCTGGGCGACGTCGTCCTTGCCGCCGCCGCCGCCGCCGAGGACACCTGCGGCAAGGCGGACCAGCGCACCGGCCTTGACCCCGGCCTCCCTGGCGGCCTCATTGGTGGCCACCAGGATCATGGGACGGTCGTTGGCAACGCCGGCAACTGCCACGGTTGCCGGTGCCGAGCCGAGACGGTTGCGCAGGTCCAGCGCCAGGCCGCGAAGATCGTCGGCGCCACTGACCTGGCCGGCGTCATGGGCGATGACGCTCACGCCTGCCGCGTCCTTGGCGCTGCCGGCCAGCTGTGCAGCCGAGGCGGCCAACTGCTCCTTGCGGAGGCGGTCCAGCTCCTTCTCCGTGGCCTTGAGCTTGGCCAGGGTGGCGGAAATCCGGTCGGCCAGCTGGCCAGAGGGCACTTTGAGGAGCTCGGTCAGCTCGGTCACCAGCGCGCGTTCGGCGGCAAGGTGCCGGAAGGCGTCCATACCCACGAAGGCCTCCACGCGGCGGTTTCCGGACCCCACGGACTGCTCACCCAGCAGCGAAAGGCTTCCGATCAGGGAGGTGTTGGGCACGTGGGTGCCGCCGCACAGCTCGCGGGACCATGCGCCGTCGATCTCCACCACGCGCACTTCGCTGCCATAGTTTTCACCGAACAGCGCCATGGCGCCGAGGGCCTTGGCCTCCGCCAGGCCCATCACCTTGGTCTCCACCCGGAAGTTGTTCCGGATGGCCAGGTTGGAGACTTCCTCGATCTCGGACCGGGTTGCCGTGCTCAGCCCCTCGCCCCAGGCGAAGTCGAAGCGCAGGTAGCCGGCCTTGTTGAAGGAACCGCGCTGCGTGGCTTCAGGGCCGAGGATCTGGTGGAGTGCGGCGTGCACGATGTGCGTGCCGGTGTGGGCCTGTTCGGCGGCGTGCCGGCGTTCACGGTCGACGGCGGCGCGGACCAGCGAGTCCGACCCGATTTCGCCCTCGCGGACGATCGCCTTGTGCACGCTCAGGCCTTTAAGGGGCCGCTGGACGTCGAGGACCTCGACGACGAAGCCGTCACCGGTGATGAGGCCGGTGTCTGCGGCCTGGCCGCCTGCTTCCGCGTAGAACGGGGTCTCGGAGAGCACCAGCTCGATTTCGTCACCCGTGGAGGCCTGCTGGACCGGGCGGCCTCCCGTGAGGATGCCGCGGACCCGGGATTCGCCGTCGAGCTCCGTGTAGCCGGTGAAGACCGTCTCACCCTGGGCCAGGATGTCCTGGAACGCGCTGAGGTCTGCGTGGCCGCCCTTCTTGCCCTTGGCATCCGCCTGGGCGCGCTTGCGCTGTTCCTGCATGAGGCTGCGGAACGCCGCCTCATCCACTTTGAGCCCGGCCTCTTCTGCCATTTCCAGGGTCAGGTCGATAGGGAACCCGTAGGTGTCGTGCAGGGTGAAGGCGTCCTCGCCGGACAGCGGCTTGTCGGCGGCCTTGGACACCTTCACTGCATCCTCGAGCCGGGCAGTGCCGGAAGCGATGGTGCGCAGGAAGGCCTTCTCCTCCGCGTAGGCGATGCGGCTGATCCTGGCGAAGTCGGTCTCAACCACGGGGTAGACGCCCTTCATGGCGTCGCGGGAGGCGGGCAGCAGCTCGGGCAGGCAGGCCTGTTCCACGCCGAGGAGGCGCATGGAGCGGACGGCACGGCGGATGAGCCGGCGCAGGACGTAGCCGCGGCCCTCGTTGGAGGGGGTCACGCCGTCGGAGATGAGCATCAGCGCCGAGCGGATGTGGTCTGCGACCACGCGCATGCGCACGTCGTCCGTGTGGTGCGGGTCGTCGTCGGACTCGGCGGACGTGTACTCCCTGCCGGAGAGTTCGGCGGCCTTGTCGATCACGGGGCGGACCTGGTCCGTCTCGTACATGTTCTCGACGCCCTGCAGGATCATGGCCAGGCGCTCCATGCCCAGGCCGGTATCGATATTGCGCTTGGGCAGCTCCCCCACGACGTCGAAGTCTTCCTTCGAACGCACATTTTCGATCTGGTACTGCATGAACACGAGGTTCCAGATCTCGATGTAGCGGGTTTCGTCCGCCAGTGGCCCGCCCTCGACGCCGTATGCGGGGCCGCGGTCGTAGTAGATTTCGGAGCAGGGGCCGGCAGGGCCGGGCTGGCCGGTGTGCCAGTAGTTGTCCGCCTTGCCCATTTTCTGGATGCGCTCGGCGGGGACGCCGGTGTTCTTCAGCCATAGTTCCTTGGCTTCGTCGTCCTCCTCGTAGACCGTCACCCACAGGCGCTCAGGCGCCAGGCCATAGCCGCCGTCGTCAACGCTCTTGGTGAGCAGTTCCCAGGCGAACTTGATGGCGTCTTCCTTGAAGTAATCACCGAAGGAGAAGTTGCCGCACATCTGGAAGAAGGTTCCGTGGCGGGCAGTCTTGCCCACTTCCTCGATATCGCCGGTGCGGATGCACTTCTGCACGCTGACGGCGCGTGAGTAGGGTGCTTCCTCCCTGGCCGTCAGGTAGGGAATGAACGGCACCATGCCGGCAACCGTGAACAGCAGCGAGGGGTCGCTGGAAACCAACGATGCGGAGGGAACCGCGGTGTGGCCCTTGCTGACAAAAAAGTCCACCCAGCGCTTTGTGATCTCCTGCGACTTCATGAGCTGTTACGTACCCTTCTTGCTCCGCGCGCTGTCCGGCGCGGAGGTTCTTTCGCGTGGCGGTTCCCGTAGGTATACGGTTCCCGCCGGTGTTGTTATAACGTTTGGCGCCGCCGCATCGTGCGGTCGGCAGGCAGCAGGCCAGCGTGGTGCAGGCCCGCCAGGTGTGGTCAGCGGCGGACCAGGTCTTCCGATTCGACGCCGAGCGCGGCCCGGAGGTCGGTCTCGCGCTCACGCATCCCGGCGCGGACGGCGTCGGCGAAGTCGTAGACGCCGTCTGCGAGCCGGTTTACCGCGCGGTTGAGGCCCTCCGGGCCAAGCGTGGACTGCATGCTGGCCTGCACTTCGGTCACCTTGCGGAAGGCGATCACTCCGATGGCTACGCCAATTCCCATCCAGACAAGTCGTTTCATTTTTAGTTCTCCGGAATTCAGCGGCTGCGGCGGCCGGCAGCGGGTTTCTTGCGGTTGGCGAACGCGGTGCGGACACCGTAGCTGAAAGCTGCCACCTTGATGAGCGGGGATCCGACGGTGGCGGCCACAAGCGAGGACAGCGCCGACAGGTTGGCGGAGGCGTCCGAAACGTTGGACGAGATGCCGTCCACTTTCTTCAGCTGCTGGTTGGTGGTGGACACGGTGGCCGTGACTTCGTCCATCAGGGGCGTGGCGCCGTCGCTCAGGGACCGGATGGCCGTGCGCACTTCGTCAAGCACTTTGCCCAGCTTCACGATGGGCACCGCGAGCAGCAGCACCAGGAGCGCAAACACCCCGGCAGCGATCAGGCCGGCAATATCGCCACCAGACATAGACGTTTCATCTCCTCGAAATTCCGTGGTTCATGTCATCAGCGGATGCGTCAGCAAAACGTGTTTCCGCGGATGTCCCCCAAGTACCTTACATACAAAGAAGCCCGCGGCGCTTGCCACGGGCTTCTTTGGATACGCAGCTGGGATTTAGCGTGCGTAGAATTCGACGACGAGCTGCTCTTCGCAGGTCACGGGGACCTCGGAGCGCTTGGGGCGGCGGACCAGGCGGGCCTGCAGGGCCTCCAGCTTGACGTCCAGGTAGGCCGGGACGGCGGGCAGGACGTCGCGGTGGGCACCGGCTGCTGCAACCTGGAGCGGAACCATGGTTTCGCTGCGGGTGTGGACGTGGACCAGCTGGCCCTCGCCGACGCGGAACGACGGGCGGTCAACGCGGACGCCGTCAACCATGATGTGGCGGTGCACAACAAGCTGGCGGGCCTGGGCGATGGTGCGGGCGAAACCGGCACGCAGGACCAGGGCGTCAAGGCGCATTTCGAGCAGTTCGATGAGGTTTTCACCGGTCAGGCCCTTGGTGCGGCGGGCTTCTTCGAAGGCACGGGTCATCTGTGCTTCGCGGATGCCGTACTGGGCGCGCAGGCGCTGCTTTTCGCGGAGGCGTACGGCGTAGTCGGAGTCCTGCTTCTTGCGGGCACGGCCATGCTCACCGGGGCCGTACGGGCGGCGCTCCATGTACTTGGCGGCCTTGGGGGTCAGAGCGATGCCGAGGGACCGCGAGAGGCGGGCCTGACGGCGAGCACGAGTGTTGTTAGCCACTTGTGTCCTTCCAATATCTGCGGTGTGTCAGTGTTACTGGCCTCCACGATGGAGAGCATCGGCCAACCGCTGCCTTTTGCTACTGGGCACAGGGCATAACCAACTCGAAGTAATTCGGGGGGATTGTGCGTCCGTGCCTTGCCAGACAAACATCTATCCTACCACGGCGGTTACTTGCCCCGGACGATCTTCCGCAGCCGCTCCAGGCGCACCGCAATGTCCCGCTCCGCTCCATTGGCCGTGGGCTGGTAGTAGTCCCTCCCCACGAGGTCGTCCGGGGGATACTGCTGGGTGGCTACTCCGTGCGGGGCGTCGTGGGCGTACGTGTACCCCAGGCCATGGCCAAGCTGCTTGGAACCCGGGTAGTGCGCGTCCCGCAGGTGCGCGGGGATGCCGTTTCCCAGGCCTGCCCGGACGTCGGCGATGGCCTTGTTGACGCCCATGTAGGCGGCATTGGACTTGGGGGCGGTTGCCAGGTGCACCACGGCCTCGGCAAGGATGATGCGGCCCTCCGGCATTCCGATCAGCTGCACGGCCTGGGCCGCTGCCACGGCTGTCTGCAGGGCAGTGGGATCGGCCATTCCCACATCCTCGGCCGCGGAAATCACGATCCTCCGGGCAATGAAGCGCGGGTCCTCCCCCGCCTCCAGCATGCGTGCCAGGTAGTGGAGGGCGGCGTCCACGTCAGAACCGCGGATGGACTTGATGAAGGCGCTGATGACGTCGTAGTGCTGGTCGCCGGCACGGTCATACCGGACGGCGGCAACGTCCAGGGCACGCTCGGTATGTTTGAGTTCGACGGCGGCAGGCCCCTCCCCCGCATCGTCCGCATCCCCGAACGCAACGCCGGCTGCCGCTTCCAGTGCCGTCAAGGCACGGCGGGCATCACCCCCGGACAGCCTTACGAGGTGGTCCAGTGCTTCCTCAGTGAGGTCCACTTTCCCGTTCAGGCCGCGAGGATCTGCAACGGCGCGCTGGATGAGTCCTTCGATGTCCGCGTCGGTGAGTGGCTTCAGGGTCAGCAGCAGGGAACGGGACAAGAGCGGCGAAACCACCGAAAACGAGGGGTTCTCGGTGGTGGCCGCCACCAGGACCACCCAGCGGTTTTCCACCCCGGGTAGCAGGGCATCCTGCTGGGCTTTGTTGAAGCGGTGGATCTCGTCGAGGAAGAGCACGGTGGTGGTCTTGTACAGGTCCCGGGCGGTGAGGGCATCGTCCATCACCCGCCGCACGTCCTTGACGCCTGCGGTGATGGCGGAAAGTTCCACGAACTTCCGGCCCGGTCCCCTGGCAATCACATGGGCAAGGGTGGTCTTGCCGGTTCCGGGAGGGCCCCAGAGAATGAGCGACGTGGGTCCTGCCGGGCCGGCTGTATCGGCTCCCGCACCGGCAGCGAGCTGGCGCAGGGGTGACCCCTGACCCAGCAGGTGTTGCTGGCCCACCACCTCATCAAGGGTGCGGGGACGCATCCGGACGGCAAGCGGGCCGCGCGGGGAAGCGCCTCCTCCCCCGGCAGCCCGCCCGGCGGCAGGAGCAGCACTGCCGCCGTCGTCGTCATCATTGCCGGGCCCATGCCCGAAGAGATCTTCCACATAGATAGGCTACTTCCAGTTCACCTCCCGGTTTCGCCGGAAGTTACGCCAGCTAGCGAAGGGTTGCCCATGTCCGTGCACTCCACCGGCGCAGCCGGGCCGCCGTCCGTGCGGACCGCTTTTGTCCCCGGCGACCGGCTGGCCGGATGGGCAGGGCGGTTCGGTGCGGCGCACGGCGGATATGTGCTGAGCGATGACGACGACGGGTTGCGGCTGATTGCCGCGGACGGCGCCGAAGCATTACTGCAGCCGCCGTGGCCGGTTGACGGCCGGCCCGGCCGTGGGACGGATGCCCTTGAGCGGCTCGCCTCCCTCGCGTCACAGCCGCGCAGGCTTGGCCTCCTGCTGGTCCGCCGTGGAGGATACGGCGTAGCGGTGGTGGGTGAGGGCGTGGTCCTGGCCTCCAAAGTGGGCAGCACCTATGTGCAGTCCCGGACCGCCGCGGGCGGCCAGTCGCAGCAGCGGTTCGCACGCCGGCGGGGCAACCAGGCGGACGCACTGGTGGGTGTTGTGGCCGAGCATGCCGGACGGGTGTTCAGCAGCGCGTCCTTTGAATACGTGGTTCCCGGGGGCGACAGGGCGTTGGCGGGCCTCGTCCTTGAGCACCCTGCCCTGAAGGACTATGCAAAGTTGCCGCGGCTGGCCGCCCTTGATGTTCCGGATCCCAAGGCTGCGGTGCTTCAGAAGGCGGCGGCGGACGCGTGCGCGGTCCGGATCCAGGTGACAGACCCTTCCTGAGTCAGCAGCCCGTAAGTGCGCGCCGTGGCCGCTGCTGGCGGTAAAGATAGCGGCCGGTTTCCTCGAATCCGGCCTGCTGGTAGAGCTGGCGGGCGGCGGAGTTGGCCGCCGTGACCAGCAACCAGAAGTTTTCCAGGTTGCGGGCAGTTCCTTCGGCAAGAAGCGCCCGGAGCACCATCGTCGCATAGCCGCGGCGGCGTGCCGATGGGGAGGTGGCCATGCAATAGATTCCTCCGGTGCCGTGCACCATGGCGAGGCGGCCGACGGCGGCGGGGACGCCATCGTCGTCCCTCACGAGGGCATACAGCGACAGGCAGCCTGTGAGGATGGTGCGCGCCGTCTCCCGCTCGGCCGCCCCGCCGCGGCCGTCCACGCTCCACCAGAGGCGCAGCCACTCCTCGTCCGGACCGTCCGAAACCTCTACCGGAGCGGTCCCGGAAATTTGGAGGCCATTCCCGGAAGTCCGGGACATGATCAGGGTTTCCGACTGCCGGGTGAATCCTTCGGCGTCCAGGACGTGGTGCAGCCGGGCGCTGGCGGGGGTGTCCGTCATCTGGAAAATGAGCGGCAACCGCCGCTCCCGGTACCACTGCGCCGCCTCGCGCAAAGCCGCCAAGGGCTCCACGGCAGTGTTCCTGGGCCACACCGAGTTCGCCCGCTGGGTGACGCCGGCCGCAGCACGGAGCACCCACTCCCCCGTGTCCCGGCGATGAACGGCAGGCCAGGCAGCATCCATGAGCATTTCGAAAGCGCCGGCCTGCTGACCGGGGAGGCTGTGCACCACTGGGATTCCTCTTCGGATAAGCCTGAAGGCCCTCCCGTCCGGGAGAGCCTTCAGGTCAAACGGGCTAAAAGACTTACTTGCCCCCTGCCGGCTTGGACTCCGGCTTGAAGTCCACACCGGCTTCCTTGCGCTGCTGGGGCGTGATCGGGGCGGGGGCCGCGGTCAGGGGATCGTAACCGTTGCCGGTCTTGGGGAAGGCAATAACGTCGCGGATGGACTCAACCCCTGCCAGCAGTGCAACCACGCGGTCCCAGCCAAACGCGATGCCGCCGTGCGGAGGGGCACCGTACTTGAAGCCTTCCAGGAGGAAGCCAAACTTGGTCTGGGCATCTTCCCTGTCGAGGCCCATCAGCTCGAATACCCGTTCCTGGACATCGCGCTCGTGGATACGGATGGATCCGCCGCCGATTTCGTGGCCGTTGCAGACGATGTCGTAGGCGTAGGACAGCGCTGATTCCGGGTCCTTGTCAAAGGTTTCCAGGAACTCGGGCTTGGGCGATGTGAAGGCGTGGTGGACGGCAGTCCACTTGCCGGCGCCGACGGCCACGTCACCGGAAGCCACGGCCGCTGCTGCGGGTTCGAACATGGGTGCGTCAACCACCCAGCAGAAGGCCCAGGCGCTGGGGTCGATCAGGCCGGTACGGTGTCCGATTTCCACGCGTGCTGCGCCGAGCAGTGCCCGTGCCGCAGGCTTCTCGCCGGCGGCGAAGAAGATGCAGTCGCCGGGCTTGGCGCCTACTGCATCCGCCAGGCCGGCGCGCTCGGTGTCGGTCAGGTTCTTGGCCACCGGACCGGCGAGTTCACCGTCTTCCTTGAACAGGACATAGGCAAGGCCCTTGTGGCCGCGCTGCTTGGCGAATTCCTGCCAGCCGTCCAAGGTCCGGCGCGGCTGGGAGGCGCCGCCGGGCATCACGACGGCACCAACGTAAGGCGCCTTGAACACACCAAAGTTGGTGTCCTTGAAGAATTCCGTGAGCTCGGTGAGCTCCACCCCGAAGCGGAGGTCGGGCTTATCCGAGCCGTACCGGGCCATGGCGTCCGCGTAGGTGATCCGCTGGATGGGCGTGGGGATCTCGACGTCGATCAGCTTCCACAGCGCCTTGAGGATGTTTTCGCCGAGGGCAATGATGTCGTCCTGATCCACGAAGCTCGCTTCGATGTCCAGCTGGGTGAACTCCGGCTGCCGGTCGGCGCGGAAGTCCTCATCGCGGTAGCAGCGGGCAATCTGGTAGTACTTCTCAAAGCCGCCCACCTGCAGGAGCTGCTTGAACAGCTGCGGGGACTGCGGAAGGGCGTACCAGGAACCCGGTGCCAGGCGCGCCGGGACCACGAAGTCGCGGGCGCCCTCGGGGGTTGACCGGGTGAGGGTGGGGGTTTCAACCTCCACGAAGCCGTCCTTGTGCAGCAAGTCGCGGGCCACCCGGTTCGCCTCGGAACGCAGCCGGAGGTTTCGGGCGGGACCGGGCCGGCGCAGGTCCAGGTAGCGGTGCTTCAGGCGCGCTTCCTCGCCCACTTCAACGTGCTCATCGATCTGGAACGGCAGCGGCTCGGAGGTGTTGAGGATAACCACCTTGTCCGCCATGACCTCGATCTCGCCGGTGGCCAGGGCGGGGTTCTCGTTGCCCTCGGGGCGCTTGGAGACGGTGCCGGTGACCTGCAGGACATACTCGTTGCGCAGGCCGTGGAAGACTTCTTCCTCGCGGACCACGACCTGGGCCACGCCGGAAGCATCGCGCAGGTCCACGAAGGCCACACCACCGTGATCACGACGGCGGCCCACCCAGCCGGCCAGGGTTACGGTTTGTCCAATGTGCTCGGAACGAAGGGATCCGAGGTCATGTGTGCGCAGCACAGCACGCCTTTCTGCGGGGTTACAGCGGGAAGTCGATCGGGAAGTTCAATAGGATCGTTGCAGGAACGATTCCGTTCGAGTTTACCCGCTGCCAAGGGACTGTCACCGCATGAGCGCACACCAGCAACTTCAACGCAGGCTCGGCACATTCGACGCAACTGCCATCGGGCTCGGCTCGATGCTGGGCGCCGGAGTGTTCGTGGTCTTCGCGCCGGCGGCGGCGCTGGCCGGCCAGCTGCTGGCCTTGTCGGTGGTCATCGCCGGGGCCGTTGCGTACTGCAACGCCGTGGCGTCAGCCGCCCTCGCCGCCAAGCACCCCACCAGCGGCGGGACGTATGTCTATGGGCGCAAGCAGCTGGGTGAGTGGCCGGGATTCCTGGCCGGCTGGGGCTTTGTGACCGGCAAGACTGCGTCCTGCGCCGCCATGGCCCTGACCTTCGGCAGCTACATCTCACCGCAGTACGCCGTGCCGGTGGCCGTGGCCGCCGTTGTTGCCCTGACCGGCGTGAACCTGCTGGGCATCACAAGGACGGCGCTGCTCACCAGGATCCTGCTGTGCGTGGTTTTGGCCACCCTCAGCTTCGTGGCTGTAGCAGCAGCCGTCGGGCCGCACCCCGATGCGGGACCGGCCGGGTCCGCGGACCTGGCCTCCCCGGCAGGGGTGCTGCCCGCGGCGGGCCTGATGTTTTTCGCCTTTGCGGGCTACGCCCGGATTGCCACCCTCGGCGAGGAGGTCAAGGATCCCGCCCGCGCCATACCGCGTGCCATCCTCGCGGCCCTCGCGGGTGCCTTCGCCATCTACCTCACCCTGTCCCTGCTCCTGCTGAACCACCTTCCCGGCGGGCAGCTCGCTGCCACCACGACGCCGCTGCTCGACGCCGTGCTGCAGTCCGGGCTGGCGGCGGGGGCTCCCGCCGTCCAGGCAGGAGCCGCGGCGGCCTGCCTGGGCGCGCTCCTGGCACTCATTACCGGCGTCGGGCGCACCACGCTGGCCATGGCCAGGGAACGCGACCTGCCGGTGCTTCTTGCTCGGGTGGGGGGAAAGCACACCGTGCCGTACGCCGCAGAACTCGCCGTCGCCGCCGTCGTCATCCTGCTGCTTGTCACCACGGACGTTATGACGGTGGTGGGCTTCTCCAGCTTTGGCGTACTGATCTACTACGCTGTGGCGAACGCATCGGCGTACACATTGCCGGCGCACCCGGCATATGCGCCGAAGTGGCTGAACGCTGTCGGCTTCCTTGCCTGCCTGTTGCTGGCCTTTACCCTGCCGCCGGTCCCGGTACTGACCATGGCCGGGGTACTGGCGCTTGGCGTGGCCGGGCGTTGGCTGGTGCTTCGGCTGCGCCGCTAAACTGCCGCGGCGGCCTCTGCCGCCGTCAGCACCTGTACTGCCAGGTCTTCCGACGGCGGCGTCCAGGTCTCCGGGGCGGCCACCACCTGTTCGCCGGTGCGGATGTCCTTGACCTGGTGCGTGCCGTCGTCGTCCGTGAACCAGACAAAGGGGATGCCGCGGCGGTCCGCGAACTTGATCTGCTTGCCGAACTTTTCCGCTTTGGCTGCCACTTCGGTTGGAATGCCCCGGCTGCGCAGCTGGGCGGCCACGTCCTGGGCGGCATCCCAGCTGTCATCGTGGGTGAGGGCCACCAGCACCGCGGTGGGAACCGAACGTGACGCCCTCGCCAGGTCCTGGCTCAAGATGCGGGACACCAGGCGGGTGACTCCGATCGAGAGTCCCACGCCCGGGAACTTCCGGTTCCCCTTCGAGGCCAGGGCGTCATAGCGGCCACCGGAGCAAATGGAGCCGAGCTGTTCATGGCCCACCAGGACGGTCTCCACAACCGTGCCCGTGTAGTAGTCCAGGCCGCGGGCGATGCTGAGGTCAGCCACCACCTTGCCGGGGGCACGCTGGACAGCCGCCTCGATCACCTGTTCGAGCTCACTCAGCCCTTCGGTGAGGAGTTCGTTGCTGACTCCCAGCGCCTGGACCTGCGCCACGAACGAGGTGTCCTCGGTGCGGATCCCAGCCAACTGCAGGGCCTTCTGCGCCTGGTCGTCGGTGGCGCCCAGTTCAGTCTTCAGCAGTTCGGCAACCTTCGCGGCGCCGATCTTTTCGAGTTTGTCGATGCTCCGCAGCACCCCTGCGGTGTCATCCAGGCCGATTCCACGGTAAAAGCCCTCGGCGAGCTTCCTGTTGTTGATGCGGAGCCGGAAGTCAGGGATGGGGAGGGCGCTGAGCGCCTCGGCGATCACCAGCGCGATCTCGACGTCGTAGCGGAACGGCAGGTCGCCGTCGCCCACCACGTCAATGTCCGCCTGGGTGAATTCGCGGGCGCGACCCTCCTGGGGGCGCTCGCCGCGCCACACCTTCTGGATCTGGTACCGGCGGAAGGGGAAGGCAAGGTAGCCGGCGTTTTCGACGACGTAACGGGCAAACGGAACGGTGAGGTCGAAGTGCAGGGCAAGGGCGTGCGGATCGGCCTTGCCCTCCTTAACGGGGCTGGCGCTCTCATCATCCTGGAGCCGGCTGAGCCCGTAGACTTCCTTGTCGATTTCCCCCTTGCGAAGCAACTGACCCACCGTCTCCACAGCCCGGGTCTCAATGGATGAAAACCCGTGCAGTTCAAAAACCCGGCGCAGCGTATCCAGCACATGGAGCTCCACCAGCCGCTCCTCGGGAAGCCACTCGGGGAATCCGGACAGGGAGGCGGTGCGTGCCATGGTGGAGTTTCTCCTCTTGGTGAACGGTTGCCGGGACCTGCGCGGCAATCGGCCCGAAACGGGCTTGCGACGGCGGCAGTCCAGCCAGTCATGCATAAACTATGTGCGGCAGTCAGTTTATGCGTCATCCGCCGGCATCTCTAATGCAGCGGAGCGGCAGTGCCTGGCCGCCCAACAACTGCTGACGCGGCCCCAAAGCCGCGCCTGCAGCAGCCCGACTAAAAGGAGGACCCTTGGCGGCCAATTCACGCAGTGCCCGCGAAACCAAACGGCGCATTCAGCAGATGGAAGCCAAGCGTGCCCTGCGGCGGGACCAGGAGGGCCGGCGCAAGCGTGACAACGTGATCGCCGCCGGTGCCGCAGCAGCCGCAGTGGTCCTCGCCGTCGTACTCCAACTCACTGCCTTCGCCGGCAACCCGACCGAAGATGAATTTGCCGCCGCGCAGGCGGAACTCACCAACCCGCCGGCCACCGCAAGCGCATCGGCCCAGGCGACAAATGGTCCAAACATCCCCGCTGCCGACACAGCCGCAGGCAAGACCTTCACCGGCGAACTCGTGCTCAACGGAAGCCCGCTCGGCGTGGAACTGGATGGAACCAACGCGCCGCAGGCCGCCGCCGTTTTCAAGTCCCTCAGCGACGAGGGCTACTACAACGGAAAGAACTGCCACCGGCTGACCACCGGTGAGGCATTCGGCGTCCTGCAATGCGGCTCGTCCACGGGGGACGGGCAGGGAGACCCGAGTTACACATGGGGGCCGCTCGAAAACACGCCGGCGGACAACAGCTATCCGGCAGGAACCATCGCCGTGGCACGGACTGGCAACAACGCCTACGGAAACGGAACCCAGTTCTTCATTGTCTACAAGGACACCGTGATCCCGGCAGACAGTGCAGGGGGTTACACGGTGGTCGGAAAAGTGACATCGGGACTGGACGTTGTGTCCAGGGTGGCTGCTGCGGGGATCACCCCGGGCGCCAGCGTCACAGACGGCGCACCCGTTGAACCAGTCACGATAGACTCTTTTTCTCTGAAGTAGGAAGCCCGGCCGGCGCGGCCGCGGTGCAGTACGTGAGTATTTCCCTCCAAGCGAAAGACTTTTAGCGGTGACAGACAGTCAGAAATCCGACGAAACAGCAACAGACCTGACCGAAGCGGCGGCCCCCGCGGCTGACGGTGAGGCCACTGAAGCAGCCGGCACCCCCTCTGCGGAGGCAACCGAAACCGCTGCCGCTGCAGAAGAACCAGCAGCCGAGGCTCCGGCGGCTGAAGCTGCTTCCGCCCCCGCACCTGCGCCTTCGCCGAGGTCAGTAGCGCCGTCTCCGGCCGCGTTCGCTTCCCGTCCCAAGCCTGCTGCCGCGGCACCGGCCGCAGCAGCGGTACCGGCGGTACCGGCCACCTCCCTGGCGGAAGCCTCAAAGTGGGGTCGGGTTGAAGGCGACGGGCACGTCTTCCTGACGATTGACGGCAGCGAGCACGCCGTTGGGCAGTACCCGGGCGTGAGCGACGACGAAGCCCTCGCCTACTTCGCGCGGAAATACGACGACGTCGTGGCCCAGATCGTGCTGCTGGAACAGCGCGTCAGCTCCAAGGCCCCCAGCACTGACATGCAGAAGACCGTGACGCACCTGCGGGAGCAGCTCGCGGAGCGAAACATGGTGGGCGACCTGCGTTCCGCGGAAGCCCGGCTGGACAAGCTCTCCGAACAGATAGTGGAGCTGGAGAAGGCCGAGAAGGCAGAGCACGACGCCGTCCGCGCTTCTGAGCTGGCGGCCCGCGAGGCTATCGTTGCGGAGGCCGAGCAGATCTCCGGCCAGGACCCGGCACAGACACAGTGGAAGACCTCCAGCGCCAGGATGAACGAACTCTTTGAGAGCTGGAAAGCGGCCCAGAAGAGCGGTGTACGCCTGGGCCGCAGCAACGAGGATGCCCTGTGGAAGAGGTTCCGCGCCGCCCGCACGGTTTTCGACCGCCACCGCCGCGCCTACTTCTCCCAGCTGGACAGCAACAATTCCGCTGCCAAGTCGGCGAAGGAAAAGCTGATCGCTGAAGCTGAAGCGCTGTCCAGCTCCACCGACTGGGGTTTCGCCGCCGGCGAGTACCGCAGGCTGATGGATCAGTGGAAGGCGTCACCGCGCGCCAGCCGCAAGGACGATGACGCGCTGTGGGCCCGGTTCCGTGCGGCGCAGGATGTGTTTTTCACGAACCGCCAGGCTGCCAATGACGAAATCGACCAGGAATACGCCGCCAACCTCACCGTCAAGGAAGCGCTCCTGGCAGAGGCCAATGCCATCCTTCCGGTGAAGGACCTCGCCGCGGCGAAGAAGGCACTCCAGTCCGTCCGTGACCGGTGGGAAGAAGCGGGCAAGGTTCCGCGGGCCGATATGGGTCGCATCGAGGCTGGCCTGCGCAAGGTTGAAGACGCCGTCCGCAACGCCGAGGACGAACAATGGCAGCGCTCCAACCCGGAGCGTAAGGCGCGGACCAACAGCGCCCTCTCCCAGCTGGAATCCGCCATCGCCGGCCTGCAGGACGATCTCGCCAAGGCGGAGAAGACCGGCGACCAGCGCAAGATCAAGACGGCCCGGGAAGCCCTCGAAGCACGCCAGGCATGGCTGGACCAGATCCAGCGCTCGGCCAGCGAGCTTTCCTGATGCATCTGCCCTAGGCCAGCAGGCCCGGTTCCGGTTATCCACATAGCCGGAACCGGGCCTGTGCCGGTTAACGGCACCCCGTGCAGGATGGACGAATGGTGATTCCACCGGCTCCTCCGGGCCCCAAACATGCAGCTGCGGCGGACGCTGCGGCGCCCCGTTTTCCGGAACTCTATTGCCCGGACATGCCCTTCGCCTGGCCCGAGCTGCAGTCCCTCGCGGCGGACGGCCTCCTGAGCAGGATCCACCACCGCGGCTATACCCTTCCAGGGCTCCCGGCGTCTCCGCAGCTGCGTGCACGGGCGGCGGCCGGGGCAGTACCCGCCTCGGTCCGCCAGAGGGTGGTTGCGGGCCGCATGACGGCCGCCTGGATCTACGGCTGCGCCAGTGAGCCGGACAGGCTGGCCCTCCTTGTGGATGCAAAGCGGAGGGTCTCCAGCCTCCGGACCACAAGGGGGTGCACCCTGCATGAGGTGAGGCTCGGGCCCTTTGATGTTGTCAGCTTCGGTGGCCTGATGGTCTCAAGCCCGTTGCGGACCGCCCTGGACATCGCCCTGCACGTGGACGCCGAGCGCGCCGTCCCCACCCTGGAAAGACTGCTGGCGCGTCCCCAGAACGACGTCCGCCTGCGCCTGCTGGTCCTTGCAATAGAAGCCACGCCGCGGGTGCCGCACAAAAAGGCTGCCTTGGAAAAACTCGCTGCACTAGCTCCGGCGCTTGTTCCCGGTGGTCCGGTAAACGTCAAACACCCCGTCGATCCTGCGGACTGCACTGAGGACGTGGCTCAGGTACTTGGGGTCCCCCATCTCGAAGGCAAACTTTGAGATGGCCACCCTGTCCGTGGAGGTGTGCACACTGGCTGCCAGGATGTTCACGTGGTTCTCGGACAGGACACGCGTGACATCGGACAGCAGGGATTTACGGTCCAGTGCCTCCACCTGGATCTCCACCAGGAACACGCTGGACTGCGTCGGGGCCCAGTCCACGTCCACAATCCTGTCCGGCTGGTCCTTCAGGTCGGAGATGTTAGTGCAGTCGGTCCTGTGTACAGAGACTCCCGAGCCCCGGGTCACGAAACCGAGAATGGGATCCGGCGGGACCGGCGTGCAGCAGCGGGCCAGCTTCACCCAGACGTCGCCTACGCCACGGACCACCACGCCCGAGTCGGAGAAGCGGGCCTTGGTGACCTGAGTGGGAATGCTGACTTCGGCGATGTCGTCGTCGGTGCTTTCATTGCCGCCGAGGCTCTCGACCAGCTTCTCCATGACCGACTGCGCGGACGTGTGGCCGTCACCGACGCCGGCGTAAAGGCCGGAGATGTCAACGTACTTGAATTCCTCCGCCACCGCTGCGAGGGCCTCGTGGGTCATCAGCCGCTGCAGGGGAAGGTTCTGCTTCCGCATTGCACGGGTGAGCAGTTCCTTGCCGCGATCAATGGCTTCTTCGCGGCGTTCCTTGCTGAACCACTGCCGGATCTTGTTCCGGGCCCTGGCGCTCTTGACGAAATGCTGCCAGTCCTGGCTCGGCCCTGCCCCCTCAGCCTTCGAGGTGAAGATCTCAACCCAGTCACCGTGGTTCAGTTCACTGTTGAGCGGAACCAGCTTGCCGTTGACCCTGGCACCGATGGTCCGGTGGCCCACCTCAGTGTGCACGGCGTAGGCAAAGTCCACGGGAGTGGATCCCGCAGGCAAGGCCATGACCTCGCCCTTGGGCGTGAAGACAAAGACCTCCCGGGCGTTGATTTCGAAGCGAAGCGAGTCAAGGAACTCGCCGGGATCGGACGTTTCCTGCTGCCAGTCAACCAGGGAACGCAGCCAACCCATGTCCCCGTCGCGGGGGCTGCCCGGGCCAACGGCCGTGCGGTTGGGCTGGTCCTTGTACTTCCAGTGCGCAGCAACGCCGTATTCAGCCCGGCGGTGCATTTCGTGGGTGCGGATCTGGATTTCCACCGGTTTGCCGCCGGGCCCGATCACCGTGGTGTGCAGTGACTGGTACATGTTGAACTTGGGCATCGCGATGTAGTCCTTGAACCTGCCGGGCAGCGGGTTCCAGCGCGAATGCATGGTGCCCAGCGCGGCGTAACAGTCCCTGACCGAGTCCACCAGCACCCGGACACCCATGAGGTCGTTGATGTCGTCGAAGTCCTTATCGCGGACGATCATCTTCTGGTAGATGGAGTAGTAATGCTTCGGACGTCCCGTAATGGTCGCCTTGATCTTCGCGGCGCGCAGGTCTTCGGTGATCTGGTCCCGGATGACGCTCAGGCTCTTCTCACGCTCGGGGGTCCGGTCCCCCACCATGCGGACAATTTCTTCGTACACCTTGGGATACAGCGCCGCGAAGGAAAGATCCTCCAGTTCCCACTTGATGGTGTTCATGCCCAGCCGGTGCGCCAGCGGGGCAAAGATCTCGAGGGTTTCGCGGGCCTTGCGGGCTGAGGATTCGGCCGACACGAAGCGCCAGGTCCGCGCGTTGTGCAGCCGGTCAGCGAGTTTGATCATCAGCACGCGGATGTCCTTGGCCATCGCCACAACCATCTTGCGGACGGTTTCAGACTGCGCTGCCTCACCGAAGCTGACTTTGTCCAGCTTGGTCACGCCGTCCACCAGCATGGCCACCTCGGGCCCGAAGTCCCGCTTGAGGTCGGCGAGGGTATAGGGCGTGTCCTCCACCGTGTCATGCAGCAGGGCGGCGGCAAGCGTTGTGCCGCCCAGGCCCAGTTCGGCGAGGATGGTGGCCACGGCCACCGGATGCGTGATGTAAGGATCGCCGCTCTTGCGCTTCTGCCCGCGGTGGCTCTGCTCAGCGACGTCGAAGGCCCGCTGGATGAGATCGAAGTCCTCTTTGGGGTTGTTGGCCCGGACGGTCCTCAACAGCGGTTCAAGAATGGGTGAGTACGTGGCCGTGCTGCGTCCCGTCAGCCGGGCGAGCCTGGAGCGGGTGCGCTCCCTGCGGCCGGGGAATGTGGGACGGGACCCGGAGTTGTCGACCGGAACGAGCGGCCCGGGGCGCGCGGAGGCGGCCACCCCGGTCTGCATGCCGGGGGCAGGACTTTTGTCTCCTTGTGCCGTTGGCGCCGACGCCGAACGTTCTTCCAATGAAGTACCCCTCACCACCGTTTTAATTACTTCAGTCTATTCCCCGCGGCGGTGACTTTTATAACCGGCCCCTTAAACGCCGACGGGCCGGACAACGCCAGGTTCCTGGCGCGGTCCGGCCCCCGGTAAATAGTCAGGCCTGGGCGGGCTCCGCAGTGGCGCTCCGCCCTGCGGCGGCACGCCTCTGCTCAACGCGCTTTGCCTGCCTGACGAGCTCAGGCTCATTTTGGCGCAGCCAGGCGTACATGGGGGCCGCCACGAAGATCGTGGCCGCCGTGCCGATGAGGATTCCGACGAACAGCGCGAGGGAAAGGTCGCGCAGGGTACCGGCGCCCAACAGTCCCGCACCGATGAAGAGAATGGCCCCCACGGGGAGGATTGCCACCATCATGGTGTTGATTGAGCGGACCAGGGTCTGGTTGACGGCAAGGTTGACCTCCTCGGCGAACGTCCGGCGGGTCGAGGCGTCCAGGTCCGCGGTGTTCTCGCGGATCTTGTCGAACACCACCACCGTGTCGTAGAGGGAGTAGCTGAGGACGGTCAGGAAACCGATGATGGCCGAAGGCGTAACCTCGAAGTCGCTGAGGGCGTAGACGCCGGCGGTGATGAACATCGTCACCGCCATGCCGGCAATCGCCGAGAGCGACATCTTCCACGTGCGGAAGTACAGGGCCATCAGCACGGCCGCAAGGAGCACGAAGATCACAAGGCCGATCAGCGCCTGCTTGGTGACATCGGCGCCCCAGGTGGGACCGACGAACGTGGACGTCACCTCGTTCTCGGTGACACCGTACGCGCTGGTAAGTCCTTCCTTGATGCGAAGCGTCTCATCATCGGTGAGTTTGTCCGTCTGGATCCGCATGGTGGTGCCGGCCACGTTCGCCACGCGGGGGACGCTGCCGGGCACCACATCGGTGACGGCCTTCTCCCCTACGGCCGCATCCGTGGTCTGCACGTTGGAGACCGTGAACTCCGATCCGCCGCGGAACTCGATGCCAAGGTTGAAGCCGCCCTTCGCCACCGGAATGATG
Organism: Arthrobacter sp. AB6; assembly: GCF_031844545.1. Taxonomy (NCBI): domain Bacteria; kingdom Bacillati; phylum Actinomycetota; class Actinomycetes; order Micrococcales; family Micrococcaceae; genus Arthrobacter; species Arthrobacter sp. AB6. The sequence goes on from NZ_JAUZVL010000012.1 coordinate 107,117, forward strand.
ATGGACAGGGCAACAGCCACCGCCGCAATAATGAACCAGAGTTTCTTGGCGCCGACGAAGTTGTAGGAGCGTTTCCCGGTGTACAGCTCGTTGCCGAAGTTGGCGAAGCCTGACATTACTTGTTCTCCTTCGCTGCGGACTTCGAGGAGCCCGCAAGCTGCTCCTGCTTCTCCGCCAGTCGGCGTTCCGCAATGGTCATCCTGCGTTCGGCTTCCGCTGCCGCGCCCGCGTTCTTGGCGCGGACCACGGCGGGCTTGTCGTCCGGCGTACGGACGCGTCCGGCACCGCGGTAGAGCGGGACGGCACCAAGGCGCTTGGGATCGAGGCCGGACAGCGGGTGGCCCTCGCCGAAGAACCTGGTGCGGGCCAGGAGCTGCAGCGTGGGGTGGGTGAACATGAACACCACGATGAGGTCGGCGATGGCCGTCAGTCCGAGGGTGAACGCGAACCCGCGCACGTTGCCCACGGCCACGAAGTACAGGACCAGGGCTGCCAGCAGGTTGACCGCCTTGGAGGCCAAGACTGTCCGCTTGGCCCGCTTCCAGCCGTTTTCGACGGCGGAAACCAGGCCGCGGCCTTCACGCAGCTCATCCCTGATCCGCTCGAAGTAGACGATGAACGAGTCAGCCGTTTGGCCGATGGCCACGATGATGCCCGCCACGCCGGCCAGGGACAGTCGGTAGTTCTCCGTCCACCCCAGGATGGCGATGGCGAGGTACGTCAGGACGCCGGCCACCACCAGTGACGCGATGGTCACGAAGCCCAGCGCCCGGTACTGGAACAGGGAATAGACCACCACGAGCAGAAGGCCGATAATGCCCGCGAGGAGGCCCATCCGCAACTGTTCCCCGCCCAGGGTGGCGGAAATCTGCTGCTCGCTTTGGATTTCGAAACTGATGGGCAGGGCGCCGAACCGGAGTTGGTCGGACAGGGCCTTGGCGCTTTGTTCGGTGAACCCGCCCGTGATCTGGGGGCGTCCGTCGGTGATGACAGCAAGGGACCGGGGCGCGGAAATGACCTGGTCATCGAGCACAATGGCGAACTGGGCTTTGGGGTCGTTGCCGGCATCACCACCGGCGGCCACGTAGAACTGGTTCAGGCGTTCGGTGACCTCTTTGAACTTGGCTGTTCCCTCGTCGTCGAACTGGATGTTGACTGCCCAGTCGTTCGTGACGGCACCCTGCGCACCCTGCTGGAGCTGGAAGGAGGACGTGACGATGTTGCTGCCCTTAACCTCCACCGGGCCGAGGATGTACTTGATGGCAGGGGTGGCGTCGGTGGCAGGCTCGCATGTCACCAGCGGCTTGGCCGGGTCCGAGCGTTCCTGCTTGTCCTGGGCAGGGTTGTCGCAGTCCAGCGTCTCGAACTGGCGGTAGACCTCGGGGGTGATCCAGTTGGTGTCACTGCTGTTGGCAGGCTCCGCCGTCGGCTTTGGCAACTGGTCCTCAGGCGCCCTCTGCTCCTCCGGGACCGGCGCACCTGCACCGGCGAGCAGGACCGGGCGGAAGTTCATGTCCGCGGAGGCCTGGATCAGGTCACGGGTCTGGCTTGAGGGGGTGCCGGGAAGGCTGACCACCACGTTGCGCCCGGACTGGGTGCTGATCTCAGCCTCGGCAACACCTGAACCGTCAACGCGCTGGCGGATGATCGCCACGGCCTGGTTGAGCTGTTCCTCGTTGATGTCCGAGCCGCCCTCGACCTTCGGCGCCAGGATCATCTGGGTACCGCCTTCGAGGTCCAAGGCCAGTTTGGGTGCCCAGCTTGCCTGTCCGGCAAGGGTGCCTCCAGCCAGGATGGCAGTGAGGGCGGCGAGGATTATACCAAGCCAGACCAGGACCCGGAGGCCTGGTTTCTTGGGGCCGGTTCGTGCCATTGTCGATCTTTCTCTTATTCACGGAGGAACCGCCGGTGCCTGCCATGCTTGCACCGGCGGTGGTCCGCAGCGGTAGAGGTTGTAAGGAAGCGGCGGGGACTAGCTGTCCTTCTTGCCCTCATCGTTGAGGCGCTTCGGGGTTTCGTCGAGTGTTTCCGCCGTCGCAGCGGTGCTGCCGCCCTCGGACGCCGTCAGGGAGGAGGCATCGTCCGGCACGGCCGGGGAAGCAACCTCGGGCTCGGCTGCCACTGCGGGTTCCACGATCTTGGTGACGGCCTGGCGGTGCACGGTGGCGAGGTTGCCCGGCGACAGTTCCAGGGTGACCTTGTTGTCCTCGTCATCGATGGCCACGATGCGGCCGAACAGGCCGAAGCTGGTCATGACGTCCACGCCCGGGCCGAATTTCGACTGGAGCTCCGCCTGCTGCTGCTGCGTCTTCTTGTTGCGGCGGAACATCATGAAGATGAAGACGCCGAGCATGACGAACAGGAGAATTGACATTGGATCCAAGGGGAATTCCGTCCTTTATTTACATAGCTGATTTTCCAGCAACGTCGGCTTCGCTCCGGCCGGGGCAGGACAGTATGGCAGGCAAAAGCCTGTCGGGTTCCCTTCCCCGGCGGCGCAGGAGGCCGGCGGCCGCCCACGAAACAAAGACCCGAACGTGCCGGGCGTCATCCCAGTCTAAAGGGAAAAGCTGAACGCAGCCTGCCTATTAGGCTTCCGGGGCCCAACCGCCCGCGGGTTCGGCGTCCCCGGCCGGTTCGAACAGGTCCAGCTGCTCCTGCGCGAAGACTCCTGACGGAACGGCATAGCCGAGGTGCGTCCAGGCAGGAGCCATGGCTATCCTGCCGCGGGGGGTCCGGCCCAGGAGTCCTTCCCGTACCAGGAAGGGCTCTGCCACCGTTTCGACGGTTTCGGTCTCTTCACCGACGGCGATCGCCAGCGTGGACAGCCCAACCGGCCCGCCGCCGAACTTGGTGATGAGTGCTTCAAGGACGGCGCGGTCAAGCCGGTCCAGGCCCTTCTTGTCCACCTCGTACATGTCCAGGGCAGCGGACGCGGACCGCGCGTCGATCTGCTCAATGCCGTGGACCAGGGCCCAGTCGCGCACCCGCCGCAGCAGCCTGTTGGCAATGCGGGGGGTGCCGCGGGAGCGTCCTGCAATTTCGCTGAAACCGGCGGAATTGACTTTGAGGTCCAGCAGGCCGGCAGAGCGGCGCAGCACGAGTTCGAGTTCCGGGACGGAGTAGAACTCCAGGTGGCCGGTGAACCCGAACCGGTCGCGCAGGGGCCCGGGCAGCAGGCCGGCGCGGGTGGTGGCACCCACCAGGGTGAAGGGCGGCAGCTCAAGCGGAATCGCGGTTGCGCCCGCCCCCTTGCCCACCACGATGTCCACCCGGAAATCCTCCATGGCCATGTACAGCATCTCTTCCGCCGGCCGGGACATGCGGTGGATCTCGTCCAGGAACAGGACCTCGCCCTCGGAGAGGGAGGACAGAATGGCGGCGAGGTCTCCAGCGTGCTGGATGGCGGGACCGCTGCTGATCCGCAGCGGGGCGTTCATTTCGGAAGCAACAATCATGGCGAGGGTCGTTTTGCCCAGGCCCGGCGGGCCGGAAAACAGCACGTGGTCCGCGCTGCGGCCACGCATCCGTGAGGCCTGCAGCACCAGGGAGAGCTGTTTCCGTACCCGGTGCTGGCCCACGAAATCATCGAGGTTCTTGGGCCTGAGCGCTGCCTCAATGGCCCGCTCCTCGGGTTCCTCGCCCGCGGCCACGAGGGACGGTTCAGCCACGGCTGCCTACCCGGTTGCCGGCGCGCGCACCGTCCTGGCCCAGCCACCGGAGGGTAGTGCGCAGGATCTCCGGCACGTTGCCGCGGAAGGAGACCTCGGGCTCGTCAGCCAGGGCTTTGTCGATGCTTGCCGACGCGTCCTTTTCGGACCATCCCAGGCTTGTCATCGCCGCTACCACCTGCGGTTTCCAGGCGGCCTCGGCTGCCGTGGATCCCGCGGCGGTACCCGCGGTGCCGTGCGGCACCAGTTTTCCGGCCAGCTCCAGCACGATCCGGCCGGCCACCTTGGGACCGATGCCGGGCACCTTGGTGAAGGTCTTGCTGTCCCCCGTGTGTGCGGCCACCCGGATGGCCTCCGGTTCGTGCACGGCCAGGACAGCCAGCGCCAGCCGGGGGCCAACCCCGCTCACGCTAAGGAGGACATCGAAGACCTCACGCTCGTCGTCGGACGCGAAACCGAAGAGGGTGAGCGAATCCTCCCGCACAATCAGCGAGGTGAAGAGCCGGCCCTCTTCCCCGGTGCGCAGCCGGCTCAGGGTTTGCGGGGTGGCGTTGACGCTCATGCCCGCACCGTTGAGGTCAATGACAGCCGTGGAAAGACCCACGTGCGCTACCGTCCCGCGTAGGAAACTGATCAAGGCCGGGCTCCTGGTGTATTGCCGGGCTCCAGGGAGCAGGACCGGCTATCCGAACATATCTACGAATACCCTAGCAAGCCGCCAGGGCAATCAGCGTGCGCGGCGCGCCTTTGCTTCCGCCTCGGCCCATGCCCGCTGGGCGGGAGTCAGGGATGAACTGCCGGGACCGGTTGTGGCAACGGCCGCGCCGCTGCCCGCCCGCCAGGCATGGGTGATGGCCAGTGCCAGGGCGTCGGCAGCGTCCGCAGGCCGCGGCGGTGCGTCGAGGCGGAGGATTTTGGTGACGAGCTTGGTCACCGCATCCTTGTTGGAGGAACCACTGCCGGTAACGGCTGCCTTGACCTCCGACGGCGTATGCAGGGCCACCGGAATCCCCCGCCGGGCGGCGGCCGCGATGACCACCCCGGACGCCTGGGCCACGCCCATCACAGTGCTGACGTTCAGCTGGGAGAAGACGCGCTCGACGGCGAGCACCTGCGGTTCGTACCGGTCCAGCCACTCGTCGATCGAGGAGGCGATGACCAGGAGCCGCTGGTCGAGGGTTTCGTCGGGCGAGGTGCCCACGACACCCACCGCAACCATGGTGGCCCGCCGGTTCCGTTCCACGTCCACCACGCCGATCCCGCATCGGGTCAGGCCCGGGTCCACCCCGAGGACGCGGAGCGTCACGGGTGGGCGGGCGCGGCTGGCGGGCGCGGCGTCACTCTGATTCCAGGGCGGCCTGGACGTCGTCGCTGATGTCGGCGTTGCTGTACACGTTCTGGACGTCGTCGAGGTCTTCCAGTGCGTCAACGAGCTTCATGAACTTTTTGGCTGCTTCCAGGTCCAGCGGGACTTCCATGGACGGAACGAACTCGGCCTCATCGGTGTCGTACTCGATGCCGGCGTCCTTGAGGGCGTCGCGGACGGCCTGGAGGTCCTTGGGGTCCGAGTGGATCTCGAAAGTCTCGCCGTTGTCCTTGACTTCCTCGGCACCGGCATCAAGGACCGCCATGAGGACGTCGTCCTCGGTGAGGTCCTTCTTTGGCAGGGTGACCACGCCCTTGCGGCTGAAGAGGTAGCTGACCGAGCCCGGATCGGCAATGGTGCCGCCGTTGCGGGAGATGGCAAGGCGAACCTCGGAAGCGGCGCGGTTCTTGTTGTCCGTGAGGCACTCGATCAGCAGGGCGGAACCCTGCGGGCCGCGGCATTCGTACATGATCTCGGTGTAATCGACCACTTCACCGGTGAGCCCGGCGCCGCGCTTGATGGCGCGGTCGATGTTGTCGGCCGGAACAGAGGTCTTCTTGGCTTTGGTGACGGCGAGTTCCAGGCCGGGGTTGCCGGAGAGGTCCGGCCCGCCCATGCGGGCAGCAACCTCAATGTTCTTGATCAGCTTGGCAAAGGACTTGGCGCGCCGGCTATCGAGGATGGCCTTCTTGTGCTTGGTCGTTGCCCATTTGGAGTGGCCTGACATGCTTTACGCTTCTCCTCTGATCATGCGGATAAAAAGTTCGTGTACGCGTTTCTCCCCAGTCACTTCCGGGTGGAAGGAGGTGGCCAGCAGGTGGCCGGAACGCACTGCAACAATTCTAGCCGTCCCGGGCAGCGGGACCGCGTGGGACGCGTGCTCCGGGTCGGCCGGCTCAACCTGGGCAAGGATTTCGACGCCGGCGCCCACCCTCTCCACCCAGGGCCCCCGGATGAACACGGCGTGAACGGGCGGGACGCCGTCTTCCGTTGCGCTGAACTCAAGGCCCTTGAAATCCAGGTCCGTCTCGAAGGACTCGCGCTGCCGTCCGAAGGCGTTGCGGCGGACCGTGATGTCCAGGCCACCAAAGGTCTGCTGGGGAGCCCCGGCCAGGTCCGTCGCGGGATCGGCAATGTCAGAGGCCAGCAGGATCATGCCGGCACAGGAGCCGTAGACAGGCAGGCCTTCGCGGATGCGTTCGCGCAGCGGCCCGGCAAGGTCGAAGGCGCGCGCCAGCTTGTCAATGGCAGTGGACTCGCCGCCCGGAATCACCAGCCCGTCCAACCCGTCCAGTTCCATTGGACGGCGGACGCCCACAGCCTGGGCACCCGTCAGTTCGATCGCGCGGAGGTGCTCGCGGAAGTCGCCCTGGAGCGCCAGCACACCGATCCGAAGGCCGGCGCCCGGGCGCGCAGAATCAGCTGAAAGGGAATTTTCCATCCATCCAGCATAAGCGCCCGCGCCATGCCGCCTGGCGCACAGCAGGCCCGGGCGGAGGTTGCATGCCGTTGCTGGGATATATTCAAAACATGCTCTACTTCAGTGTTCCGCTCGGCAAGCTGGTCCGCAGGGTGTCCCGGCTCCGGGGCGGCGGGTCCGCCCTGCCCGGGCTGGTGGTTGAAAAAATCGACCCCGGCTTCATGCGGCGGACGCTCACCACGCTCCCCCACGGCGTCGCCGTTGTCAGCGGCACCAACGGCAAGACAACCACCACCAAAATGGTGGTGGAGCTGCTGGAAAGCCAGGGCCTGAAGGTCTTCACCAACCGCACCGGCAGCAACTTCACCCGCGGCGTGGCTGCAGCACTCCTGGGCGAGGTGGACTGGCGCGGCCGGCTCGACGCCGACGTCGCGGTCCTGGAACTTGATGAAGCCCACGCCGTGCACTTCGTGAACAGCGTGCCGCCCCGCTACTGCCTGCTGCTGAACGTCCTCCGGGACCAGCTGGACCGGTTTGGCGAGATCGACAAGACTGCCCAGCTGCTTCAGCACATCGCGGCCAAGACCACCGGAACCGTGGTGCTCAACCGCGAGGATCCCAGGGTTGCCCGGATCGCCGAAACGCTGACCGGCCAGGACGTCAGATACTTTGGCCTGGACGATTCCCTGCTCAGCACCTTCCCCAACGACGACGACATGCGGGCCGCTCCCGGAAGTCCCGCCCCGGCGGGCCTGCCGGAGAAGCCCGCTGCCGACGTCGTACTTCGCAAGGTGGGCGCAGACACGGCTGAATTCGAGTACGACGGCGTTACGGTCACCACAGGCATGAAGCTTCGGGGCGTCTACAACATCTTTAACGCGGCCGCGGCGCTGACGCTCGCGCGGAGCATCTGCGGCAGCGGCGCCGCCACGGCCAACCACGAAACCTTGCTGGAGGCGCTGTCCCACGTGGCACCGGCGTTCGGACGCGGGGAAAGCCTCACCGTGGACGGCCAGCCCTTGGACCTGGTCCTGGTCAAGAACCCGAGCGGCTTCCGGCTCGGCCTGAAGTCCTTCCCGGCAGGCGGCTACGCCACCATGATCGCCATCAATGACAACTATGCGGACGGCCGGGATATGTCCTGGTTGTGGGACGTTGAGTTCGATTCCCTGCGGGAAGGCGGGGTGGACCAGCTGACGGGGTCCCGCGCCTACGACATGGCCCTCCGGCTGCAATACGACGATGTCCCCGTCGGCAGTGTGCAGACGGACATTGCGCCGGCCCTTGCCGCCTTCATCCGGGAAGCCCGGGGGAAGCCGAAGCGCATCTTCTGCACCTACACCGCCATGCTTGCCATCCGGCGTGAACTGTCCAAAATCACCACCGTGGAGGTCGTCTCTTGAGCCAGGCAGGTGCGGACGCCGCACGGGAGAACTCCGGAAGCAAAGGCACCATCTGCGTGGTGCAGCTCTACCCGCGGGACATGAACATCTACGGCGACTGGGGCAATGCCCTGGTCCTCCAGCAGCGGATCAGGTGGCACGGCTACACCCCGGAGCTGGTCGAGTACAACGTGGGGGATCCCTTCCCCGACGTTGTGGACATCATCGTGGGCGGCGGCGGGCAGGACAGCGGCCAGCTGGTCATCCAGGACGACCTGCAGTCGCGGGCCGGAGTCCTGGGGGACCTCGCTGAGGACGGCGCACCGATGCTGGTGATTTGCGGGCTGTACCAGCTCTTCGGACGCTTCTTCAAGACGCGCACGGGGGCCGTCATCCCCGGCATCGGGATCCTGGACGTGGAAACCCACGGCACGGACGAGCGCCTGATTGGCAACGTCAAGGTCTCCACCCCGGAGTTCGGCGAGGTCCTGGGTTATGAGAACCACAGCGGGCAGACCACGCTGGGCAGCGGAGTCCGCCCGCTGGGCACCGTAGCCAAGGGCACCGGAAACAACAGCAGCGACGGCCACGAGGGTGCCCGCTACCGCAACATTGTGGCCAGCTACCTCCATGGGTCACTGCTGCCCAAGAACCCCGCCATCGCGGACTTCCTGATCCGAACTGCCGCTGAGCGCAAGTTCGGCACATTCGTTCCGGGCCATCCGGACGACCACTTCGCGGAACTGGCCAGGGAACACGCGGCGCGGCGCCCGCGCTAAGCACGCCCGGCATTAATAGGCACGCCCGGCATTAAAGGGACGACGGCGGCACTCCCCGTGGGGAACCGCCTCACGGCTCCCGGGTGACCAGGAGCTCGCGGGCACCGGCGGCCGCAGGGCCCCTGGCCAGCAGGCCCTCATTGTTCACCACCTACCACGGGGAAAGTTCCGTGATTCCGTTGCCCAGCCCGTACACGGGCGCATCGAGCATGTCCACCTGCCGGGGGTCGGGGTGGGCGTTGGTGCGGGCAACGGGGCAGGAGGGGTGGCCGTCACGGGACGGGAGCTGCCGGACCCGCTCGTAGCCAGAGCCGCCCCGGCGGAAGCGGAGATTCCCTACCGGACGTGGTCCCCATAACTGCCATTCCGGGGAGGCCGGCGTGGCGTGGCGCACATTGAGAAGCCTGGCCTGCTGTGAAAGGTTTTAGTCCATGACCAACCCCCTCCTGGCGCCCAGTCCCCTGCCGTACGGACTTCCTCCCTTCGCCGATATTGAACCCGCACATTACGAGGAAGCCATTGAGGCGGGCCTCGCCGAACACCTGGCAGAGATCCAGGCCATCGTGGACACACCGGCACCGGCCACCTTCGACAACACGGCGCTTGCAATCGAGCGCTCCGGCCGCCTGCTGGACCGGGCCGCCGCTTCCTTCTTCACCCTGGTGTCAGCGGACGCGTCGGACCGGATCCGCGACCTTGAAACAAAGCTTTCCCCGCTCTTCTCAGCGCACCAGGACGAGATCTTCCTGAACCGGGGACTTTTCGAGCGCTTTGCCGCCATAGATACGGCCGAATGTGATGCCGAGTCCACCCGGCTGGTGGAGGAATACCTCAGGGAATTCCGGCAGTCCGGCATCCAGCTCGACGGCCCTGGCCAGGAAAGGCTCCGCGCCATCAACGCCGAACTCTCACGGCTGGGCACGGAGTTCGGACAGCGGGTCAAGGAAGGAATGAAGTCGGCCGCCCTCCTGCTGGACCATGCCGGGGATCTGGCCGGCCTGCCGGCGGATGACATTGCCAGCGCCGCGGAGGCTGCCCGGGCGGCCGGTCGTGCCGGGAAGTTCCTGCTGACGCTCATCCAGCCCAGCAACCAGCCTGCCCTGGCCGCACTCGAAAACCGCGACGTCCGCCGTCGGCTCTTCGAAGCCTCCGTAGCCCGGGGCAGCGGCGGCGGCAGCCTCGACGTGCTGGACCTGGCAACGTCAATGGCGCGGCTCCGCGCCGAGAAGGCGGCGCTGCTCGGCTTTGCCAACTACGCCGAGCTGGTAGTGGACCGCCAAACTGCTCCGGACTTCGAATCGGTCCAGGCCATGCTTGGCCGCATGGCGCCGGCAGCCGTGCGGAACGCAGACGCCGAAGCGGCGGCGCTGGCCGAGGCTGCAGGCCATCCGCTGGAAGCCTGGGACTGGGCCTTCTATTCCGCCAGGGTCCGCCGCGAGAAGTATTCGGTGGACGAACAGGCGCTGCGTCCCTATTTCGAACTTGACCGGGTCCTGGCCGACGGCGTCTTCTTCGCCGCCACTTCCCTTTACGGCATCACGTTCCACGAACGGGACGATCTCTCCGGCTACCACCCTGATGTACGCGTCTGGGAGGTCAGGGACGAAGACGGGGAGGGACTGGGGCTGTTCCTGGGCGACTACTACACCCGCGAGTCCAAGCGCGGCGGGGCATGGATGAATTCCCTGGTTGAACAGTCGGCGCTGCTGGGGACAAAGCCTGTTGTCATCAACAACCTGAACATCTCCAAGCCGCCGGCGGGCGAACCGACCCTTTTGACCCTGGATGAGCTGCGGACCACGTTCCACGAATTCGGCCACGCCCTGCACGGGCTCTTCTCCAACGTTACGTACGCCCGGTTTTCCGGCACATCGGTTCCCCGCGACTTCGTTGAGTACCCGTCCCAAGTCAATGAGATGTGGATCATGTGGCCCGAAGTCTTGGAAAATTATGCGCGCCACCACGCCACCGGGGAGCCGTTGCCGGCCGCCGTCGTGGAGAAGCTCAACGAATCCCGGCTGTGGGGCGAGGGTTTTGCCACCACCGAGTACCTGGGCGCGGCGCTACTGGACCTCGCCTGGCATGTCCTCGGGGCCGGCGATGTTCCCGAAGACGCCATAGCCTTCGAAGACAAGGCCCTCGCTGCCGCCGGCATCGCCCACGCCCTGATTCCGCCGCGCTACCGCACCGGATACTTCCAGCACGTCTTCGCGGGCGCAGGGTACGCGGCGGGCTACTACTCCTATATCTGGAGCGAGGTTTTGGACGCGGAAACAGTGGACTGGTTCACCGAAAACGGCGGCCTGACACGCGCCAACGGCCAACGCTTCCGCCAGGAGCTGCTGTCCCGGGGCAACAGCCGGGACCCGCTGGAATCCTTCCGCTCCCTCCGGGGCCGCGACGCCCGGCTGGAACCGCTGCTGAAGCGCCGCGGCCTGGAGTAAGGGTTTCCAAGTAGGTAGCGCTAAGTGTCGTTTTGAACCTCCAAAACGACACTTAGCGCTACCTACTTG
>NZ_JAUZVL010000013.1:0-108003 GCF_031844545.1 Arthrobacter sp. AB6
CCACAACGTGGAGACCGTGCCCCGGATTTTCAAGCGGATCCGGCCCGCGTTCCGCTACGAGCGGTCCCTGGACGTGATCACGCAGGGCCGGAACCTGGGCATGGTGACCAAGTCCAACCTGATTCTGGGCATGGGCGAAACCCGCGAGGAGATCTCCGAAGCCCTGCGGGACCTGCACGGGGCCGGCTGTGACCTGATCACCATCACCCAGTACCTCCGCCCGTCCGAACGGCACCTGCCGGTGGACCGCTGGGTCAAGCCGCAGGAATTCGTGGACCTGCAGGACGAGGCCACAGAAATCGGGTTCCTGGGCGTCATGTCCGGCCCGCTGGTCCGCTCCTCCTACCGCGCCGGCCGGCTCTGGGCCACCGCAATGCGCAAAAAAGGCCGCGACATCCCCGCCGAACTCGCCCACATCGCCGACGGCATCCAGGACTCCGGCACCACCCGCCAGGAAGCCAGCACCCTGCTCGCCGCCGGCTAAACCACAACGCGGGGTCACATCCGACCCAAAAATCCGCCAACATCGGGCCGGGAGTGACCCCGCGTTGCAGTCCCCAACTGATGTCCGAGAAAACTGATGACCAGACAGGACCAATGATGTTCCCCATCAGAATCGAAATCATCCCTTCCGAAGGAATCGTTGAGCAGGTCCAGGCCCTGGTGCCCCGGACCACCACGCTCAGCGTCACGTGCCTGCCGCACCACGGCATTGAGCGGACCATGCGCACCGCGGTGGAGGCGGCAGACCTCGGTTACACCGTGGTTCCGCACCTGGCCGCGCGGAGCATCCGCAGCCGCGCCGAGCTCACCGAGATCATCCGGGGCTGCAGCGCCGCCGGTATCGGTGAGGTGTTTGTCATCGGCGGCGACCGGAAACAACCGGCAGGCACCTACGACTCGGCCCTTCCGGTGCTGGAAGACATTGCCCAGTACACCGGCGGGACCATGCGGGCCGGAGTTGCCGGCTACCCGGAGGGCCATCCGCTGGCCAGCCCGCTGGACCTGCTGGACGGCCTGCTGGCCAAGCAGCACCTGGCCTCGCATGTGGTCACCCAGATGTGCTTCGTGGCGGGAAAAATCCATGACTACGCGGCACTGTTGCGCCGCGAAGGCGTGCGCCTGCCCCTCTGGGCGGGCGTGGCGGGGTCCGTCCCACGGACGAAGCTGGTGGCACTCGCCACGCAGATCGGCGTCGGAAGTTCCCTGAAATTCCTCAGCCGCAAGGGCCCGCTGGCCCGCAAACTCCTGAGCGGGGACCGCTACTCGCCGGACAGCCTGATCAGCGGGCTGGCAACACGGCCGGGCAACATTACCGGCATCCACCTTTACAGCTTCAACAGCCTGGCTTCGGCGCCGGACTATGGCGTCCACCCAGCGCCGGAACAGGCATCCCCTTCCGCAGCACTCCACCCAGCATTGATTCGAGGAGCAGCACGTGAGCACTAAATCCACTACTTCCCACCAGGAGCCGCATCTCGAGCGGCAACTGACCAACAGGCACATCCAGCTGATAGCCATTGGCGGCGCAATCGGCACGGGGCTGTTCATGGGCTCCGGCAAAACCATCTCCGCGGCCGGTCCGTCCGTCATTTTCGTCTACATGATCATCGGCTTCATGCTGTTCTTCGTCATGCGTGCCATGGGCGAACTGCTCCTGAGTAACCTGAACTACAAATCCTTCAGCGACTTCGCCGCGGACCTCCTTGGCCCCTGGGCAGGGTTCTTCACCGGCTGGACCTACTGGTTCTGCTGGGTGATCACCGGAATCGCGGACGTCATCGCGATCGCCGGCTACTCCAAGGAACTCTGGCCCGGCCTGCCGCTCTGGATCCCGGGCCTGGCCACCGTGGCCATCCTGCTGCTCCTCAACCTCGTCACCGTGAAGGCGTTCGGCGAGACCGAGTTCTGGTTCGCGCTGATCAAGATCATCGCCATCGCGGCGCTGATCATCGTGGGCATGTTCATGATCTTCACGGGCTTCCAATCCGACGCCGGCCCTGCCACCTTCACGAACCTGTGGAGCCACGGCGGCATGTTCCCGCACGAGTTCATGGGTTTTGTGGCCGGCTTCCAGATTGCGGTGTTCGCGTTTGTGGGCATTGAGCTGGTGGGCACCACGGCCGCCGAGGCCAAGGACCCGGAGAAGAACCTGCCCAAGGCCATCAACTCCATCCCCATCCGCGTGCTGCTCTTCTACGTGGGTGCCCTCATCGTCCTGATGTCCGTCACCCCGTGGACCCAGTTCCAGGCCGGCCACAGCCCGTTCATCGCCATGTTCTCCCTGGCCGGCCTCGGCGCCGCAGCCACCGTGGTGAACCTGGTGGTGCTCAGCTCCGCCATGTCCTCGGCCAACTCCGGCATCTACTCCACCTCCCGGATGGTGTACGGGCTGGCCCAGGAGGGCGACGCGCCCTCGGCCTTCGGTGCCCTGTCACGCCGCAAGGTTCCGCAGAACGCCCTGTTCCTCTCCTGCGTCCTGCTGCTCTCCGGCGTGATCCTGATGTACGCCGGCCAGGATATCGGCAAGGCCTTCGACATGGTGACCACCGTCTCCGCCGTCTGCTTCGTGTTCGTCTGGTCCATCATCCTGGCTAGCTACCTGGCGTTCCGCCGCCGCCGCCCGCACCTGCACGAGTCATCGAAGTACCGGATGCCCGGCGGCGTGCCCATGGTGTGGGCGGTGTTCGCGTTCTTCGCCTTCGTCCTGTGGGCCCTGACCACGCAGCCGGATACGCTCCTGGCGCTGCTGGCCACACCGGTATGGTTCGTCATCCTCGGCGTTGCGTGGCTGGCCATCCGCCGCCGCCCGGCCCACCTTGCCCGCTACGCGGAGTTCCAGGCCGACCTTGCGCGGGAAGCGGAAACGTCCAAGGCCAGGGAACTGGAGAAGGTGCAGAAATGAGCACGGCCACCACGATCACCCCCAACATTCCCGCGACCACCCCTGCACACGATGCGGCGGCGCCGGACCCGGCCGCCGCCGTCGAACATGTCCTGACGGTTGACTGCGTTGAATCACCCGGGATTGTCCACGCGATCTCCGCCTTCCTGCTGGAGCAGGGGTGCGACATCATCGACATCAAGCAGTACGGTGACAAGGCGCAGGGGCACTTCTTCATGCGGGTGCACTTCGGGTCAGCGCAGGAACTGCAGAGCACTGAAGACCTCCGCCGCGGCTTCACGCCCGTTGCGGAGAAGTGGCAGATGAACTGGCAGCTGGAACCGCACGGCCGGAAGCGCCGGGTGCTGGTGATGGTATCCAAGATGGGGCACTGCCTCAATGACCTGCTGTTCCGGGCGCGGACGGGCGATATCCCGGTGGAGATCGTGGCTGTCGTCTCCAACCACCGCGACCAGGAGGGCCTGGTCCAGTGGCACGGCATTCCGTTCTTCCACGTACCCGTCACCAAGGACACCAAGGCCGACGCCGAGTCCCGGCTCCTGGAGCTCGTTGAGGCGTTCGACGTGGAACTGGTGGTCCTGGCCCGCTACATGCAGGTCCTGAGCGACGATCTTTCAGCCAGGCTGGCGGGGAAAACCATCAACATCCACCACTCGTTCCTGCCGAGCTTCAAGGGCGCGAAGCCCTATCACCAGGCGTACGAGCGCGGCGTCAAGACCGTGGGTGCCACTGCCCACTACGTCAACGCGGAATTGGACGAGGGCCCCATCATCTCGCAGCAGGTCATCGAGGTGGACCACACCTACACTGCCGATGACCTGGTGGCCGTGGGCCGGGATGCTGAGTGCGTGGCGCTGCGGAACGCGGTCCGCTGGCACTGCGAGGGCCGGATCCTGCTGCTGGGCAACCGCACCGTCGTCCTGCGGTAGGTTCCGCCGTCCGTCTCGCCTTAGGCAGGTGGACCGGTTGTTGACTGCCCCGCCAGCAACCGGCAACGATGAGGTATGACTGACTCCGGTGCGGGCCGGAAACGGCGGATAACAACCTGGATTAGTGCGCTGGCCGTGTTGGGCGCATGGCTTTCGAAGTCATACCGGTGGTTCAGGTGGCCCGCACTTTTGGAGCTGTGGGGCCAGGGATCTTGTTGGAGGTTCCTAGGGCCAGTCGGCAAGGCGGAACTGTACGGGCTGCATGATTCCGAGCAGGAGGTCGCCTGTCCATTCGGCCACACTGCGCTGGCGGTCATCGGGCGGGTCGGGAATCAGCGGCTGCCGGGGGTCCTCGAACGCCGTCTCCCGTGGAGCGTCGCTTGAGCTTTTCATGGTTCCCCCTCGGAGTGGTTGTGAAGCCACACTAGGCAGGCGGCAATGCCATGGGAAGGGGGTTTACCTACCGACGGGATAAGCTTCGCAAATCTTGAGGAACTCCCTTAAGGCAAACGGGCGACGGCGGGAGGTCCCGTCGTCGCCCGTTTGCTGGCTGTTTCCCCGGGACGTTGGCTGGTCCCCGCGGTGTTGCCTAGTCTTCGTACGTGTTGGCGATGTAGACATCGCAGGGCGCGTTGTGCGCGACGCTGTTGGCCACGCTGCCCAGGAGACGGCCGATGCCGCGCATCCTCCGGTTGCCCACCACGATCAGCCGGGCGTCCAGGCGCATGGCTTCCTTGATGAGGGAGTCAGCGGGTTTTCCGCGGGCGGCGAAGTGGGTGACCTCCACTCCCGGCCGCGTGTCGGCCAGCGATTTCGCGACGTTTTCTGAGGCATCGGAGTTCCAGACCCTCACCTCGTCCGAGCCGACGCCGAAGGTCTCGGAACGGTCGACGTCGAATGCTGTCACCACGTGAAGCGAAGCTCCCAGCGCCTTTGCAAGGTCCAGCGCTTTCTCAGCGGCCTTCAATGCCGAGGGGCTGCC
Organism: Arthrobacter sp. AB6; assembly: GCF_031844545.1. Taxonomy (NCBI): domain Bacteria; kingdom Bacillati; phylum Actinomycetota; class Actinomycetes; order Micrococcales; family Micrococcaceae; genus Arthrobacter; species Arthrobacter sp. AB6. The sequence continues at coordinate 4,817 of NZ_JAUZVL010000013.1, forward strand.
GTCCACCCCTACTACCACTACTCCACTCATGCCTGGCTCCTTTGCTCGTGTACTTTCAGCGTTCACTGCCCAGTCTAGGGAAGTTCGGGCTGACGCCCTCCCTCAATTTGCGGATGGCATCGCTTTCGAGCCCGCTCAGGGCTTCCGGCTACTTGGGCAGGCCGGGTCATTTTCTTGCCGTCGCGGAGGGCGCGCGCGACCTGTTGGTTCAGGGGAGGCTAGAGCCCGGCACAGGCGAACGCTTTGCCACAGAACGCCCCCGGCCCGTCCGCGGCCGCTTGGGCTTCCGCTTCGGACGTATGCCGCTGCAGGGTTGGTCTCGGCGCGGCGGCAGGTCAGGGACGGGCATGCAAGACCTTGTCTATTGCATCTTCCGCTGGGGACTGCCCGATGTAAGCAAGATCCGGAGGACAACAAGGTGGGCCACCGCGCACTGTCTGCAGTTGTTCCGGGTTCCCTGGCCACCAGGGTGGTTCCCAGTCGCGATGTTCGGCTTTGTAGTGGCGGCCGGCGGGCGAGATCCAGCCGGGCGGCTCGTTTTCGGCTGCTGGAATGGGTGTCCAGCCGCTCGCATGTTTGAGGCGGTGGTGTTTGGGGCAGAGTTGGGCCAGGTTGCTGATGCCGGTGGTTCCGCCGTGCTGCCAGGCGGTGAGGTGGTCGGATTCGTTGTCGAGTGAATGGTTGTTGCAGCCGGGGAAGGTGCACTTTTCGTCGCGGAGGCGGAGTGCTTGTTTCATGGCTTTGGTGAGGCGGTAGCTGGTGCGGCCGATTTCAAGGGGTGCGCCGTCGCGGGGGTCCACCAGGACGCGGTGGAACGAGGTGGCGCCGTCGGCGACAAGTTTGCGGGCCATGGAGGCGGGAATGGGGCCGTACCCGTCCAGGTTTGCGGGTTCGTCGGTGAGGCCGAGCAGGGCGAACACCGGGACTGTGACGAGGACGTCCGCCTTGGGCGCCGGGACCTCGCCCAGGCGCGCAACGTTCCCGTTTGCAGGGGCCGCGTTTGCATGTGCAGCGTCCTCGTGTGCTGTGCCCCTGGTGCTGCTGCTGCGCGTGCCCGGTGTGCTGAGCAGCAGGCTTGCGGCGGTGTCGGGGCGGAGCTGGGTGAGGGTGCGGGACTCAGTGGGGCCTTGGAGTCCGCGGGCGAGGGCGGTGGTGCGGTTCCAGATGGCGGATGCGGTGTCACCGGGGAGGTACAGCGAGAGCCAGGCCATGCCGTCGCGGTCAGCGGAATATTCCATCCGCCGGTCCGCTGCTGCCTTGGCGTGGCGCCTTTCGAGGGATTCGGGGTGGTGGCGTTCGCGCCAGGCACGCACCTTTGCCCGGAACCGTGACGGGACCAGGTCACCGGGTGCGGCTCCGCGGGCCGGGTGGGGCGCGTCTGCGTCCAGGAAATGGGCGACCATGGCGGCGCCCGCGGCGCCAAGGCTGTGGGTTTCGTCGGCGAGGATTTTGGCGTGCTGCCAGGAGATGGTCCCGGCGGACAGGGCGGCCAGGGCCACAGGAAGGGAACACAGCTGCCGGGCTTGGCTGATGAGCGCCCCGGCAGCGGCGGAGCTTACGGTCAGGACACCGGCGATTTCCTCGATAATGGACATTTCCTGGAATGACCTGTCCTGCAGGGAGGCGTTCGGCGGGGTCATGGCGTGCTGGAGTTCGAGGATCTCCGCCGCGTCCCGGGCCTTGGCCGCGGCCAGTTGTGCTTCCAGCCGCGATACAACCGCCAGGCGCTCCAGCCGGTTATCGATCTTCTGCTGCAAGACATCCACAACAGGGGCCGGGCCGGCGGGAGCAGCAGGACCAGAATCAGTAGCTGGACCGGAACCAGCAGCAGTCACAGCATCCAGCCGGGCTTCCTCGAGGAACAGCGCGTTAAGGGCGCCAGCAGAGGCATGAATACCCTCCATCACCACTGCAGTTCCCCCGCCGTTTCCCATACCCATATCCTCGCGGGAGGGTCTGACATTCTTCCTTGGCAAGCAGGCAGGGCAAGTACGCAGCTAGCGCCGGGAACCTATGCAGCTAGCCCCGGGAACCGGGGTTGGCCAGCGGGATGATTTCCAGCCGCGTCGCCGGGCCCAGAATTACCAGGACGTGCCGGGCGGTGACGTTTTCCAGCGCCGCAGCGATCCGCGGAATGACGTCGCCGGCCGGGGTCGAAGTTTCCGCCGCAGCAGGCGTAGCCGCAGCAGGCGCACCCGCAGCAATGCCACCCGCCGCGGTACCAGCCCAGCCGGAACCAGTCCCGGCGGAGGCCGGACCCGCCTCCGGAAGTGCGGAGCCGCCGTCGTCCGCCCGGAGCCATAAGGTGACCCTGGCACCGCCCGTGGCCTCAGCGATGCCCCTTGCCAAAGCCTCCGCATCAGCCTGGTGCGCAGTGACCAGCGTGACTGCCTCGATGGTGTGTTTCCTGGCGGGCCGCGCAGCGGCGAGGAGGGCACGGTGGTGCCGCCACAGCGCGAAGTGGTAGCCCGCTACGAGGCCGGCGGCCACCAGGAGCCCGAACGGAGCCCGGATGCGGTCCAGGAGGCTGCCGCCGGTGACGTCCCCGAGCAGGAATTCGAAGAGCCGGTAACCGATCACCAGGAGCGTGATGAGTGCAACCACCGCGCTGACCCCAAAGAACGCGATGAGGTAGACGCGGCGTCCGGGCGGAATATCCTCGGCAGCCTGCGGCTGTTGCAGGGGCTTCCACGCCAGCCACCAGACAGGCCCGCCCACCAGGAGGGAACTGATGCCGCCGAGCAGCAGGGTGCGCGTGGCCCCTCCCGCCAGCGGCGACACTGCCGCAGCCAGCAGCGCATTCACTACAACGCCCACCCCGGACGCGGCGGCAGCGAGGGCCACGGCCGACGTGACCAGCAGGCTTGCCCGCATGGTGCCGGGGGAACGGCGGATCGAGGCCGTGCGGTGATACCGCCACACCAGCGCCCCCACGAGCGCCGCGGCAATGGCCGTGGCCAACGGCTCGAGCAGCTCGTTCAGGGGATTGTTCCTGTCGAACGCCAGGCGCAGGAACACAAACAGGACCGCGCCCGCGCCGCCAAGGGCAGTGATGCCGGCAGCGAAAATCCCGACGGCGATCATGATGACGTCTACGAGGCCCGTCTGGAAGCGGCGTCCGCCGTCCCTGAACCAGTGCCACCACCACACGATGGCCCCGCCGGCCGCCCACACCAGGGAACGGAGCACGGAGTACCACCAGGGTTCAACGGTGACGGTCAGCGGGAAGCCGCGAATGGCGACGTCGAACAGCCCGCCCAGGGCTGCGATCCCGGCGCCGGCGCCGAGCAGCAGGCCGAACACGGACCCGACGACGGCCCGCACGTCCTCCAGATGCGCCGTGGGCTTCGTGGGGTGTTTCCACATCCACCGGTGCCAGGCCAGGATGGCTGCCCACACGACGCCGTTGGCGAGCGTGGGCGCCCAATCGTTGCCCCGCTGCCCTATGAACGACGTTGCCAGCCCCAGGAAGGAAATGGTGAAGATGATGAGCGAGACACCGTACATGGCGGTGATATAGAGGCCCCAGCCGGCAGAGGTGCGTTCGGCCCCATCATCGAGCCGCCGCCAGACAAACCACCACGAAAGCAGGGCAAGCGGGCCGCCGATCAGGGTAAATGCCAAGGACCGGGCGAGCCCAGCCACGTCCGTGGAGGCCAGGACGGCCCCCGACGTGAACAGGCGTTCCAGCAGTCCGCTGAGGCCGGAGGCCGCGATCACCACCAGGGCAAACAGCAGGGCGTACTGGATCAGCCGGCGCAGGGTGGCCTGGGCGTGCCCCGACGCCGGGGCCGTCACCTCCGCGGGGGACGTCATGGCTTCACCGGTGTTCCCGAACAGGCCATCAGCATGTAGGGGGCCTGGCTGATCTTCCAGTTCCCGTTCTCCTTTACCAAAGTGAAGATGTCTTCCATCTCATACTCTGAGGGGCCGAAGGGGCCGTCCTGGTACGAGCTCACCATGGAGACCTTCACGGTGGCGGACTGGTCCCGCTCCGACGTTGACACCAGGACCACACGGGCGGGGCGGGGCTCGCCGGAGAAGGAGCCGCGGCAAGCCGTCCGGGCAGAACCGGTGAGGTAGGTCTCTGCAGTCGCCACGTCGCCGTCGATCACCGCCGTGCTGTAACGCTGGACAACGCCTGCCGGGCTGGCCTCGTCCAGCGGCGCGGGGTCTCCGCGGGAAAACACCACGGCAAGGGCAACCGCCACCAGCACGCCGATGATGCCTAGCAGCACGAGGATGATCCGGTCCGGTTTTCGCGCTGCATCAGTCATGGCGCAAGTATGCCGTTTTTGGACTACTTCCGCTGGTGTCTTTAGGCCCGACTCTTCCTGTTCACTTTTCCGCAACCGTGGGGTCCTCAGGTGTTATTGCGCGCCGACAATTCTTGTCACGCACACTCTGCCCCAACCCAACAACCGGGCAGTGATTCCCCCAGCTGTATCAAGGAGAACTTCGTGTTCGTGAAAAGCGCCGTCACCGCCCTCGTTGCCCTGGCATCCCTAACAGGGACCGCCGCGGCCCCCGCGGCCATTGCCCAGCCTTCCAGCCCTTCACCGGTCCTGGGACAGCCGCTGGCCGCCGCCCACGCCCACAATGACTACGAGCATGACCGGCCCCTTTTTGATGCTCTGGAACACGGCTTCACCAGTGTTGAAGCCGACGTCTGGCTGGTGGACGGCGAACTGCTGGTGGCGCACGACCTCGAGGATGTGAAGGCCGGCGTCACGCTCGAAAGCCTCTACCTTGACCCGCTGGAAGACCTGGTCCGCGGCCAGCAGGGCCACAGCGTATACCCGGGGTGGGACGGCAGCCTGCAGCTCCTCATCGACATCAAGAGCGAAGGCGAGGCCACCTACGCCGCCATCGAACAGGAGCTCGCTGAGCACCGCGACATCATGAGCCGCTACAGCCAGGGCAAAACCAAGACCGGTCCCGTCACCGCCGTAATCAGCGGAAACCGTCCGCTGGCCACCATGCAGGCGCAGGACCAGAGGTTCGGGTTCTACGACGGCCGCGCCGCCGACCTCACCTCCGGCATGCCGGCCGAGCTCATGCCCCTGGTCAGCAACAACTGGACCAAGCTCTTCACCTGGCAGGGCGTCGGACCCATGCCGGAGGCGGAACGCACCAAGCTGCACGCCTACGTTGCCGAAGCCCACTCCAACGGCTACCGCGTCCGCTTCTGGGCCACCCCGGACCAGGCCGGCCCGGCCCGGGACGCGCTGTGGAACGAGCTTGTCGACGCCGGAGTGGACCACATCAACACGGATGACCTCGCGGGGCTGCAGCAGTTCCTGACGGCCCGCACGCAGTAACCGCCCCCTGCCAGAGACAGGAACCACCCATGGCCTTGAAGACCCTCGCAACAACGACGACGGCGGCCCTCCTTGCGCTCGGCCTCCTTGCGTCCCAGCCGGCACACGCCGCCGACAACACCCCCAAAGAGGCCGACGGGCAGGACGCCTTCAGCTTCGGCGTCATCGGCGACATCCCCTACGGCGAACAGGAAATCGCGAAATTCCCTGCCCGCATCCAGGACCTCAACGCGGACCGCAGCCTTGATTTCGTGGCCCACGTCGGTGACATCAAGAACGGATCGTCCGTCTGCTCGGACGGGTATTTTGCCTTCATCCGCGAACAGTTCGACACCTTCGAGCTCCCGCTGGTGTTCACGCCGGGCGACAACGAGTGGGTGGACTGCCACCGCGCCAACAACGGCGCCTACAACCCGCTCGAACGGCTGGACAAGCTGAGGGAAGTGTTCTTCAACGAACCCGGCAAGACCCTCGGCGCCACAATGCCGGTCAAATCCCAGGAGGCCCTCGGTCTTCCGGAAAATGTCCGTTTCACCGAGAACCGGGTTGCCTTTTCGGTGGTGAACGTCCAGGGCAGCAACAACTCGCTCCAGCCCTGGAGCGGCCTCGGAGAAACCGCCGTGACGCCCGAACAACAGGCCGAAGTGGAGTACCGCACCGAGGCTGTCCTGGCGCAGATCCGTGCAACTTTCAGCGACGCCGCCCGGCGCAACGACAGGGCCGTGGTGCTGATGACCCAGGCCGACATGTTCGACCCCTCGCTGCTCGCTGCCGCCTCGGCCAATCCGGCGGTAGTCTCCGGCTTCCGGGAGATCGTGGACGCCATCGTTGAGGAAACCAACCGGTTCGACGGCCCGGTTTACCTCATCAACGGCGACAGCCACGTCCTCGCGGAGAACCAGCCCCTGGCGCCGGGCTCGCCGTGGCTGGACATCTACGGCCAGGCGGAAGCCGCCGACGACCTTCAGCGCGTCACGGTGGACGGCTCTGCCAATGCCACCAACTATGTCCGGTTCACGACGTCAGGGAACAGTGCGGGCGGCCCGGTCCTGTCATGGGAAAAGGTCCCCTACACCCAGTAGCCCCACACTTCTGAAGCGGACGACGGCGGGAGGTCCCGCCGTCGTCCGCTTGCTTCCTGAAGGCGGCAAGAGAGGGAGCCTGCCGCCCTGTCCTGGTGCCCTGTTCAATGCCCCTGTATCAGGTGGTTCTGCAGGACATAGACGGTCCGCTGGGCGCACTGCTTGATCCGCCGGAGATGGGCCGCCGCGATCAGGGGCAGGGCCACGGCCGGGTCCGCACTCCCGGCTTGGCGGCGCAGGGCCTGCTCGAGTTCGGCGGCATACGTTGCCAGCCTCTCGGCACCCACCATCTGGCTGGAGGTCTTCAGGCTCAGGACCGCGTCCATGGAGCCCGCCACGTCACCGGTGGTGAGCGAAAGCCGCACTTTTTGCAGCCGCTGGGGCATTTGCGCAATGAAGTTCTCCACAAAGACTTTCCATACGCCCTCGTCATCCTCGAGATCGTCACGCAGCCGTTCGAGTACGGCGGGGTCCAGGAGTGGCCGGGCATAGGCGTCCGGCTGAGTCACGGCAGAGCCTCCGTGCCATTCATGACCGCCCCTTCACAGCCGGAACACCCGCGGTGTTTGTACGCAGGACTTTTGAAGGACGGTACGTGCCGGGAGGGTGGAGGGCACGAGTGGTGGGTACTCGAATTTTCGCGGGTACTGCTCGTGCCCGCCGCCGTCGTCCTTCCTTGCGTCCCTCCGGTAGCCTGTTGCAATGGTGAGTGGAATGGCCGATTTGGGCGCGGAGGCGATCCTGCTTGCCGGAGCAGGGCGGGCCATTCTGCTGCAGCTTGCCGAGCCGGGGGTGGCGCGGGGCGTCGCCGAGCACAGCACGTTCACGGACCGTCCCATCAACAGGCTCAAGGGCACCCTGACGTACGTCTACGCCGTGGTTTACGGCACCGACGAGCAGGTGAAGGAAGTCCGCCGGAGGGTCAACCGCGCCCACGCACCTGTGCGCCGGGCTGCCGATGACAAGTCCCCGGGGTACAACGCGTACGACGCCGGGCTGCAGCTGTGGGTGACAGCGACGCTTTATGACACCGCGCTGACCATTATCGAGAAGGTCTATGGTCCACTCGACGACGAGTCTGCCGACGCCATGTACCGCGATTACGCGAAGCTGGGCACGGCCCTGCAGCTGCCCGGGCAGATGTGGCCGGAGGACAGGGCTGCTTTCGGACACTACTGGGATGAGAAGATGCGTGCACTGCGGGCTGATGAGAATGCCGTGCGCTTTGGCCGGGGACTCCTGTATCCGAAGCGTGCAGCGCTGTGGTACCTCGCCATCATGCCCTTCGCCAGGTTCCTCACCGCAGGCCTCCTGCCGGACCAGTTGCGCCAAGACTTCGGCCTGGCCTGGAGCCACCGCCATGAGCGCCGCTTCAACCGCACTTTCAAGATCCTGGCGTTGACCTATCCGAAGCTGCCCGTGGGCATCCGGCACTGGTTCAAGGACTACTGCCTGAACCAGCTCGACATCAGCTCCCGCCAGGCAATGGCTGCGTAGTCCCACCCCGCTGGAGTCGGCGTGGGCGCCGTGGGGCCTGGCGGTATTCGGTCATGCGGGCGCCCCTGGTATTTGATGGCTGTTTTGGTCGGCAGGACTGGACTGCGCCCGGCTGTAGCGGCTTACGGGACGGTCCAGGCCGAAATGCCCACGCAGTGTCCGGCCCGTGTACTCGGTGCGGAAGAGGCCGCGGGACTGCAGGATGGGAACCACTTCCTCCGCGAAGGACTCGAAGCCGCCGGGCAGCCACGGCGGCATGATGTTGAATCCGTCGGCTGCGCCGTCCTCGAAGAACAGGTTGAGTTTCAGCTGCCGGCCCATCAGAATGCACCGCCGATCGAGGCCAGTTCGGCCGCCGCCGCACCCGCGAAGCGGTTCTCCGGACGGGCCAGGCCGTAGTGCTCGCGCAGGGTGGCCCCGCTGTATTCGGTGCGGAACAGGCCGCGCTCCTGCAGGATGGGCACCACCTGGTCCACGAATGCTTCCAGCCCCGAGGGCAGCACGGGCGGCATGATGTTGAAGCCGTCCGCGGCGCCGCCGTCGAACCATTCCTGGATGGCGTCCGCCACCTGGACAGGCGTGCCGGTGAAGGTCCGATGGCCGCGGCCGCCGCCCAGGCGTCCGATCAGTTCCCGGACTGTGAGCTTCTCCCGGCGTGCCAGCTGGACGATCAGGGTGTAGCGGCTCTTGGCGCCCTCGATCTCATCCTCGCTGGGCAGGTTGTCCGGCAGCTGGCGGTCCAGGGGCAGGTCCTCGGGCGCTACGCGGAGAGTCTTGGCCAACTGGATCCTGGCGTACTCGGGCTTGATCAGCCGGTCCAGTTCCCGCTCCAGCTCCAGCGCCTCTTCCTCCGTGGCGCCGATGACCGGCACGATGCCCGGAAGGATCTTGATGGCCTCCGGGTCGCGGCCGGCGGCGGCGGTGCGGGCCTTCAAATCGCGGTAGAACTCCTGCGCGTCGGCGAGGGTCTGGTGGGCGGTGAAGACGGCGTCCGCGTACCGGGCGGCGAGTTTCTTGCCGTCCTCGGAGGATCCGGCCTGCACAATCAGCGGATGCCCCTGCGGCGGGCGGGGGACGTTGAGGGGGCCGCGGACCTTGAAGTGCTTGCCCTCGTGGTCGATCACGCGGATCTTTTCGGCGTCGCCCCAGACGCCCTCCGCCTTGTCCGCGGGCACGGCGTCGTCCTGCCAGCTGTCCCACAGCTTCTGCGCCACCTCGATAAACTCTGCGGCACGTTCGTACCGGGTAGCGTGGGCGGGCTGGTCGTCCACGCCGAAGTTGCGGGCGGCGTCCGGACCGGCGGTGGTGACCACATTCCAGCCGGCGCGGCCACCGCTCACCCAGTCCACGGAGGCGAAGCGGCGGGCCAGGTTGAAGGGATCGTTGTAGGTGGTGGAGGCCGTGGCGATCAGCCCGATGCGTTCCGTGGCGCCGGCGATGGCGGTCAGCAGCACCGTGGGCTCGAGCTTGCCGGCCGGGCGGCGGCCCACCTCGCCGAAAAGGACGGGTGAGTCGGCGAAGAAGATGGAGTCCAGCTTGCCGCGTTCGGCGGTGCGGGCCAGTTGCCTGTAGTGCTCCACGTTGGTGTTGGAATGCGGGTCGCTTTCGGGCAGCCGCCACGATGCCTCGTGGTGGCCGGTGCTCATCAGGAAGGCGTTGAGGTGGAGTTGGCGGTAGGGACGAGTGGTGGCAGTCATGGGGTAATCCTTCGGGTCTGGAGGTTCAGTGACTGGCGCCGACGACGCCAAGATCGGTGAGGAGGTCGCGGCGGAGGGCTTCGTGGCCGGCTGCGTCCCTTGCCGTTCCGACGTCGGGAGAAACGGTGCGGACGGTGGCAACGCGGCCGCTGTCGAGGACAACGATCCGGTCCGCGAGTGCGATGGCCTCGTCCACGTCGTGCGTCACGAGCAGGACAGCCGGCCGGTGGGCGGCAACGAGGTCCCGGAGGAGTCCGTGCATCCTGATCCGGGTGAGGGCGTCGAGGGCGCCGAACGGTTCGTCTGCCAGGAGCAGTTGCGGCTCACGGACCAGCGAGCGGGCCAGTGCCACGCGCTGCTGTTCGCCGCCGGACAGCTCGTGCGGCCAGGACTTCTCACGGCCGGCGAGCCCCACTTCGGCGAGGGCCTTGCGTGCCCGGGCCTCGGCGTCGTGCTCCCGCAGCCCCAGGGTGACGTTGCCCAGCACGCTGTCCCACGGCAGGAGCCGGGAGTCCTGGAACACCACGGACACGCGCTCGGGGACCGTGATCACACCGCTGCCGCGCACGTCGTGGTCCAGCCCGGCGAGTGCCCGCAGCAGGGTGCTCTTGCCGCAGCCGCTGGGACCGAGCAGGGCCACGAACTCGCCCGGCGCAATGTCAAGGTCCACGCCGTTCAGGACGCCTTTGGGGCCAAAGCTGCGGATCAGGTTGCGGACCGCAACTGCGTTGACCGCGCCGGAAGGGGCCACGGCGGAAGGGGCGACGCCGGAAGGGGCGACAGCGGTCAGCCCGCCAGTGTGCGCTGCGGTCAGCCCGCCAGGGTGCGCTGCCATGAGAGGGCCTTTCGTTCGAAGAAGCGGACGGCGCCGTCGGACAGGAGCCCGAGAAGGCCGTAGACGGCGAGTCCGAGGACGATGATGTTGGTCTGGCCATAGGTGCGGGCGAGCTCCATCATGTAGCCGATGCCGCTGGTGGCGTTGATCTGCTCCACCACCACCAGCGACACCCAGGCGCCCGTGACCGCGAAGCGCAGGCCGAGGAAGAAACCGGGGAGGGCGCCGGGGAGGACCACCTTGCGGATGAAGGCGGCGCGGCCAAGGCCCACGGTCTGGGCAAGCTCCACATAGCGCAGGTCGATCCCGCGAAGGCCGGCATGTGTCTGCAGGTAGATCGGGACAAAGACGCCCAGGGTGATGGTGAGGACCTTCATGGTCTCGTCGATGCCGAACCACAGGATGAGCAGCGGAACCAGGGCCAGGCCGGGGATGGCGCGCTTGATCTGCACCGGCCCGTCGATGAGCGCCTCACCCACGCGGCTCAGCCCGGACAGCAGGGCCAGCAGTGCGCCGACGACGATGCCGAAGAACAGCCCCAGCCCTGCCCGCTGGGCGGAGATGGCGAGGTTTTCCTGCAGCCGGCCGTCGGCGAGCAGTTCCCCGGCGGTTGCCACCACCGTCCAAGGCTCGGAGAGGATCCGGGGATCCAGCAGCCCCGTGGCGGATGAGACTATCCAAAGCCCCAGCAGGGCGGAGGGGCCCAGCAGCCAGGCCAGCTGCCGCCGTCGTCCCGGTCCCAGCCGGCGGCCGGTGGGCCGGACATCCTCCCGCGCGGCGAGCGCCGGGTCCAGGTGCGGTTCGACGGCGGGGCGCTCCAGCACAGGGGCGGCGCTCACGCTGCACCGCCCTTGCCCGCCGCAGCGAACGCCGTGCCTGCGATGGCCTCGAAGCGGGTGTCATAGAGGTCAGCCGCCTTCAGTTGGGGCTTCTTCTGCTCCCGCGCCAGCAGGTCGATGGTCTGCTGGTGGCGTTCGACGGCCTCGGTCCAGGACGTGGGAACGTCCCGCTTGCCCGCGGCGTCGATCAGGTACTGCCCGTCCTCGGCGGAAAGTCCCTGGTCCTTGATGTAGTAGCCCTCCAGCCACTCCCTGGGGTGGTCCTCGATCCACCGCTGGGCCTTTCCCCAGGTCTCCACGTACTTGGCCAGGGCGGCGGCCTTAGCGGGATCTGCCAGGACCTTGGCGGGGGAGTACAGGTGTCCCGGATCATCCCGCAGGCCGTGCCGGAGGGTGGTGGCGCCGTCGGCCTTGTACTTGGCGAGGTAGCGCTTGATCTGCACCCCGCCCAGCGGCGCCGCATCCACCTGCTTGCTGGACAGCGCCGAGGAGTAGGCGTCACCGGTGCTGGGGAGCTCCACCAGTTTGACGTCCTCCTGCTTGAGCCCGGCCTTCTCCAGGATCCGCAGGACCAGGGCGCCCTGTGCCTGTCCGGGGCTGTACGCCACCTTCTTGCCGCGCAGGTCCTCCAGCTTGCCGATGCCGGCTCCGGGAGCGACGCCCAGTTCGTAGAGCGGGTGGTTCACGGCGTCCTGGCGGTAGGCGCTCGCGATGATCCGCACGTCCAGGCCGGTCCATGTTGCGTGGATGGGCGGGATGTCCGCCACGGAACCGACGTCCAGGGCGTTGGCCCTGAAGGCCTCCGTGGTCTGCGGGCCGCCGGAGATGTTGGCGAATTCCACGTTGATGCCGTTCAGGTCCTTTATCAGGCCGGACAATTCCAGGGCCACGCGGATGCTGGGGTCGCCTACCTTGATGGTGGTCCCCGCGGGGACTGAGGTGGCGAGCGGGGCAAACGACGCCTGGCTGGCCGGGTTGCCGGCTGTGGCGGTGCCGCCGCAGGCCGTCAGGAGGCCGACGACGGGAATGGCCAGGAGTGCGCCCAGCGCCTTGCGGCGGGTAAACGGCCGGACGGAGGTCGGCTGGGGCGGGGAAAATGCAGGGAAGGTCATGGCATGCCTTTCGAAGGGTGGAATGGCGGGTGACCGGGCGCGGCGAATCGCCCGGTGACCCGGGAAAGCGGGGAGGGATAAAGGAGGGTACCGGCGTCGGGCGAATGCGCCCGACGCGCCGGAACCCTGTGCTGGAGAACCTGTGGAACTGCTGCCGAAGCTAGCGCCGGTCTGCTGCCATTCGGCGGGTCGGAACCATTCGGAAGCTGCGACAGCACGGACCCCACGTGGCGGCGCTGTCCGCGCGGCTGGAGATGTCAGGCATCGGGTCCTCCTTCTCGTATCAGGTGCTGTTTTCATGGGCCTGGCCGGTGCCGTTGAATCACCTAAGCACGCCTGTCCAGGCCTTGGCCAGCAGTACGAAACGGAAGCTCAACAGGACGAAACGGAAGCTCAACAGGACGAAACGGCGCTACTCATTGCGCCATTCGCGGGTCACAACGGGCAACGCGGCGCCATGGTCCGCAATGCGGGTTAATGTGGCTGGAAGGGTTGTGGGACGTTGCTGACAGGAGAAACACATGGATCGCCGGGTCCTCGCCGCGGCAGCCGCGGGAACATGCATCCTGCTGGCTGGCTGCACTGCCGCCCCGGCTCCCGCGCCGGCAACCACGTCCCCTGCACCGGCGACCTCCGCCACGCCTCCCTCCGCTCCGGCGTCCTCCGTCCCCGCAACTGACCCCGCGCCCGCAGCGGCAGCCACCATCGCCGGCACGCCCCAGCCGGTTGCCACAGGCCTCAAGGCTCCGTGGTCGGTGGTCTTCCGCGACGGGACGCCGCTGGTCAGCGAGCGGAACAGCGGGCAGGTCCTGGAACTTTCCCCTGATGGCTCGGCGCGGTCCATCGGGACCGTCCAGGGTGTAGCTGCACGGGGAGAATCAGGGCTGTTGGGCCTTGCCGTTGGCAGCCAGGGCGACCTGTACGTGTATTCGACGGCGGCGGACGGCAACCGGGTCCAGCGGTTTCCGGTCAACGGCGAACCGGGCTCACTGTCGCTGGGGCAGCCGGACACGCTCCTCGAACGCATCCCGTCCGCGAGTATCCACGACGGCGGCCGGATCGCCTTCGGTCCCGACGGCATGCTCTACGTGACGGCCGGTGATACGAGCCGGCGCGACAGCGCCCAGGACCGGGAGTCGCTCGCCGGAAAGATCCTGCGGATGACTCCCGACGGTGGCGTCCCGGCGGACAACCCCTTCCCGGGATCGCTGGTCTACAGCTACGGCCACCGCAACCCGCAGGGCCTGGCGTGGGCGGACGACGGAACCATGTTCGCCACCGAGTTCGGCCAGAACACGTGGGACGAGCTGAACATCATCACCCCCGGCGCCAACTACGGCTGGCCAACGGTGGAGGGCATCGCCGGCAGGCCGGGCTTCGTGGACCCGGTGCAGCAGTGGCAGCCCGGAGCCGCAAGCCCCAGCGGCATGGCCCGTGCGGGCGGAACACTGTTCCTGGCCAACCTGCGCGGACAGGTCCTGCGGTCCGTCCCCGTCTCCAGCCCCGCCACATCCACGGAGCATTTCAGCCGTGAGTACGGCAGGATCCGGGACGTGGCGCTGGCCCCTGACGGCCGGCTGTGGATCCTGACCAACAATACCGACGGCCGCGGCGATCCCCGCCCCGGGGATGACCGGATCCTCGCCGTCGACCTCGAATGGTGAGCCGGCGCCCCGTTAGGTCCGCGCGCCGGCCTGGGCCAGTTCCACGATGTTCTCGGTGGCGGCCCAGGAAGCGAGGAGTTTGAGGGCCTCATCGGAGGGGCTGCCGGGTGTGGCCGGGTAGACGGTCAGCGAATGCCCGGGGTCCTCCTCCAGCCCCAGCACCTGGAAGTTCAGTTCCAGGAGCCCCACCACGGGGTGCTGGAAGAGTTTTGTTCCCGCGTAGTGGCGGCGGACGTTGTGCGCAGCCCAGCGCGTCCGGAACTCGTCGCTGCGCATGGAGAGCTCCCCAATGAGTTCGGCAATCCCCTTGTCGTGCGGATTCCGGCCCGCCTCGCGCCGCAGGATGGCAACATTGGTGTTCGCTGCCCGTTCCCAGTCGATATAGAAGTTGTGGGCCCGGGGATCCAGGAAGATGAACCGCGAGTGGTTCGCGGGCCTGGCCGTGCTGCGGTACATGTCGGAGTACAGCGCGTAGCCCAGGGTGTTGGCGGCCACGATGTCCATCCGGTTATTCCCGATGAATGCCGGCGCGCCGGTGATGGTGTCCAGCAGGAACTGCAGCTCCGGCCGGACCCCTGACGGCACCGGGGGCGCCGCCCGCTTGCGTCCCGACGTGTTGGCTGTCCGGGCGAGGTCGTAGAGGTGGTCGTGCTCGGCGCGGTCCAGCTCCAGTGCGCGGGCGATGGCGTCAAGGACACTGTCCGAGGCACCCGTGAGGTTTCCGCGTTCCAGGCGCGTGTAGTAGTCAACGCTGACGCCGGCAAGCCTGGCCACTTCCTCCCTGCGGAGCCCGGGGACTCGGCGGCGCCCGCCGTAGGGTTCAATTCCTGCCTGCTCGGGCGTGATGCGCCCACGTCGGGTGGACAGGAACTGTCGTACCTCGGCTCGGTTATCCATAAAGGACACGTTACGACGAATCGGAAAGCCGTAAGGAGGGTCTGCCAAAACCCGTTTCAGCGGGGCCCTCGCTCCGCCTTCCGGCGGCCGGTTTGATGGGAACAACCCTTTTCAGCCATCAAGCGGATGGAGCATCAACCCATGCTGCCTACCACTGTGCGGGCGCCGTCAGCGAGCACCGTTCCCGCAACCCTGGTGGCCACGGTCATCTTCCTGACGGCCGTGGCGCCGCTGGCAACGGACATGTATGTTCCGGCCTTTCCCCGCGTTTCGGCGGAGTTCAGCACCACAGCGTCCGCCGTGCAGCTGACCCTGACCACGTTCTTCGCCGGGATGGGGCTGGGACAGCTGGTGGGCGGGCCGTTCAGCGACCAGCGCGGCCGGCGGCTGCCGCTGGTGGCCGGCACCCTGCTGATGACGGCGGCATCGGTTGCGTGTGCCGTTTCACCGGACGTCGGAATCCTGATGCTGGCCCGCTTCGTGCAGGGCTTTGGCGGCGGCTGGGCCATGGTCATCGGCCGAGCCGTCATTGTTGACCTGGCCCACGGTCCACAGCTGGTCCGGGTACTCAACATCGTGATGGGGATCGGCGGTGTTGCGCCCATCATCAGCCCGCTGCTCGGGGCGGTCATCCTGCAACTGACCGGGTGGCGGATGACGTTCTGGACGCTCGCCGCCCTTGGCATCCTCATGACGCTCTGTGCCCTGTTCGTCGTTCCGGAATCGCTCCCGCCGGAGAAGCGCCACCCGGGCGGGCTGGCTGAATTCGGCCGCGCGGCCAAGTCCGTGCTCTCAAACCGCCGTTTTGTTGGCTACGTGGTGGTGGCGTCGTCGGCCTTCATTGCCTTGTTCGCGTATGTGGCGACGTCCGCGTTCATCCTGCAGGGCATGAACAGCCTGTCTCCGGTCATGTATTCGATCGTGTTCGCCGCGAACGCCGGCGGCATGACCATCGCGGCCCTGCTGTCTGCCCGCCTGGCAGGCCGCGTATCAACGAGGAAAGTCATCTTTGTGGGCCAGCTCCTCGCCCTTGCCGCGGGGGTGGCCATGCTCGCCGGGGCGCTGTGGTGGGACACTACGCTGCTGGTGGCCATGGGCTGCTTCTTTGCCCTCATGGTGGCCCAGGGCCTGATCAACACCAACGGCGGCGCCCTCGCCTCGGCGGAGGTACCCGAGCACCCGGGGACCAGCTCGGCGGTCCTGGGACTCGTGCAGTGGACCACCGCCGGAATCGTGGCGCCGATCGCGGGCCTGGGCGGCGAGGACACGGCCATTCCCATGGCGCTGCTGATGATTGGCGGCGCACTGCTGTCCCTGGTGGGACTCCTTGTCCTGGCCCGCCCGCACAACCCCTAAGGGTAGGACTGCCAGAACCAGTTACAACAGGGCCACCGCTACGGACCTCGGAAGCCGGTGTGATGGCATTGCCCGCCTGTACCATTTCAATAATCCCCCAAAACAGACCTCAGGAGACCCATGACCACCGTCAAGGCTTACGCATCCCCGTCCTCGACTGAGGACCTCATTCCCACCACCATCGAACGCCGCGAAGTCGGCCCCAACGACGTCCTGATTGAGATCAAGTTCGCTGGCATCTGCCATTCGGACATCCACACGGTCCGCGGCGACTGGGGCCCGCAGCAGTACCCGCTGGTTCCCGGCCATGAGATCGCGGGCGTCGTCACCCAGGTAGGGCCCGCCGTCACCCGGCACGCCGTGGGCGACCGCGTCGGCGTTGGCTGCATGGTCAACTCCTGCAAGGAGTGCGCCAACTGCCTGAAGGGCGAGGAGCAGTACTGCCTCAAGGGCAACGTCGGCACCTATGGGGCCGTGGACCGCGACGGCACCATCACCCAGGGCGGCTACTCCACCCACGTTGTGGTGACCGAAGACTTCGTGGTCCGGATTCCCGAGGGCATCGAACTCGACGCCGCCGCGCCGCTCCTCTGTGCCGGCATCACCACCTACTCGCCGCTGCGCCACTGGGGTGCGGGACCCGGCAAGAAGGTCGCCGTCGTCGGGCTCGGCGGGCTCGGCCATATGGCCGTCAAGCTTGCCCACGCGATGGGCGCCGAGGTGACCGTGCTGTCCCAGTCGCTCAAGAAGCAGGAGGACGGCCTGAAACTGGGCGCCGACCACTACTACGCCACCAGCGATGAAAACACCTTCGCCGACCTGGCCGGCAGCTTCGACCTGATCATCAACACCGTCAGCGCCTCAATCGACATCAGCTCCTACCTGCAGCTGCTGACCCTCGACGGTGCGCTGGTGAACGTCGGCGCCCCCGCCGAACCGCTCCCGGTCAACGCATTCGCGCTCATCACGGGCCGCCGCTCCTTCGCCGGTTCCATGATCGGCGGCATCCGCGAAACGCAGGAGATGCTGGACTTCTGCGCCGAGCACGGCCTCGGCGCGGAGATCGAGGTCATCCCCGCGGAGAAGATCAATGAGGCCTACGAGCGCGTCCTCGCCTCGGACGTCCGCTACCGCTTCGTGATCGACACCGCCACCCTCTAACAACGCAACGCGTTCGACGGCGGCCGGTCCCGGAAAGGGGCCGGCCGCCGTCGTGCGTGCGGGCGCCTTCTCCGGCAATCCCGTGCCAGGGACGCAACGAATAACCGGCATGAACTACTACACCCCGGCGGCGCAGGACCGGGCCCGGGACGCCGCATCCGATGCCATCGATAAAGTGCTCAACGGCATGTCCGAACCGTTGAGCAGGCACGCCCTGAACGCGCGCTGGAAGAAGGCGTGCGAAGCCATGGACAGGTACCTGGAAGCGCAGGACACGGGCGAGGAATAGGCCCCGCTCCGGTCAGGGCCGCAGGGCTGCGAGGATTTTCGCCGCCGGGCCATCGACCGTGTGCTTAAAACCCGTTCCGGCCCACAGGCTCATGTATTCCGGATCCCCGGCAGCCGATGCTGCCGCGCGCAGGGGAGCGGTGAGGTGGTGGATCTCCGGGTATCCGTAAGGGGCGTCACCGTCATGCCGGCGCATGAATTCGTTGTGCAGCCCGCGTGCGTTCCGTCCCGAGAAGGACCGGGTGACCGAGGTGGCGGTGAAGCGGCCGGAGGCCAGGGCCATCCGGTGCGGTGCCTTCGTTCCCGCCTCGTCCGCACGCAGGAAGGCTGTTCCGGCCTGGACCGCCACAGCTCCGCGGGCGAGGGCGGCCTGTGTGTCGGCAGCGGTGGTGATTCCGCCGGCTGCTATCAGTGGGACCCGGAGATCCGCCAACTCCTCAAGCAGTCCGTGCAGGGACTCATTTTCCGGCCGCCGCGCGGGGTCGAAGGTGCCGCGGTGTCCGCCGGCCTCGGGTCCCTGGACGCAGAGCGCGTCAACGCCTGCGTCCACTGCCCGGAGTGCTTCAGGCCGCGAGGTTACTGTGCTGATGACGTAGACGCCCCGCTGACGCAGGGCGGCCACCACGGCTGGGTCCGGAAGATCGAAAGTGAAGGAGGCGACGGCGGGCGCCTCCTTCAGCAGGACGTCCAACTTGGCGTCCCATTCGTCGTCGTCGTGGCGCGGATCGCCCAGGGCGGCGCCCAGGCGTTCCGCCTCCGGCGCCAGGGAACGGGCGTACTGGTCCAGTGCCTGGGGGCTGATCATCGAGGGCTGCGGGACGAACACGTTGACGCCGAAGGGGCTATCGGTCAGCCGACGGGTGGCCTCGATCTCCGCCTTCACGGCTGAGGCGGTCTTGTAGCCCGCTGCAAGGAAGCCCAGTCCTCCTGCCGTGCTTACCGCAGCCGCCAGTTCCGGCGTTGACGGACCGCCGGCCATCGGCGCCTGGACCACGGGCGCCGGCAGGGAGGAGATATTGAATAGGGGCTTGTTGGTGGCGGGAGAATCCAAGATGTCAGGCCGCTTTCTGGCTGGGGGTCAGTACAGGAAAATGCTGATCCACTCGCGGTTGTGCGCGTGGATCAGCACCAGGAACAGGACAAAGTCGAATAGCAGGTGGACGCTCACAATGTAGGACAGCGACTTGGTGACCGTGAACAGCCGGGCCTGCAGCAGGGCAAACGGGAAGATGAAGAAGGGCGCCCAGGAGTGGAAGCCCAGCTCCCACAGGAAGGACGTGAACAGAACGGCCTGCAGCAGGTTTGCCTGCCAGTCCGGGAGGTGCCGGCGCAGCAGGGTGAACGCGGTGCAGATGAAGAAGAGCTCGTCCCAGATGCCCAGCACGTTCGTCCCCAGGAAGAGACGGACGATGCCGTCAGGGTCGCTCACTGCCGGCCAGTTGTTGTAGACGCCGGTGCGGATCATGTACACGGGCATCAGGGCATAGCCGATCACCAGGACAGCAGGCAGGTACCATTTTTCGGCGCGCGTCCACGGCGTTCCGGTCCTGATCGGGAACCGGATGGCGTGGTCCTTGGTGACGAACCGCGAGACAGTGTAGGGAATGCCGACGGCCAGGACCATGGCCGTTCCCATCACCACCATGTGCTCGGTGCTGATATCCGTGGTGATGGGGACCAGGCTCATGGCCGTCAGTCCAACTCCGATCAGGGCAAGGTCAACCAGCAGGCGGCGGCTGATGAAGCCGGCCACCGCCAGCGCGGCGGCCAAAAGCAGGAAACCCGAAAGGCGGTCCTGCCACGCGAAGAGCAGGAAGCCCGACGCCGACACAAGGGCCGCCGGGAGCAAGGAAAGTGATGCCGCGGCCGGCTGTCCAGTGCCCGCCATGGCGGTGTCGGCTTGCGCTTGTGGTTGCTGCCTCATGGTTACCTTTGTTGCTCGGGCGGCGCTCCGGCCTGGATGCCACACAGTCTACTTGCCGCCCACCAGAGCAGGGAAAGGCCAGCGTCAACCCCTCGCCGGGCGGGCGGTTAACGCAAGCGGACGACGGCGGGAGGTCCCGGCGTCGTCCGCTTGCGTCTTGGTGTGGCCGCCTAGGCGGAGGCCAGCGCCTTGCCCTCGCCGCGCAGGCTCAGGGTGAAGGTGTTGGGGCCGCTGCAGGTGACGGCGACGCGGCAGGTGGTGGTGTTGTGCCGCGCGGAAAGGTCGCTGACCGCGGAGTCAAGGGTGTGGTGGAGCGTGGACCGGTCCCAGATTTTGAGGGTCACGGAGTCATTGGCATCGAACGTCATTATTCAACTTCCATTTCTTGCGGTTGGCGGCCTGGAGCTTCATTGCCCGGGCCGTGTCCTCGTCTATGAGGACGGACTGCAGGTGGGAAAGCGCATTCCCGTACTTCAATAGTGGCGGCTGCCGAAAGGGTTGGCAACCGAATCCGGGCCGATGTGACCAAGCACACCGGCCGCCGGCGGGCTGCGGTCTTCTTTGGGTGCAGGCCCGGCCGACATCTTCCATAGTGCCCAGCCGGCAGCATTGCCCTCAACATTGTTGCCAGTGAATCTCATCACGTCCGCCGGCGCAGGCCGATGCCCGCGCCGGGGTGTTAGGCGTCGAAGTAGGTCTTGATTTCCTTCTCGCCGGAGATGGAGGCGATGACCGCCGCCGCCACTTCGCGGAGCTTGATGTTGCGCGTGCTGGAGGCCTTGGTGAGGATTTCGAACGCCGTTTCCCGGCTGCACCGGTTCTCGGCCATGACGGCTCCGACGGCCATGTCGATGATGGTGCGCGACTGCAGGGCGGTGGAGAGGTCGGCTTTCGCCTCGCTGAGTTGTGTGATGCGAAGGACCAGCCTCAGCGATCCCGCTGCCTGGCGGGCAAAGGACTCCACCGTGGAGATGTCTTCAGCTGAAAAGCCGTCGCTGCGGCCTGAGTAGAGATTCAGGACGGCGTCGGCATCACCGGCCAAATCCAGCGGCACGGCCAGGATGGAGCCGACTCCCTCTGCCCGGGCCACTTTCACGTACGGGGCCCAGCGGTGCTCGCCCGCCAGGTCTTGGACCAGCAGCGGACTTTTTGTGCGCAGGGCCGTAAGGCAGGGGCCGTCACCGAAACCGTTCTGCAGTTCGTCCAAGGCACGCGCTTCGGCGTCACTGCTGGCCACCGCTTTGGGTCTTTTGTGGCGGATTACAGTGACTCCGGCGTGGACCTTGCTGCCTGGCATGGACAGCCGGTCAGCGGCAACCACGGCAAGGTCGGTGAGAAAGCCGGCGATGTCCTGGCTGTCCAGGACCAGTTCCTGCAGCGTTATGTCTATTTCCGCAGAATTCGGCGTGACGGGAGTACCGCCCGCCCCGTTCGCGTGGGTTGTCATGAAGCATCACCATCTGTCAGTTCCGTCATCGCCGTGGCAATCAAGCCCACTTGCGCGGCCCCTCTGCGCTCTTCGGCTGCCCGGTCCGGTTTTTCGGGTCCCCCGGCCCCAAGGGGGTTCATCCCTTACCCTCCGTCGCCGTGCCTCGTTGGGAGATCTGCTCCCTGCACGATGTCGTGGGCGATTTCGTGAATCTTGCGGTTGCTGGACTTCGCAGCCATGCGGAGGAGTTCCAGGGCACCGTCCCGCCCGCCCCTGTGCTGAAGCATTATCAGGGACACGGCAGCATCGACGATTGCCCTCGATTTGAGCGCCGCCCTGAGGTGCTCGGGGTGGACCTCCACCCCGTGCAGGCGCATTGCTATCCGGAGGACCCTGGACATGGACGCTGCATGCTGCTCCAGGAGGACCACTGTTTCCTCATCGAATGCACTGGCCGTCCCTGCATAGCAGTTCAAGCTCGCCCGGGATGACCTTCCTGTGGGGATGGGGACAGCGAGGACGGAGCGGACGCCCTCCTGGAGTGCCGCCTCTGCGTAGCCACTCCAGCGCTCGTCGCCCAAGAGGTCCGGAACCCACACCAGGCGCTGGTGCCGGGCCGCGGAGAGGCAGGGGCCCTCGCCGAACGAATACTGGGTTTCATCCAGCCGCCGGCCCTCTTCGCTGCTGCTGGCGACCGTTGACAATCCGCCGTCGCGCTCAACGGTGATGGTGCATGTGACCGGGCCGTCGGCACCCGCCATGGATGCGGAAAGGGTGGCCAGTCCCAGGAGGAATTCAGGGAAACCTGGACTTTCGAGCAGCAGGTCCTGCATCTGGTCCGACGTAGTGAGTGTGCTTTCCTTGGCCATCAGGCCTCGATCTCCCTGGGTGCACCAGAAGCCTGGCCTCTGGCTGGCGGCCGCTGCTCTCTACGCTGGCTGGCCCGAGTATTCAACCTCCGGATGGTTTCTGTCCCGAAAATCTCCTACTACCGACATTACGCCCCTGCAGGGGCTATTGATATGCGGCCGCCCAGTGGAGCTACTCGTCCCGGTCCGGCTGCCGGCTGGTGCTGTCTTCGCTGCCGGGTTGCCCCTCGCCTACGGAATCGGGAACACCGGAATGGGGGCCGCTGGAATCGGGGCCGCTGTCGAAGTCGTCAGAGTAGGGTGCGCGCGGCCGCGGGAGATCGTCAATCAGCTCGTTTGCCGCCAGCGCCAGCAGGTCGCGCTGGACCGGGGGCAGGGAGAGGAGCCCTTGAAGATAGGCTTCCACCTCATATTCCCCTGCGTCTCCCGACAGGCTGAAGTATTTCAGCCACAGTTCTGATGCCGGGATATCCGCTGCCTTCATGGCTGCCCGGAGCCGGCGCCGCTGTTCCGGTTCGTTGGGATCAAAGCCCATTGCAGGTCCTAGGCCCCGGGAGGCAGCGTCCCGGCGAGGACGCGTTCGCTGACGTGCTGCAATGCTGTGTTCTCGTTGCGGGCAAATTTCATCAGCTGCTGCAGGGCGGCTTCATGGGTTAGGCCCAACCGCTCCATCAGCGCTCCGCAGGCACGGTTCACCAGGTCCCGGGTGTAGAGGGATGCCTGCAGGCCCTCGGTCATTCGGTGCGGGGCTTCGCTGGCCTGGATGTGGGCGAGCAAGGTGGCCGCCGGGGCCGCGAAGAGCTGGAGCAGGGCCGCGCTGGATTCGTCATAGACGCCGGGAGCGGCGGCGTACAACTTAAGTGCGCCAAGGGATTCGCGGCCGGCAATCAGGGGTGCGCTGACCACTGACGTTATGGGCAGGCCCCTGACGGCCTTCCGCCACTCAGGCCACCGCTGCTCACGCGCCAGGTCACTGACCAGCATGGGTTCCTCTGCCGCCCACGCGGTCAGGCAGGGTCCTTCGCCGCACTCGTATTGGATGGCATCGGCCTTGCTCACAATCCCGTCGGTGTACCCGCTGCTGGTGCGGCGCCCGCGGGCGTCCATGAGCGAGACGCCGGCCCCAATGGTGCCGGCAACCGACTCCTTGGCGGCCTGCGCCAGGAGCCGGACAGCCGTGGTGGCCTTTTCCTCCGTCAGCAGCAGCCCCTGAATCCGAGCAACGAGAGTGCTGAGCTCGTCAAGGGGAAGTTGCTGCGCCATAGTCTCAGCATAGGGCCAAGCCCCGGAGGTCTTCCCTTCCCGCATCGGGAATTTCCCGCGGCCGGGCCCGCCCAAACGTCGGCTGTGGTCCGCACAGCGCGGGGTTCCCGCGATGGGGGCGGCGTACCCGCAGCCCATCAGCAGGCGGGACAGTAAGATGGGCCCATGTCGAGTTCACCGGATAGAGAACAGATCGAAGAGCTTCAGAGCATTCTGGTGGGCGCAGACAACGTTGTTGAGTTCCTGACCGGACTCGCCGGGCTTGCTGCAGCATCTGTTTCCGACGTTGCGGGCGACCACATTGAATGTGCAGTCACCCTGAAACTGCGGCGAAAGCCCACTACTGTCGCCGGCAGCAGCCAGCGCGCAGTCGAACTGGACCAGGTTGAACAGTCCGTGGGGGACGGTCCGTGCATCAAAGCGCTGCGGGAGATGTCCCCGGTGATCGTGGACGATGTTGCCACGGATCCCCGGTGGCCGGAGCTGACCCGACAGTTGGCAGAAGCAAACGTCCGCAGTTCCCTGGGGGTGCCGCTGGAGATCAGCAACGAGGCCAGCGTTGCCTTGAATTTCTTTGCGTCGAAGCCGGGCATGTTCACCGCCAATGTTTACGAAAAGGCCCTGGGCTTCGCTGCAGCCGCGCACAACACGCTCCATCTGTCGGTCCGCCTCGATACTGCGCAAAGCCGCGCGGACAACCTGGAGGCGGCCATGCAAAGCAGGACCGCCATCAATCTGGCATGCGGAGTCATCATGGCCCAGAACAGGTGCTCCCAGGCAGAAGCGATGGACATCCTCACCAAGGTTTCCAGCAACCGCAACAGGAAGTTGCGGGACGTCGCAGCGGAACTGATCGAACAACTGACCGGTGACAGCGTCCAGACGCACTTCGACGCATAAGGAAGGGCTGCCCTGCCGTCCGGATCCTCAGGCCGCACGCAGGACGGATACGCTGCAGCCCGTCCCGGACCTGCGGATGTCCCAGCAGTTGCCGCTGCCGAGCACCTCAAAGCCGTCATCCCCCGGTGCAGCCAGGACCAGGGCTGTGTTCTCATCGATGGCTACAGCCCTGTCCACCAGGCCCCCGGCCACGGCACCCACAGCCCGGCTGAGCGTGCCCGCCTGGGCCGCATGCACATCCACGGCGAACGGGGCCAGGCCCAGTCCGCCCCGGATCTCGACGTCCGCCAGGCCCTCTGAGCATTCCCCGCCACAGACTTCTATGCCGCGAATGACGTGACCCCCTATCAGTGCCCTCCGGGGCGCCACCATGGCCCCTGCGGAAAAGCCGAGGTACGGCGTACCGGCACCAATCACCCGTGAGATGGCGGCCGCAGAGGTGCTGAGCCCGTCCCAGTACGCCGGCGTCAGCCCGCCGCCCACCACCACGCCGTGGACGCCGTGAAACACGGCCGGATCCGCCGGACAATCCGAAGTGAGCAGGACCGGCACCAGCGCAATCGGTGCGCGGGCCAGGAGCGGTTCCGCGTACTCCCGCAGGGCTTCCTCAGGGTTCCCGCCGCGGTGGTGCACCGCCACGGCAATCCGGACGGGACGTTCCCCGCCGCTGTGTTCCTGGACGTCGCGGACGAAGCGGTCGAACAGTTCAGGGAAGGCTGCAGGGTCCGGACCGGCGCCCGCCAGAAAGATGCTCATGGGCTTCAAGCTACCGGGAAGCGGGGCCTTTGCGGCGGAAGGGTGGAAAGGCTATCGGCGCCCATTGACACCGGGGCCGCGCGGGACTATCGTACAACCAAATGGTTGTATATCAGTCCAGCGAAACCGAACTTGACCGCCTGTTCCAGGCGCTCGCCGACAGCACCCGGCGCGATATTGTGCGCCGGGTGACGGTGGGGGAGTATTCGGTATCCGGCCTCGCTGGCCTGTACGCCATGAGCTTCGCCGCAGTCCAGAAGCACGTTGCGGTGTTGGAGCGCGCATCCCTGGTGACCAAGGAAAAGCGCGGAAGGGAGCAGATTGTGCGGGGTAACCATGAAGGCCTGCAAAAAGCCCGGCGGCTGCTCGACGAGTATGAGGCGATCTGGCGGCAGCGCGTCGACCGGATCGCAGACATCCTGGCTGAAGGATAGGAAGGTTGCGCAATGCCTGTTATCAGTTCCACCAAGAATCTCGAGGCCCTCAGCCTCACCCTCGTAGCGGAGTTCGACGCCGGCGTCGAGCGCGTCTGGCAGGTCTGGGAAGACCCGCGCCAGCTGGAGCGCTGGTGGGGTCCGCCCAACTATCCGGCCACGTTTGACCGGTTCGACTTCCAGCCCGGCGGGAAGGCCGACTATTACATGACCACCCCCGAAGGTGAGAAGCCCCGAGGCTGGTGGAAATTCAGGACCATCGAGCCGCCGCGCAAGCTCGAATTCGATGACGGCTTCGCTGACGAAACCGGAGCGCCCTTGGACGCCATGGGCAGTGCCCACGCCGCTGTTGGCCTGGAGGACATCGGCGGCCGCACCCGCATGACCATCATGTCCACCTTCGATTCCGAAGAGCAGATGGAAGAGATGGTCAAGATGGGCATGGAAGAGGGCATGAAGGAGGCTTTAGGCCAGATCGACGCGATCCTGGCCGAGCACGCCAACGCCTGACCCGCTCAGCCTCACGGCACCAGGGAAAGCGTACGACGACGGGACGTCCCGCCGTCGTACGCTTTCCTTTGTCCGCGGGCTGGCTGCGCCGGGCAGGCGTTGAACGGGGCCGCGAGCTTCTGAATACTGGAAGGAAGCATCATTCCTAAGTGAGGCGGTGGCGGCGGTGGGCGGCGGTGCGAAGGATATCCGGAGGCGCCTGGAGCGCGCCGCTGAGGTCCGGTCCTACCGCGGAGCCGGCATCAGCGCCGAGGAGGAAGCCGCGCTCGACGCCCTCGATGCGCAGGAACGCGAGAAGCGCAAGAAGGTAAGTGACGCAGCCCGGGCAGAATACCTGGTCCGCGATGCCATGGCGCAGGGCAAATTCGACAACCTCAAATACGCTGGCAAACCGATTCCGGGGCTGGGGGAGCGGTACGACCCCGACTGGTGGGTCAAAGGGCTCATCCAGCGGGAGAACCTCAGCGGGCTTGGCCCCGCCGCGATCCTGCTCCGTACCGAGGACGCGGAGCTTGATGCCAGGCTCGATGCCCAGTACACGGAGCAGCAGGTGCGGGACATCCTGCAGGACTTCAATCGGCGGGTCATCGATGCCAGGCGCCAGCTTCAGGGTGGTCCGCCGGTGGTCACCAAGACCCGTCTGGTGGACGAAGAGGTGGTGCGGTGGCGCGAACGCCGTGCCGCCCGTCCTGCAGAGGCGCCGCCGGAACCGGAACCGCGGCACTCGTGGTGGCAGCGGCTGTGGAAGGGGACCGGCTAGCGGGTTGCTTCCACGACGGGTGGTTTCCGCCTATGGGCGGGCGCTGGGTGAGGGACTCGGGCCGATCATCGATGGTGGAGGAGGCGGGAACGGCCCGGCGGGATAGAGCGGCACTACCTTAAGCATGTAATTGGCCCACTGCGGTCCGGCGATCATGTAACCGTCAAGGCGGGGGTAGAAGGTGCCGTTGATGGTGACGTTCTGCCCGGGCCGCTTCTGTCCCTCGAGTGCGTCGCCGAAGAACGATGCGGTGGCGAGGCCGGTGGTGTAGCCGACGATCCACGTGGAACCGTTGGTGTTCGAGGTGCCGGTCTTGGCCGCCACCGGGAATTTGTTATGGGTTTTGGGGTTGATCCAGACGCCTGAGCCCTTGATCAGCACGTCCTGCAGCACACTGTTGACCCCGCGGGCCACATCCGGCTTCACTGCGTTCCGGCACTCGACCGGCTGGGCCGGCAGGGTGCCGCCGGTGGCATCCTTGACGTCTACCAGCGCAATGGGTGTGCAGTAGCGGCCGTCGTTGGCAAAAGTGGCAAAGGCATTAGCCAGGTGAAGGGGAGCAACTCCGATCGCCCCCAAGAGGTTGCCCAGCTGGTGCATGTTGATCGGGGTCCCGTCGAGCCCGCTGTGGAGGCCCACAGCGTCCACCATCTTCTGGATGCCGCAGAAATCAAGCTGTGCGGCTGTGGCAAACGTGGCCGTGTTGATCGAGTTGTAGAGCCCATAATTGATGGGCATCTTCCGGTAGAAGCCCTCCTCGGCGTTCTGCAAGTCATCAGCGGCGCCCAGCTCCGGGTTATTCTGGGCGGTGCTGTAGGCGCCCAGCACCTTTCCGCAACTGGACTTCCATGGGAATCCCAGCGGATACACGCGCCGGGACGCGTCCACTTCCGCTGTCAGCGATTTGCCCTCGTTGAGCCACTCGGCAAAGGTGAACGGCTTCATGGTGGACCCGGGCTGGAAACCGCCGGCTCCGTTCAGGTCGTTCCCCTGCGGATCCTTGGCATCCACGTTGAAGTTCAGTTGGGTGTCGAACTTCCCCGGTTCGGGAAGGAACACGGTGTTCTGGGCCATGGCCAGGATCTTGCCGGTCCCGGGCTGCACCGTCACCAGCGCCGCTCCCCACCGGTCCGGGTTGGGCCCGGCCGTACCGTCCACCTGCGCCTGGGCGGCCGCCTGCAGCCTGCTGTCCAGGGTAGTGACGATGGTGAGGCCCCCGCGGTACAGCTTCCTCTGCCGCTCTATCAGGCTCGCCCCGTAGGCAGGGTTGTTCAGGATGAGATGCGAGATGTAGTCGCAGAAGTAGGGCGCCATCGAGGCGTTGGCGCAACCTTGCCGCTCCGGACTGATTTTGAGTTCAATGGGCGTAGCCACGGCTTCGTCGTGCTGGGCCTGGGTGATCATGCCTTGGCGGAGCATCTCCGAGAGCACCTGGTTCCGGCGGACAATCGACTTGTCAGGGTTGACCGCCGGGTTGTAGAACGTCGGGCTGTTGACGAGTCCGGCCAGCAGGGCTGCCTGCGGAAGGTTGAGGTCCTTGGCGGTGGTGCTGAAGAAGTAGCGTGAGGCTGCCTCGATGCCGTAGGCGTCGCTGTTGAAGAACACGATGTTCAGGTATCCCTCGAGGATCTGCTCCTTGGTGAACTTCTTCTCCAGCGCAATGGCCAGTTTCATCTCGCGCAGCTTGTCGCCGACGTCTTTTTGCCCGCTCAGGATCACTTCATCCGGCCTGTCCTGCGAAAGGCGGGCCTCATTTATCACGTTGGTGACATATTGCTGCGTGATGGTGGAGGCGCCCTGCTGGCTGCCCTTGGTCAGGTTCGATATCAGGGCCCGCACGATCCCTTGGGGATCAATGCCGGCGTGCTCGTAGAACCTGCTGTCCTCAATTGCCACGATGGCATCCCTGATATAGGGCGACATCTGGTCCAGGGGGATCCTGACGCGGTTCTCCGCGTAGAAGGTGGCGATCGGCTGGCCGTCGGACGTGAGGACCTTGGTGGATTGCGACGGCGGCTGGACGGTCAGTTCCTCCGGCAGGCTGTCGAAGAAGCCAATGGAGTTGCTGACACCGAAGCCGGCGGCCGCCACGGCCGGAACGACCAGGCTGGCGGCCAGGACGCCGCACAGGGCACTCGCTGCCAGGAATCCGAGGAACCGTCCCAAGGCAAGGCTGAAACCGCGGCTGCGCTTCCTCTTCTTCGCCATTCTTCAGCCCTCAAGCCTAGGGGTGCCAAAAGACTACGCCGGTGGGAGGGTGCGATCCACACCTGGAAGATCAGGATTTGGTCACGCCGAAACCATTGACTGGCCGATAACTAGCGACATATCGTTAACTATCGCTGAAAAGCGAAGCGAATACTACAAAAGTGAAGGGAGATGCCACCATGAAAGGCATTCCTGAAGGAAAATTTCCAGGGCCTGGATTCGGCAGGGGTCGGTTTGAGCGCGCCCGGGGCCTGAGGGGTCCGCATGGGCACCGGGGCGGCGGGTTTGGCCCTGGCTTTGGACCCGGGTTCGGACCGGGCTTTGGGCCTGGCTTCGGCCCGGGGCTGGGGCGTGGTCCACGAAGGGCCAGCAGGGGTGACGTCCGTGCCGCCATCCTCTCGCTCCTGGCGGAAGCGCCCTCCAATGGTTACGGATTGATCAAGGCGATCGCCGAAAAAACAGGAGGAACGTGGCGGCCCAGCCCCGGGTCCATTTATCCAACCCTTCAACAACTCGTTGACGAGGACCTGATCTCAGCGCTCAGTGAGGGCCGCGGGACGGAGTTCACCCTTACGGACGCGGGCCGGGCCTACGTTGCGGAGCATGCAGAGGAGATGGAAAACGCCTGGAACGCCGGGCAGGACAGCCCGGACCGCGACTTCCACCAGAGCATCGGGAAACTGATGGGCGCCATTCACCAGTTCCGCAGCGGGGTCACCGAGGAACAGCGCGCCGCCGCCATCGAAAAGATGGATGAGGCCCGCCGGGCGCTGTACAAGATCCTGGCCGACTGATCAGGCGAAAGAGTCTTCCTTGCTGTGCTGTGCAGTCGCCCCGGACACCGCGTTGGCGGACCTGTCAGGGGCGGACACTGCGGCAGGGGAGGGGGATGCGGCATGCGGCAGCGGGTTGAAGCCCGCTCCGATTTCCCCGAACGCATAGGCACTCTCGGCATGTTCGGCCAGGTCTACACCGGCAGCCTCCGCCTCGTGGCTGACCCGGAAGCCGATGGCCTTGTTGATGGCACGGCCAATGACAAGGGTTCCGACGCCGGAAAGCAGCAGGGTGATCACTACGGCCGCGGTCTGCGCGATGAGCTGCTGGACACCGCCGCCGTAGAAGAGCCCGCCGCCCAGGCCGTCTGCCGGGAGGGCGATGAAGCCCAGCGCGAGGGTGCCGATGAGCCCGGCGCCGAGGTGGACGCCCACCACGTCCAGGGAGTCATCCAGGCCGAACCGGTACTTGAGGTCCACGAAGACCGCGCAGGCAGCTCCCGCCACCAGGCCCAGGCCCACTGCAGCCAGCGGGCTGATGTTGGCGCAGGACGGGGTGATGGCCACAAGCCCGGCCACCACGCCGGACGCCGCGCCGAGGGAGGTGGGGTGGCCGTGGCGGATCTTCTCCGTCACCAGCCAGCTGAGCATGGCGGCGGCCGGAGTCACCAGCGTGTTCACCCAGATCAGGCCGGCCTGTTCCGCAGATGTTGCGGCCCCGCCGTTGAAGCCGAACCAGCCAAACCACAGGATGGCAGCGCCGAGCATGATGAAGGGGACATTGTGCGGCCGGTGGTTGGGGTCTTTCGCGAACCCGTGGCGCTGTCCCACGATCAGGGCCAGGACCAGGGCGGCCGTTCCGGAGCTGATCTCCACCACGGCGCCGCCCGCGAAGTCGATGACCTGGCCGAACACGGCGGTGACTGCGCCGCCGGCGCTCATCAGCCCGCCGCCCCACACCATGTAGGCGAGCGGGCAGTACACAACCGTGATCCAGACGGGTACGAACAGGGCCCAGGCCCCGAACCTGGCGCGGTCCGCGATGGCTCCACTGATCAGGGCAACGGTGATGATGGCGAAGGTGGCGCTGTATCCGGCCTTGATCAGGTCGGCGGAGCCCATCAGGTTCTGCAGGCCGAAGTTGGCAAACGGGTTGCCGAAGAGGCCCAGCACGCCGTCGCCCGTTGTCATGGAGTAGCCCCACAGGACCCAGACAACCCCTACGATCCCGGCGGAGATGAAGCTCATCATGATCATGTTCAGTGCGGCCTTGGCCCGCGTCATGCCGCCATAGAAAAGGCCAAGCCCGGGCGTCATCAGCAGTACCATCGCGGCTGAAATCATCAGCCAGACATGTTGGGCAGAAATCTCCACCTGCGGGTCCCTTCGCGTTGCGCCTCGAAGCGGGGCGCTCTTCCAGGCCCTCGCATTTCCCCCGCTGTCCATCTTTCGGGTTTTGTGTTTCGGGAAATGCGCCTCAAAGTTGCGTCCGCGTTACAGAAACGGCCGGTGTGTGAAGTCCCCGTGTCCGTTATGTTTCGGCTGTGTAAACAGCTGCCATCCGCAAGGGCGCGGGGTTGCCGGTCTTCGCTCCGTAGACCCCGCAGTACAGGGGCGGGCGGGATACAGAAGGTGAGAAGCGTCGTCGCACGCTGGACATGGGGAGATTACGGCGCGGTGAACGGGAGCTCACCGCTCCGGCGCGTTGAAATGCCCGGCCTAGAACTGCCGGGCGTTGGCCAAAACCGGAAGTTTGGCGCGCACGTCGTCCACCAGGGACGGGTCGATATCGACGACGGCGAGTTCCGGCTTTCCGCCCAAGGTTGCCACGGCGGTGCCAAAGGGAGTGATTACGGCACTGTGGCCGATGCCCGTGGGGGCTGTGCCTGCAGGGCCGACGCCGATGGTTTCGGGATCGCCCTGGCCGCAGGCAACCACGAAGGTGGTGCTGTCCAAAGCGCGTGCCCGCACCAGGAGGTCCCACTGCTCGGCCTTGCCCTCTCCCGCGCCCCACGACGCGCACACGATGTTGACCTGTGCACCCCGGCGGGCGTTGGCGGTGAAAAGGGCGGGGAAGCGGACGTCGTAGCAGGTGGCAAGTCCGAACACCGTGCCATTAAGTTCAAAGGTCACCGGAGCCAGGCCCGCGTCCACTGTCTTGGATTCGGCGAAACCGAAGGCGTCAAAGAGGTGGACCTTGTCGTATGAGGTGTCCAGGCCGGGGCCTGTGACCAGGAGGGTGTTGCGGACCCGGCCGTCCTTTCCGGGCGTGAACATCCCGGCCACGATCGCAATGCCCAGTTCCCTGGAGATGGACCGGACTTCCCCGGCCCACGGACCGTCCAGCGGTTCGGCGATGTCGCGGAGGGAATGGCCAAAGGCGCGCATGGCGGCCTCGGGGAACACCACCAGCTCCGCGCCGGCGGCCTTGGCCTGTGCAGCGTAGTCCCGGATCAGCTCCAGGTTGGCTGCGGGATCTGCGCTGCTGATGATCTGGGCGACTGCAAGGCGCATGGAACTCCAATCTCTTCACGGCGCGGTGCGGCTCCGGTGCAACGATGCCGTGCAGCTACTGCTTGTAGCCTTCGACTTCGTTGACCGGGCGGGTTTCGGCGTCATTGGGGTTCTCGCCGGAACCGGCTTTGGCCCTGCGCTGTCGCAACAGGTCCCAGCACTGGTCCAGGCTTTCTTCCACCTGCTTCAGCCGCGCCTTGTCCGGCACCTGGCCGTCTCCGGATGCCTCGCGGAGGGAGTGCTCCTCTTCCACAAGGGACCGGATGCGCGCCAGGAGATCTTCATCGTTCATGTCTACCCCTTAGGCCGGAACGGTTTTCCCTCAGCGTACGCCTGTAACATCAGAATCATGCCCACTGTGCTTGATATGGCAGGTCCAATCCTCGAGATGCTCACCTGGTTGTGCCTGCCCGCAGGGCTCGGACTGCTCTTCTATACCGGGTTCCTCCGCCGCTTCGTTCATCCCTGGGCAGTAGCCGAGGCCGTGGTGTATTCCGACAGCACAGGGGTGGGCTTCCGGTGGTTCGACCGCAAATTCCAGGTGCACCACGCGCCCATGTCGCCCCATGACATCAGGGAGCTGGCGGTGGGCGATACCCTCCCCATCTACTATCACCCCAAGCGCCCCACCCAGTGGCAGACCTCGGCGCCGGAAGAAGCAGGGAGGACTGCATCCGTGCTGGGCCGCTGCCTCACCGCCATCGGCGCTGTGGCCCTGCTCGCCGGCTTTGTCCTGCCGATGTTCTAGGTGTCCGCCGACGGCTTCAGCCGGCAAGGACCACGCCGATGCCCAGGCCGCCCAAGGCGACCCCTGCGAAAGCCGTCCAAAGCACCGCGGTGATGTCGGCGTCGAGCCTTTCCCGGGAAAGTCCGCGGGACCTGGCACTGTACCGGCGCCGTTGGGTCAGGTAGATGGCCAGCGCTGCGGCTGCGGAGACGGCGAACAGCAGCAGGATGGGAAGGCCGTGCTGCGGGAGCCAGCGCAGGAAGATGGCGCTGACCGTCACCAGGGCCAGCATGGTCCGGCCCCAGGCGAGCGAGGTTCGCTCCGGCTGCAGGCCGGGGTCGCCGTGGCCGCCGGCGGTGCGTGACGCCGCCACCAGGTCAGCGCCAGAGGATGAAGACGAGGACGACGGCGGCCGCCAGGGCGCCTGCCCCGGCCAGCAGCGGAACAATGAGCGGCAGCGGCAGCGGCGCCTTGTTCCGCATGCTGCGCTCCACGCGGAGCCACCGCACGGCCGATCCCGCGCTCAGCAGCAGTCCCAGCAGGAGCAGCAGCACCGCCAGGCCCTTGCGGACCGGTTCCAGGAAGAGCCCGGCGGTGAATGCCTCGATGGCGATCCCACCGGCCAGCAGCGCGAGCGACGTGCGGATCCATGCAAGGAAGGTGCGTTCGTTGGCGAGGGTGAACCGCGGGTCCGGTTCTTCTCCGCCCGGCAGCAAACGCTCGGCGATTTTCCCGCGCGAGGGTGGGACGGAAGCGCTGGCGGGCTGCTCGCTGTTGGTCACGGTGCCAGTTTAGCCATGGGCCGGCCTGACTGGACGGCGGGAATGCCCGGGGCGCCGGTGCAGTTGGGGCAGGTATGGAGCGCATCGGATTTCTTTCCTTCGGCCACTGGGGTCCCGGGCAGGGCTCCCGCACCAGGACCGCCGGCGACGCCCTCCTTCAGGCCATTGACCTTTCGGTGGCCGCGGAGGGGCTCGGACTGGACGGGGCGTTCTTCCGCGTGCACCACTTCGCCCGGCAGCAGGCCTCGCCGTTCCCGCTGCTTTCCGCGATCGCCGCCCGCACCAACAGGATCGAGATCGGGACCGGCGTCATTGACATGCGGTACGAGACCCCGCTGTACATGGCAGAGGAGGCCGCGGCCACAGACCTGATCAGCGGCGGCAGGCTGCAGCTCGGCATCAGCCGCGGTTCCCCCGAGCCCGCCCGCCAGGGTGCGGCAGCTTTCGGGCACGTTCCCGAGGCGGGGGAGACTGACGCCGACATGGCCCGCCGGCACACTGCCCTCTTCCGGAAGGCAATCACCGGCGCGGGGGTGGCGGAGGCGGACCCTCGGTATACAGGCGGAACCAGGGGACTCCTGCCCGTCCAGCCCCAGTCACCCGGGCTCGCGGAGCGGATCTGGTGGGGAGCCGGCACCAGGAAAACTGCGGTCTGGGCCGCGGAGCTGGGCATGAACCTGATGAGTTCCACCCTGCTCACTGAAGATACCGGTGTTCCCTTCCACGAACTGCAGGCCGAGCAGATCCGGCTGTTCAGGGAGGCCTGGACCGCAGCCGGCCATGCCCACCAGCCGCGGGTTTCGGTGAGCCGCAGTGTCCTCCCCATCGTGGACGCAGAGGACAACATGTACTTCGCCGGCAGCGCCCTGCGCGACAGCCGGGACCAGGTGGGAACCATTGACGGACTGACTGCCAGGTTCGGGAAAAGCTATGCAGGCGCCCCGAATGTCCTGGCGGAGCAGTTGGCGGCCGACACTGCCGTGCAGGCCGCGGACACCCTCCTGCTTACCGTCCCCAACCAGCTGGGTGTGGACTTCAATGCCAAGCTTTTGGGCAACATCGCCCGCTATGTCGCACCGGCACTTGGCTGGAAGGCGGCCCGCCCCTGACGCGCTAAGTGCATGCCGTAACCTTGCCGCCTTCCCGGTTAATATCAGCCGGCCCACGCGTAAAGCGGTAAAATAAGCATACTTACTGAAGACTGGGGAACCTTCTGCACACCGCAGCCGTTACTCTTATAGTGCGGCTTTGGGGGGCTTAGCGCCCTCATTACAGCGTGACTGCGGAACGGTCATATAACGAAGAGAGAGAAATATGGCCCGCGCCGTTTTAGGCTTTATCCCATGATCCGGCTACGTCAGCTGGCCCAGGCGGCCTCCGTCCTCACCACGCCCTTGGCGCCGGAGGACATCCTCGCGCTGTTCAACCCCGTCTATTCTGCGCGGCAGCTTCGCGGCGTGGTCACCCGTGTGGTCCAGGAGACGGCGCAGTCCGCCACGATCTTCTTCCGGCCGGGCCGCGGCTGGCACTCCCACCTGGCAGGCCAATGGGCGCGCATCGGCGTCGAACTTGACGGCGTCCGCCACTGGCGGTCCTACTCCCTTAGCGCCCCTGCTGGCAAGGACCCTGCCATCACCGTCACCGACGTCGGGGCGGTGTCCGGCACCCTGGTGCGCACCACGAAGCCGGGCGATGTCCTGTTCCTCGCACCGCCGCAGGGCGACTTCGTGCTCCCCGAGCACCCCCGGCCCCTGCTGATGGTCACCGCGGGGAGCGGCATCACTCCGGTGATGTCCATGATCCGTACCCTTGTTCCCCGGCGTCCGGATGCCGACGTCGTGCTGGTCCACTCGGCCCGCACGCCCGGTGACAGCCTGTTCCGCGAGGAACTTGCCGAGCTCGCGGACCAGTTCCCCAACTTCCGCCTGGCCCACTGGTACACCGGCGAACAGGGCCGGATGGACCTTACCAACACCGACCAGCTGGACGAGATCTGCCCGGACTGGAAGGAACGCTCGGCGTATGCCTGCGGTCCGGACAGCTTCCTGGACGACGCCGAAGCCCTCTGGAAGCGGGCCGCGCTGACTACCGCGGCTCCGGGCTCGGACGTTGCTGTGGCAGGTGACCCCGGGAACCTAATGATTGAACGGTTCAACACCACGTTCAACGCCGGCGTAGGGCACGACGGCGGCCTGGTCACCTTTGAAGCGTCCGACAGGGAAGTGGAAGCCGACGGCGACACTCCCATCCTGGACGTCGGTGAGGACGCCGGCGTGCTGATGCCCAGCGGTTGCCGCATGGGTATTTGCCACAGCTGCCTCACACCCCTCCTGGCCGGACAGGTCCGGGACCTCCGCACCGGGGAAATCCATGGCGAGCCCGGCCAATTGATCCAAACGTGTGTCTCGGCAGCCGCCGGACCCGTCAACCTCGAAATCTGAGGAGCACCACGGTATGTCTGTAGTTACACCCAGCAAAACCACCGCCGGAGATGCCTCCCACCAGGAGAAACCTGCCGCGGGAAGCAGGACGCGCCCCGGGAAGCTGGCCGAATCCGGCAGCCCCACGGTGCGGCCCCCGGCCGCCGCCCACCTGAGTGATGAACAGGTGGCGGAACTCGGGCGCGAACTGGACGCCATCCGCGACGAGATCCTGGCCAAGCGCGGGGCATCCGACGCCGCCTACATCCGCCGCGTCATCAAGGTCCAGCGCGGCCTGGAGATTTCCGGCCGCGCCGCGCTGCTGGTCAGCAAGAACAAGGCAGCGTGGGTCACCGGCACCACGCTGCTGAGCCTGGCCAAGATCCTGGAAAACATGGAGATCGGGCACAACGTCCTGCACGGCCAGTGGGACTGGATGCGGGACCCTGACATCCACTCCACCACCTGGGAATGGGACTTCGTCACGCCGTCGCGCTCCTGGCAGCACACCCACAACGACCTTCACCACCGCTGGACCAACGTGGTGGGCAAGGACAACGACGTCGGATACAACCTCCTGCGGATGGACGAGAACCAGCCGTGGAAGCCCTTCAACCTGGGCAACCCGCTCTACAACGCGATCCTTGCTCCCCTTTTCGAGTGGGGCATCGCCATCTACGACCTCGAGCTGACCGAGTACCAGGAAGGCAAGAAGTCCAAGGAAGCGCTGCTCAAGGACCTCAAGGCCCTTGGCAAGAAGGTTGTCACCCAGTTCACGAAGGACTACGCCGCAACCCCCGCGGTGGCCATGCTGACCGGCTCCGGCAAGCAGGCGCTCTACGGAACCCTGACAGCCAATGCCGTCCGCAACGTCTGGGCCCACGCGGTCATCTTCTGCGGCCACTTTCCCGAAGGCACTGACACCTTCACGGAGGAAATGGCCGAAGGCGAAACCCGCGGCGACTGGTACATCCGCCAGATGATCGGCTCAGCCAACATCTCCGG
Source organism: Arthrobacter sp. AB6 (assembly GCF_031844545.1). NCBI lineage: Bacteria > Bacillati > Actinomycetota > Actinomycetes > Micrococcales > Micrococcaceae > Arthrobacter > Arthrobacter sp. AB6. The sequence continues at coordinate 41,840 of NZ_JAUZVL010000013.1, forward strand.
GTCCAAATTCATGCACATCATGACCGGTAACCTCTCGCACCAGATCGAACACCACCTCTTCCCGGACCTGCCCTCCAACAGGTACGCCGAGGTGGCGCCCAAGGTCCGTGAAATCTGCCAGCGCTACGGCTTGAACTACACCACCGGACCGCTGCTGAAGCAGGTTGGCTCCACCTGGGGCAAGATCTTCAGGCTGGCCCTGCCCGGCAAGGCCGCGAAGGCCTGACCCGCCACGTCTGCAATTGCACTGCGATGCACCCCCGGTTCCGGATCATCCTGGAACCGGGGGTGCATTTGTGTTCCCTGTGCTCTCGCATTTTCCGAGGTCAACGGCGCATAATTGATCCACACCCGCCGCCGTGGCCAATGGAGGACTCATGCGGATTGTCGGAGCACTGATTGTCATTTGGCTGATCATCGGCGGCGTGGCTGCCTGGCAGCGCGGCTACTTCGGGGGAGCGCCCGGAAACTGCGCAGAGGCGGGCACCATTGCCATCACCATTGCCGCCGGCCCGTTGAACTACATGGGAGCCAATCCCCAGATCAACTGCGAGCTTCCGCAACCTTCCCAGTAGCGGGACCGCACCGGGGACCTGGCACCAGCCGGGCCTCCCGCCTGGGCTGTACTGGACGGCGGACCGTCCTAGAGTAGGTACTGCGAGGGCATTGCACTGCGGCCCGCTCCGCATCGATCCCACAGTCTCGAAAGGACCCGCCGCGATGGCTTTCATCACCGTAGGAACCGAAAACAGCACTGACGTCGAGCTCTACTACGAAGACCACGGGTCCGGCCAGCCCGTTGTGCTGATCCACGGCTACCCCCTGGACGGCTCCTCCTGGGAGAAACAGACCGCCGCCCTGCTGGACGCCGGCTATCGCGTCATCACCTACGACCGCCGCGGCTTTGGCAAATCGAGCAAGGCCACCGGGGGCTACGACTACGACACGTTCGCAGCGGACCTCGACACCGTGCTGACAACCCTGGACCTGAACGACGCGGTCCTGGTGGGTTTCTCCATGGGCACCGGAGAGGTGGCCCGCTACCTGGGCACCTACGGCTCCGCCCGGGTGGCACGGGCAGCCTTCCTTGGCTCCCTTCAGCCCTTCCTGCTCAAGACCGGTGACAACCCCGACGGCGTTCCGCAGGAAGTCTTCGACGGGCTGAAAGAATCCGTCACGGCTGACCGGTACGCCTTCTTCACCGACTTCTTCAAAAACTTCTACAACAGTGACGCTTTCCTCGGTACTGACCGACTCAGCCAGGAGGCCGTCAATGCCAGCTGGAACCTTGCCGCCGGGGCCGGGGCCACTGCTTCCGTGGCAGCCCAACCCACCTGGCTCACCGACTTCCGCGCGGACATCCCCAAGATCGACGTCCCAGCACTCATCCTCCACGGCACGGCGGACAACATCCTGCCCATCGATTCAACGGGACGGCTGTTCGCCAAGGCGCTGCCCAGTGCCGAGTACGTGGAGATCGAGGGCGCCCCGCACGGCCTCCTGTGGACGCACGCCGCCGAGGTCAACGAAGCGCTGCTGCGTTTCCTCGCCAAATAGGGCCCCTCGGAAGTGAGAGAGCGTCGGGCCGAAGGCCGCGTTAAGTGAGAGAGCGTCCGGCCGGGTTTATGTTGTTGTCTCTGCGGGGACGCCATGCCTCATATCCAGGCAGGCAGCCAGGCTGGCAGGGGGATTTGCCGGATATGTGAGGGGCCTGTGAAAGCTATCCGTCGTAGTGGGTCCGTGCAGGCCCCTGCCCCAGCGAATTGACCACAACGGCGGCCACGTCATGCAGCTTTGAATTACGGGTGCTGGACGCCGTCTTCAGGATCTCGAAGGCGTCCTGCTGGCTGCACCGGTTCTGCGCCATGATGATGCCCACTGCCATGTCGATGACCGTACGGGATTCCAGGGTGGCGCGGAGGTTCGCCGCGGTTTCGCTGTAGTGGGCAAAGCGGACCGCAAGCCGCAGGGCAAGGGACGTCTGGCCCACGAAGTCTTCGGCAAATTCAAGGATGCGTGACTCAAAGCGGTGCGGCCGGGGCGAGTACAGCAGCAGCGCCGCCTTCGTTTCGCCCTCCAGCTGGAAGGGCAGGGCAAGGACGGAACGGACGCCTTGGGCCAGGACGGCAGAGGAATATTCAGGCCAGCGGCCGTCATGCTGCGCATCCGGAACGCTGATGGACTCCTGCGTGGTGGAAGCTGCCAGGCTGGGCGTCTCGCTGAACTCGTACTCAAGCTGCGCGATGGCCTTCGCCTCCGGGCTGCTGCTGGCTACCGTGGCTGCCTTGCGCTGCCGCAGCAGGGTGATGGCGCACATGATTTCGTCGCCGGGCTCGGAAAGGTTGCGGGCGGACACCTGTGCCAGTTCATTAAGGAAGTCCTCAACGTCAGGGCTGCTGAGGACCAGTTCATGCAGGTGCTCGGTGATGGATGTATCGGGTTTTGCTGTTGACTCGCTGGCCACGGTTTTTTGGTGCCATTCGCTCAGGACAACCCGGCGCCTTCGAGCATCCCGCCGCAATGCCGGCCGGTTATGAAGGTCGCTGGATCGAAGAACTCTCCAACGGCCTGCTGCTAAACCGATATCCAGAAGTATATACATCCTCCGGCGGGGGGAGGCGTCACTTTGACACACGGGAAGGCGGGGTTCTCTGGCGCCCGCCGGGAAGATACCGGCAGAATGAAGCAGGCGCCGGTGCCCCGGCGGCAGGGCCCGAACCGGCGGCCGGCACGCCCCGAGGGGGCAGGAAGTGGGACAGGATCATGACCAGGCTGCTCATCATCGGCCCGCCGGGTTCCGGCAAAGGTACGCAGGCGGAACAGTTGGCACGGCACTTCGGCGTCCCGGCGGTCTCCACCGGAGAAATCTTCCGGAGCAACGTCAGCCAAGAGACTGAGCTGGGAAACCAGGCTGCCAGCTACCTCGACGGCGGCGATTTCGTCCCGGACCACCTCACCAACGCACTGGTCAAGGACCGCCTCCTGGACAACGACCTGCAGGCGGGGTTCCTGCTGGACGGCTATCCGCGGACAGCCCTCCAAGTGACGGAACTGGACAACATGCTCGCCTCGCAGGGGTACGCCCTGGACGCGGTCATCGAATTGTCCGCCCCGGACGCCGTGCTGGAAGAACGGATGCGGCGGCGCGCGGCGGACCAAGGGCGCACGGACGACACGGTGGAGGTGTTCCGGCGCCGCCTTGATCTCTACCACCGCGAGACGCATGAAGTAGTCTCGGTCTACGCCGGGCGCGGACTCCTAGTGTCCGTGAACGGAAGCGGGGATCCCGGTGAGATTACCGGACTGGCGATCGCCGCCGTCGAAAAGTTCCTTGGAACGCCGCGCCGCGGCAACTGACCCGCGTCTGACCTGGCGACCAACCCGGCGCAAGCCACAAACATAAAGGAAAACTGATGAGAATTGCGGTAACCGGCGGTAGCGGAAAACTCGGGCGGCACGTGGTCCGCAGGCTCACGGAGGACGGCCACCAGGTCCTCAACCTGGACCGTGAGGGCAGCCGCAGCCCGGGCCTGGTTGTGGTGGACCTGCGCAACTACGGCCAGGTCCTGGATGTCCTGTTGGGGCTGGATGACAGGCACGAAGGTTTCGACGCCGTGGTGCACCTTGGTGCCATCCCTGCACCGGGCATCATTCCTGACGCCGCGACGTTCGAGAACAACATGCTTTCCACCTACAACGTGTTCCAGGCGGCACGCAGGGCCGGCATCAAGAAAGTGGTGTATGCCTCCAGCGAGACCGTGCTGGGACTGCCGTTCGACGTCGACCCGCCATACATCCCGGTGGATGAGGAATACCCCGCCCGGCCTGAAAGCACGTACTCCCTGGTGAAGCACCTGGAGGAGCAGATGGCGGTGGAGCTGACGCGCTGGGATCCGGAACTGAGCATTGTGGGACTGAGGTTTTCCAACGTCATGGACGTGGCGGACTACGAGAGGTTCCCTTCCTTCGACTCCGACGCCGCCCTCCGGAAGTGGAACCTTTGGGGATACATCGATGGCAGGGACGGTGCCCAGGCGGTGGCCCGGGCCCTGGAGAACGGGAAACCGGGGTTCGAGGCCTTCATCATCGCCAACGCGGACACCGTCATGAGCCGCTCAAGCGCAAGCCTCGCCGCGGAAGTGTTCCCGCGGGTCAGCGTGGTCAAGGACCTGGGCGAACACGAGACCATGCTGTCCATTGACAAGGCGCGGCGGCTGCTGGGATTCGAGCCGGAACACACATGGCGGACGCACGTTTCCCCCAGTGCTGGCGGTGCCAAAACCGGCTGAACCGGTCCGGGCTCAAGGTTCACCAAGGGTTGCCGAAGGATCCCGCAAAGACCACGTGACGGCGCGTTGCGGGCTCCTATCCTTTTGGTAGGGCCGGGGGAAATCCCCGCCCCCGCAGCCCGAAAACGCCGAACGAGGACCCCAAAATTCGCACTTCATTCCTTGCGCTGCCCGCCGCAGCAGTGTTGGCCTCCGCAGTCCTGTCCGTCACCGCACTGCCCGCCGCTGCCGTTGCGCCGGCTGACCCCGGGGCTTCCGGACGCTACATCGTCCAGTACGCGTCCGGCACCGACGTAGCTGCGGAGGCGGCCAGGCTGCGGTCCCAGGGCCTCGCCGTCGGCCGGACCTTCACGCACGCCTTCCGCGGCGCCGTGGTCACTGCCAATCCTGCCCAGGCAGCGGCGCTGGCGAAATCCGGCCGGGTGGTGTCCGTGGAAGCCGATGCCCCGGTGGGTATCTCCGACACCCAGCAGCCCGCGCCCTGGGGCCTGGACCGGGTGGACCAGAGGCCGCTGCCGCTTTCCGGCTCCTACTCCTGGACGTCCTCGGGAGCAGGCGTGACCGCATACGTGGTGGACTCCGGAGTCCTGGCCTCGCACACCGAGTTCGCCGGGCGCATCACCTCCGGGTGGACCGCAGTAGCTGACGGAAGGGGCTCAAGCGACTGCAACGGCCACGGCACTCACGTTGCCGGAACCGTTGCCGGCACCACCTACGGGGTGGCCAAGAGCGCCACCATTGTTCCCGTCCGGGTGCTGGACTGCAACGGATCCGGCTACAACTCGGATGTGGTGGCAGGCCTGGACTGGGTCGCAGCGAACCACGCCGCAGGGGCTCCGGCCGTGGTGAACCTCAGCCTGGGCGGGGCCGCCAGCTCAGCCGTGGACACCGCCATCCAGTCCGTGGTGAACGACGGCGTTGCCGCCGTGGTTGCCGCCGGCAACTCCGCCGTGGACGCGTGCGGAAGTTCACCGGCACGGGTCCCGGCGGCGGTGACAGTGGCCGCCAGCGATTCCGCCGACAGGCAGGCGTCCTTCTCCAACTTCGGTTCCTGCGTGGACCTCTACGCCCCCGGCGTGGGCATCAGCTCGGCGTACCACACGTCCTCCACCGCCACCGCGTCAATGTCCGGCACCTCGATGGCCGCACCGCACGTGGCCGGGGCAGCAGCGGTCCTGCTCTCGCAGAACCCGGCGCTCACCCCCGCCCAGGTCTCCGGTGCGCTCGCCTCCAACGCCACGGCAGGGGTTGTGGCGGGGGCCAGCAGCGGCACGCCCAACCGCCTGCTGTACTCTGCTGCGGCCGCTCCAGCGCCCGCTCCGGCCCCAGCCCCCGCGCCAGCTCCCGCTCCCACGGTGACAGCCGTGACGCCGGGCGCCAATGCCACTGCCGTCGCGGCAGGAACCAGCGTCACTGCCACCTTCAGCACCGCAGTCCAGGGCGTCACCGGCGGGACCTTCGTGCTCAAGGACTCCGCCGGCGCCACCATCCCTGCCGCCGTCTCCTACAACGCGACTACCCGGACGGCAACCCTGGACCCCGCCGCCGGCCTTGCCGCGGACACCACCTTCACGGCCACGCTGGTGGGCGGTGCGTCCGGCATCCGGGACAGCGCCGGCACCCCGCTTGCCTCCGTCAGCTGGAGCTTCCTCACCGGCCCCGCGCCCGCCATCACGGCGTACACGCCCGGCAGCAACGCCTTGCTGGTGCGCCGCGGCAACAACGTCAGCGTCACTTTCAGCGAGGCCGTCCAGGGCGTCAACGGAACCACATTCACCGTGAAGAACACCGCCACCGGCGCCCAGGTGCCGGCAACCGTCTTCCGGAACGGCACCACCAACCAGTGGATCCTGGATCCCGCACAGCCGCTGGCCGCCAAAACCAAGTACACCGTGACGGTCACCGGCGGCGGAACGGCCGTCCGGGACCTTGCGGGCAACCAGCTCACCAGCCGGACCTGGCAGTTCACCACCGGTTCCTACTAGGCGCCCACGAGCACGAACTCGGCGTGCCTGTCCACGGCGCCGTTGACCTGGAGTTCCAGGGCATGGAGGCCGGGATGGTGCACCCTGGTGGTCATCTGCCGGAAGGCGTGGCGTTTGGACAGGCTCCGGCCCTCACCGGGTGCAAGGGTGAGGGTTGAGGCCTTGAAAACCTTGGCCGACTGGCTGCCGTTCGCCTTGCGGTAGTGGATGAGGTAGTCCACCGCCAGCAGCGCAAGGGCGCCAGGATGTCCCTTCTTGACGAGCGTGCGGAGGCCGTGGCGGACCACCCGTCCCGTGTTGGAATCAGCCGCTGAGAACCACTCCCGGGCGGTGGCCACCACCGCCGAAGGCGCGTGCCGGGCAAGATCGTTCAGGTGGTTGGCAACGGACCGCCGCACGTACTCGGACGGGTCGCGGTAGGGGGAACCGAGGATGGGCAGGTTGGCTTCGGGACGCTGGACGGCAAGTGTGGCGCGGAAGCTGCCCGCCGCCGTCGGATATCCCGCGCCCGGGACGCTTCCAATGTCATCCTGCAATGCCTGGGCCACCAGGCCAGTCCTGGCGCGCAGGTTGAGGTCCTGAAGCACGTGCGCGGCGGCTGCCGTGTGGTCCCACTGCACCTGCGGAGCGGATTCCGCCGGGATGGCGGCAGCTGATTCCACGGCAGGCGCGTCAATCAGTTTCGTTTATGGCACCCATACAGACAGGCTGCCCCGGGGCTGTTGCAGGGGATGGGCACCGTCGCCGCGGGAAAAATACGGCCAACCGGCGCCAACGCGGCCCAGCCGGGATAATCTTCACCCTAGGCAAATCTTCACGGCGCAGGGACGGGTATGACAGTGGGACAACAGGGATCAGCAGGCTCGGGAACAAAGCAACATACCGGCAGGTGGCGTGCCTTCCACGACAAGTTCGTGGTGGAGGAACGCTACGTGGATCCCGCCGACCGGCGCGGGCTGTACCGGGCAGCCATCATCCTGGCGGCGGCGGGAACCCTTCTATTCATTGCCACCCTGGTCAGCGTGCTGCAGGCCGATGGCCTGTCCGCAGCCGACGTGCCCGTCCGGGATTGGCTGCTCGGGCTGCGGTCGCAGGCGCTGACAGTCATCATGATCTTCCTGGCCGTGGTCTTCGGCCCGATCGCCTTGCCCATCATTGTCCTGGTGGTGATCCTGGCGTGGGGGTTCGCCGCAAAGCACGCCTGGCGCCCCATCCTTCTGGCGTCCGCGATGATCACCGGCGTGATCGTTTCGCAGATCATCCTCCAGATCGTGCGGCGCTCGCGGCCGCCCGTGGAGCAGATGCTGTTCGGGATCGACCACACCTTCTCGTTCCCCTCAGGGCACGTCCTGGGGGCATGCGACTTCCTCTTGGTGGGGGCATTCCTCATCTTCTCCCGGCGCCGCAATCCCCGTGCCGCCGTCCTGGGCTTCGTGGGGGCGGGGATCGGTATCTTCCTTGCCGCGGTAAGCAGGCTGTACCTGGGGTACCACTGGCTCAGCGACGCCCTCGCGTCGTTGTCCCTTTCACTGATCATCCTCGGCGGGGTCATAGCCCTGGACACCTGGCGCACTGCCCGGATCCCGGGGGAGAGGATTACCGGGGAACTGTCCAAGGCCGACTCGCCCAAGGACTGAGCCGGGACCGCCCTAGCCCGTGGGCCGCGACCGGGCCCGCTTCAGAGCCCGGTGCAGCTTGACGTTGGCGGCCTCAAGTTCCAGTACTTTGGCCACGCCTGCGAGGTTAAGGCCCTGTTCAAGCAGTTCGCCGATCCGCAGCAGGACGGCGATGTCGTCATCACTGTACTGCCGTGTTCCGCCGGACGTCCGCGACGGGGTCAGCAGGCCCTTGGTCTCGTAGAGCCGGATGTTCTGCTGGCCGGTTCCCGCTAACTTTGCAGCAACGGAGATGGCATACAGCGCGCGGCTGCTGCCATTGGGGCCGGGCGGCCGCCCGGTTTCCTGCGTTGCCATAAGTTCTCCAAAATCCGTCCGGTAGCCTTGCCTCAGTTTCCCACGAGTGCTATAAAAAATCTATATCCATCACCATAGATTATGGAGATGGATATGACACGGTAAACACCTATAGAGCTGAAGGAGTGGGAAATGATGTTGATGCGCACGGACCCGTTCCGTGAGCTGGACCGGCTCACGCAGCAGGTCTTTGGCACTGCCGCCCGCCCGGCTGCCATGCCCATGGACGCCTGGCAGGAGGACGGCGAGTTTGTGGTGGCGTTCGACCTTCCGGGCGTGAAGATTGATTCGCTGGACCTGAACGTTGAACGCAACGTCCTCACGGTCCGGGCGGAACGCAAGGACCCCACGCAGCCCAATGTGGAATTGGTGGCCTCCGAGCGTCCCCGCGGTGTCTTCAGCCGGCAGCTGATCCTCGGCGACACCTTGGACACTGACAACATCAAGGCCAGCTACGACCAGGGCGTCCTGACCCTGCGGATCCCGGTGGCGGAACAGGCCAAGCCCCGCAAGATCGAGATCCAGACGCAGCAAAGCGAGATGCACCAGATCGGAACCTAGCCGCAGCCGGCGGGCACGGGCAACCCTTGGCATTGCCCGTGCCCCGGCGTTCCTGCAGCCATGACAAGCACCCCCGACTACTACGCCATCCTGCGGGTCCAGCCACACGCCACCCAACAGGAGATTTCCCGCGCCTACCGGGCACTGATGCGCAGCCATCATCCGGATGTCGACGGCGGCACCACGCCTGAAGGGGAGCTGCTGGAGATCATGCAGGCATTCAATGTCCTGCGGGATCCCCAGCGGCGCGCCGCCTATGACACGCAGCGGGCAGCAGCCGCTGCACAGGCCATCCCCGTCCGCAAGGTACGCAGCCGGGCCGGTTCCTCCGGACCCGCTATCCGGGTCACCCCGGTGCGGTGGGAGAGCGGGCCATGGGCCTGACGCAGGGTGGCGGTGGCAGCACGACCACAACCACAACCGCGAGGAGGCGGAGAACTGAATGAGCGAATGGCGCCGCTACGACTCACCCCTGATCCCGGCATTCCACGAGCGCTTCGAACAGCGCTGGGGCACCGGCACTGCCCCCTTCCTGGACCCGGAGGCGCATGAGCAGCCCCTGCCCCGCGCCCAATGGATCAATCCGGCCACCGGCGCTGCACTGGCCGTTGTGCCGGTCTGGACGGCCGACGAAAAGCAGCAGCGGTCCTTTGGGGTCTTCTACCTTCCGCCCGCGGGGGACATCTGGGTATTGCGCCCCGGCTATACCGGATACCTGGAACCTGCCGACGGCGAATCGGAGCATCTGGTGACGCTCCGGAATGACGCGTTCCGCAAGGCCGTGGTGCACGCCAAGGAGTTCCTGTTCGGTACCCAGTAGCTACCGGTGGTTCCGCTCGTCAGTTGCCCTCAGCTGTGCCATCCTGAGACGTACTCACACGCTCCGTCACAAAAGGCCCGCCGATGCATATAACCGCCAAAGACCTCGCCGCACTCATCCCGCCCGGATTTACGCTCGGCGTGGCCACGGCAGCCTTCCAGATTGAAGGCGCCCTGGATGAGGACGGCCGGGGGCCGGCAGGCTGGGATATCTTCGCGGCCAAGGACGGCGCCATCGTCGAAAACCACAGCCCTGCGACGGCCTGCGACCACTACCACCGCATGCCCCAGGACGTTGCCCTGATGAAGCAGCTGGGCGTGGACTCCTACCGGTTCTCCTTCGCCTGGCCGCGGATCCAGCCCACCGGGCGCGGGCCGGCCAACCAGGCGGGCCTGGACTTCTACGACCGGCTCCTGGACGAGCTGCTGGCCAACGGCATTTCCCCCATGGCCACCATCTATCACTGGGACACGCCGCTGGCCCTGGACGAAGCCGGCGGCTGGCTGAACCGCGACACCGCCTACCGGCTGGGGGACTACGCAGGCATCCTGGCAGAGGCATTCGGCGACAGGGTGGCCAGGTGGGTGACCATCAACGAACCCGCCACAGTCAGCACCAACGGCTACTCGCTCGGCCTGCATTCGCCCGGCAAAGAACTGCTCCTGGCCGCCTTTCCCACAGTCCACCACCAACTGCTGGGGCACGGACTGGCGGTGCAGGCCCTTCGCGCGGCCAAGGTGCCCGGCGAAATCGGCATGTCCAACGTCTACTCGCCCATGGTTCCGAACACCATCAACCCGCTGGACTACATCAGCGCGGGGCTGATGGACCTGGCCCAGAACCGGCTGTACGCCGATCCCGTGCTGACCGGAAAGTATCCGGACCTCATCCGTGCCGCCAAGTTCTTCAGCTCGTTCGAGCACCCGGAGGAGGACATGGAGCTCATCTCGCAGCCCCTGGACTTCTATGGGCTCAACTACTACATGCCCACCAAGGTGGCTGTTGGGCCGGGCGGCGGCGCAGTGCCGGCGAGCATGGCCGAGGCCATGGGCAGCGACCTCAGTGCGGCCGGTAACGGCGGAACACCCTTCCATGTGGAGACCTGGCCGGAAGCGGACATCACCTCCTACGGCTGGCCCGTTAAGCCTGAGTACATGGCAGTGGCCCTGAAGGAGATGGGCGAGCGGTACCCCAACCTCCCGCCGGTCATCCTCACCGAGGGCGGTGCCAGCTTCGAGGACATCATCGTCCGGGACAAGTCCACCAATACCAGGTTTATCCCGGATGAGCGCCGGCTGAAGTACCTCTCCGACCACCTCGAGGCCGCCCTGAGGGCAACAGCGCCGGGGGGAGAGGCGGAAAAGGTGGACCTGCGCGGCTATTACGTCTGGTCGCTCATGGACAACTTCGAATGGTCCGCCGGCTACAACCAGCCCTTCGGGCTCCTGCACGTGGACTTCGAAACCCTGGAGCGGACGCCCAAAGCCTCCTACTTCTGGCTGCAGGAACTGATCGAGGAGCGCGACCTCGCCGCGGCGGCGGGTACCGCAATCGCGGAGGCCATGGCTGCCGACGTTCTTGACGTTGATGTCATAGGCACCGAGGGTGTTGGTGCTGACGCGTCCGACGACGACGACGTCACGGCCTTGGGTGCCAGCGCCTAGGCAGGTTCACGCCAGGTCCTGGGACAGGGTTCACGCCAGGTTCAGAGCAGGTCCAGCGTGGCGAGCTGCTTGGCGATCCCTGCCCCGTCCGGTGAGTAGATCCACGGCACCCGGGATGCGGTGTGGTCCCCGTCCTCCGAATGGCCGCCGGCGAACACCGATTCGCTGATGGACAGCTGGCGGATGGCGATTGCGGCTACCTTGTCCGGGTTCTCCTGCGCGAATTCGGAATAGATGGCTTCGTCGTGCTGGCCGTTGTCGCCGATCAGGAGCCAGCGCATGTCAGGGAATTCCTTGGCGAGCCGTTCCAGGTTGCGGTGCTTGTGGTCCTGTCCGCTGCGGAACCACCGGTCCTGGGTCAGGCCCCAGTCGGTCAGGAGCAGGGCCCCGGACGGGTACATGTTCCGGGTCAGGAAGCGGGCCAGGGTGGGCGCGGCATTCCATGGCCCCGTGGACAGGTAGATTACCGGCGCGTCCGGGTGTTCGACGGTCAGCCGGTCCAGCAGGACCGCCATGCCGGGGGTGGCCATGCGGGCCCGCTCGCTCAGGACGAACGTGTTCCACAGGGCCAGGAAAGGCCGCGGCAGGGCCGTGACCATCACGGTGTCATCAATGTCGGAAACGATGCCGAACTTTACGTCCGGGGCAATGACCCGGATCTTCGCCTCAACAGGTTCAGTGCCTTCGCCCCGCAGGACGGCAGTGTGCCAGCCGGGCGTGAGCTGAACGTTCACTTCGGTGTCAATCAGCCCGCCCCGGTCGGCCCGGACGTGGGTGACAACATCGCCTATGGTGATCTCGACGTCGGTGAACTGCAGCGGCACGCTGGTGAATGCGCGCCAACCGCGGACGTTCTGGTTGCCGTTCAGGGCTGCATGTTCTGCCTTGCTGCCCGGCGACGGCTTCTGGGTCAGCAGGACCCGCCCCAGCACGCGCACCATGCTGGTTGAGCCGTAGCCCTGGTAGGCGATGGTCTGGGGAACGAACTTCCAGCGTTTGGCCAACTGGATGCGCACGGTGTTGACGGCATCCGAAATCCGGTGCGCAAACCTGAACACCTGGTTTCCATAGAGCTGGGTGTGGTCCGTCCCGCGCTGGTCCGGGGGTGTTGCTGCATGCCCTGGCGGGGTCTGGGGAGCCGTGTCCATGGAACCACTCTGCCACAGGCTGCACCAGGCGGGGCCACTTCCGCCGCTTGCCGCCACTCCTTAACGTCACCCTTCTCCCAGGATCCAGCGCAGGGTCTCGGCGTTGCGCACGGCGTTGCCGCCGCCGTCGTTATTGAAGTAGGCATATACGTCCCGGCCGTTGCCGGACCACTCGCGGATGCGGTCCGCCCACCAGTGCAGGTCGGCGTCAGAGTAGGAGCCCGCGTAGAGGTGCTGGTGGTCGGGGCCGTGAAGCCGCACATACGTGAACGGGGCGGTGGTCCGCAGGATGCAGGGAAGGTTGGCCCCGCTCATGATGCAGTAGGCGGCCTGGTGCCGTTCCAGCAGCGCGTACACCTCGGGGCTGTCCCAGCTCGCGTGCCGGAATTCGACACACACCCGGATCCACTCCGGAACCATGGCCAGGAAGTACTCCAGCCGGGCGTCGTCCCGTTCCATGCCGGGCGGCAGCTGGACCAAAAGGACTCCCCGTTTGTCACCGAGCTCGTGCCAGCACCGCTCGATCCGCTCCAGCCACACCTCCGGCTGGTACAGCTTCCGGGCGTGGGTCAGGCCGCGGGGAGCCTTGACGGACATGCTGAAGCCGTGCGGCAGCCGCCGGTTCCAGCCCGCGAAGGTGGTATCCCGGGGCCAGCGGTAGAAGCTGGCGTTGAGCTCAACGGTACTGAAGCGGGAGACATAGTGGGCAAGCCTGTCCCTTACCGGCAGTTTGGGCGGGTAGAGGACGTTCTCCCAGTGGTCGTAGCTCCAGCCGGAGGTCCCGATGTGGATTGCCATAGTTCCTCCCGTGGGCGTCCGGCCGGCGTTCCTTCAGGCTACACGGCCGATGCCCTTCCTTTTCGGGACGGCTGTGGCAGTGTAAGGACATGGCGCGAATTGAAGATTACGCGGTGGTCGGCGACCTTCAAACCGGGGCCCTGATCAGCAAGGACGGCTCCATCGACTGGCTGTGCCTTCCCCGGTTCGATTCCCCGGCCTGCTTCAACGCCCTGCTGGATACGCCGGAGGCCGGCCGCTGGCTGCTGGCGCCCAAGAGTGGCGGCCCGTGCACCCGGCGGGCCTACCGGGACGGCACGCTGGTGCTGGAGACGGAGTGGGAAACTTCCGGCGGTACCGTGCGGGTCATCGACTTCATGCCGCCCCGCGACTCTGTGGCGGACATAGTGCGCATCGTTGAGGGGGTGAGCGGCAGCGTGCCGATGCACAGTGAACTGGTCCTCCGCTTTGACTACGGCCACATCATCCCGTGGGTCCGCCGGGACGAGCTGGGGCTCCACGCCATCGCAGGCCCGGACGCCGTCTATTTCGTGACCCCCGCGCCGCTTCAGAGCGAGAACATGCACACCGTCAGCGATTTCACGGTCAACGCAGGGGACCGCGTCCCGTTCGTGCTCACTTGGGCACCAAGCCACGTTGCCCGGCCCCACACGGTGGACGCGGAGGAAGTCCTCGGCACCACATCCGCCTTCTGGCGCGGCTGGGCTTCCCAGTGCACCGTCAAAGGAAAATACCAAGAGGCCGTTGTGCGCTCCCTTGTGACGCTGAAGGCGCTGACCTACGCCCCCACGGGCGGCATCGTTGCGGCCGTGACCACGTCCCTGCCGGAGCAGCTGGGCGGCCCGCGCAACTGGGACTACCGCTACTGCTGGCTGCGGGACGCCACCATGACGCTCCAGGCCCTCCTGGCGGCCGGGTACACCGCGGAAGCGGCCGCCTGGCGGGACTGGCTCCTCCGGGCGGTGGCGGGCGACCCCGCGGACCTGCAGATCATGTACGGCATCCACGGCGAGCGCCGCCTGCCTGAGATGGAGCTGCCCTGGCTGAAGGGCTACGAAAATTCGTCCCCGGTGCGCATCGGCAACGGCGCGGCGGAGCAGCTGCAGTTGGACGTCTGGGGCGAAGTGCTGGACTGCCTCGCGCTGACCCGGAATTCGCTGCTGACGCATCCGGACGAGGCCTGGGACGTCCAGTTGGCCCTGATGGAGCACCTGGAGACGATCTGGGACCAGCCGGACAACGGCCTGTGGGAAATGCGGGGCCCGCGCCGCCACTTCACCCACTCAAAGGTGATGGCCTGGGTGGCTGCGGACCGGATGGTGAAAGGCGTCCGGGAATCCGGGCTGCCGGGGCCGGCCGAGCGGTGGGAAAGGCTGCGGGAGACCATCCGCCAGGACGTCATGGCCAATGGCTTCGACGCTGCCCGCAATACTTTCGTGCAGTCCTATGGCCGGCCCGAGCTGGACGCCAGCCTCCTCCTGATTCCGCGCGTAGGGTTCCTGCCGCCCGATGATCCCCGGGTGATTGGAACCATCGAAGCGATCCAGCGTGACCTTACGCAGGACGGGTTCGTCCTGCGGTACCGCCCCGAAGAGAGCGACGACGGCCTGCCGGGGGACGAAGGCGTCTTCCTTGCATGCTCCTTCTGGCTGGTGGAGGCGCTGCTGGGCGCGGGACGGCACGAGGAATCGCGGGAGCTTTTCGAGCGGTTGCTGGACCTGCGGAACGACGTCGGCCTGCTGAGCGAGGAATGGGCCGTGAAAGCCGGCCGGCAGCTGGGCAATACGCCGCAGGCCTTCAGCCACTTCGCGCTTGTGACTAGCGCTTTGGAGCTTCATCAGGATACGGTTCGCCGGAGTGACACCCCCATTCCGCCGGAGACCGCGGAACCGCGCTGAGGCGGCGCGGTCCGGGGTGTCTTCTCCTTCGCAGAAGAGATAAGTATACTTACTAACACCTCA
Organism: Arthrobacter sp. AB6; assembly: GCF_031844545.1. Classification (NCBI taxonomy): domain Bacteria; kingdom Bacillati; phylum Actinomycetota; class Actinomycetes; order Micrococcales; family Micrococcaceae; genus Arthrobacter; species Arthrobacter sp. AB6. The sequence goes on from NZ_JAUZVL010000013.1 coordinate 57,039, forward strand.
TGGAGTGCTCCAACGAAGCACAACGCGGTGACTGATGGAGGAGTGATATGCATGGCCGGATATTTTGAGCTCGTGGATGCCCCTGACGGCGGCTACAGGGTCCGGATGCTGGATGGAGCCGGGAACCTGATGGCCATCTCGGTCACCTTTCCCACCAAAAGGGCTGCAGTTGCCGGCGTGGCAATGGCGCGGGAGATTGCCGGGACCGGATTGATCCGGGACAAGAGCCACGACGGCGCCGGAACGGTTCTCCGCGAACGCGTCCGCCCCGTCAGCTCTGCCAAGGAGGAAGCTGCCCGGCACAAGAAGGCCCCTGCCGCCAAGCGGGCAGCGGTAGGCTGATGGCGTCCCAGGGCACCACACCCCCTGGCGGGCCGCGCCGGGGGGTTCTTTTTGACGTTGACGGGACGCTGATCGATTCGTCCTACATCCACACCATCGCCTGGTGGGGCGCCTTCCGCGAGCACGGCTATGACATCCCCATGGCCTCCATCCACCACTATGTGGGCATGGGCGGGGACCGGCTGGTGGACAGCCTCTTGCCGGAGGGGCGCGACCGGTCAGCGGACCCGGAAGTCATGGCCAGCCACGGGGCGCTCTATGCATCCCACTGGCCTGCGCTCCGCGCCTTCAAGGGGGCAAAAGACCTGCTGGCCCAGTGCCATGCCGGTGGCCTGGCCGTTGCGCTGGCCTCATCCGCCCGCAAGAAGGATCTTGCGGTCATGGAGTCCGTCCTGGACGCCAGCGCTTTCCTTGACGGCGCCACCAGTGCCAATGATGCCAAAGAGAGTAAGCCCGCCCCGGACATCCTGGTGGCGGCACTCGACGCGATTGGCGTGGAGGCCGCGGACGCCGTCTTCATCGGAGACGCCGTCTGGGACATGCTGGCTGCGGGGGCATTGGGGATCCCCGCCATCGGTGTTACCTGTGGCGGAGTCAGCGCCGCCGAGCTCCGGGAAGCCGGGGCGGTTGAAGTCTATGAGGGGCCGCAGGACCTGCTGCAGAACCTGACCTCAAGTGCCATTGGCCGGCTGCTCGCGAGGCCGTGAATCAGCAGTGCGCAGGCTGGGCAGCAGGCTGAGTCAGAGCGACTGCCCGCCCGCGACGGCATCCTCATCGCCTGCATTTGCGGCCTTGTTCCACACCACCGCAACCCTGACCGAACCGTCGTCGTTCCGCTCAATGTCCGTGGCCACTTCCGCCATGTTGGCTCCCATCTCCATGATGCGGGTCCGGTAGCTGTTGACGAGCGCCTCCAGGCTTTCCTCGCTCCACTCGCCTGGCCGCATGCGCGTGGAGATCTCAACGGGTTCCGGCTGGTAGAGCGACATGGCGTTCCTCTTTCATGCGTAGCTGCGGACCTGGCCCTTCCCACGCTAGAAGCCCGGGGCGGAGACGGCAAGTATTTAGTCAGCCTGCTTACTTTTTCTCTCGGAAGCGGATAGCGTCGAATGACGGGCCGCGGCCCGGACGGAAGGCAAAACCTCCAGAAAGGCGAATCGTGAAAGCACTGACCTGGCAAGGAAAACGCTCGGTAAGCGTGGAAGAAGTACCTGATCCCGTGATCCAGGAACCCACCGATGCCATTGTCCGCATCACCTCTACGGCAATCTGCGGCTCGGACCTGCACCTGTACGAGGTCCTGGGACCCTACATGCACAAGGGCGACGTGATCGGCCACGAACCGATGGGCATCGTGGAGGAGGTGGGAAGTGCCGTCACCAACCTTCGCAAGGGAGACAGGGTGGTGGTTCCCTTCAACATCTCCTGCGGCCACTGCTACATGTGCAGCCAGGGCCTCCAGTCGCAATGCGAAACCACCCAGGTCAAAAGCAAGGATTCCGGTGCTGCGCTCTTTGGCTTCTCGGAGCTGTACGGTTCTGTTCCCGGCGGCCAGGCCGAGTATCTGCGCGTCCCGCATGCCGACTACGGGCCGGTGAAGGTGGGAACGGAGCTGCCGGATGAGCGGTACCTTTTCCTCTCCGACATCCTTCCCACTGCCTGGCAGGGGGTGGAATATGCGGACGTCCCCCCGGGAGGCACCCTGGCAGTGTTTGGGCTGGGGCCCGTGGGCCAGTTCGCGAGCCGCATCGGCGTCCAGCGGGGGCTCCGCGTTATCGGCGTGGACCCTGTTCCCGAACGCCGCGCCATGGCTGAGCGGCACGGCGTGGAAACGCTCGACTACGGCAAGGACGTTGCGGACCAGTTGCGGGAGATAACAGCCGGAAGGGGTCCGGACGCGGTGATTGACGCCGTCGGCATGGAAGCCCACGGTTCCCCGGTTGCCGGGTTTGCGCACCAGGCGCTTGGTCTGCTGCCCGACAAACTCGCCCAGAAGGCGATGGAGACCGCCGGGGTGGACCGCCTCGCTGCACTGCACACTTCCATTGATGCCGTGCGGCGCGGCGGGACGCTGTCCCTGAGCGGCGTGTACGGCGGCCAGGCGAGCCCCATGCCGCTGCTGTCCATGTTCGACAAGCAGATCCAAGTGCGGATGGGGCAATGCAATGTCCGGCGCTGGACCGATGACATCCTGCCGCTGGTGGAGGACGACGCCGATCCGCTGGGTGTGATGGACCTGGTCACCCACCGTTCGGGGCTGGAGGGGGCGCCGGCCCTGTATGAGAAGTTCCAGAAGAAAGAGGATGGCTGCATCAAGGTGGTCCTGAACCCGGGGGCGTGAGACTTCCCGGCCCCGCGTTTCCCAACTAGGTAGCGCCAAGTGTCGTTTTGAGGGTCCAGAACGACACTTGGCGCTACCTAGTTGGGAGGGGGCGGCTTAGGTGAGGCGCACCTGGCGGTTCATGTCCTTGTAGAGCAGGTAGCGGAACTCGCCCGGACCGCCGGCGTAGCAGGCCTGGGGGCAGAACGCGCGCAGCCACATGAAGTCCCCGGCCTCCACCTCCACCCAGTCATTGTTCAACAGGTACATGGCCTTGCCCTCCAGGACGTACAGGCCGTGCTCCATGACGTGGGTTTCGGGGAACGGGATGACGCCGCCGGGCTGGAACGTCACGATGTTCACCTGCATGTCATGGGCAAGGTCGTTGGAGTCCGTGAAACGGGTGGTCTTCCAGACGTCGTTGGTGTCCGGCATGGACGTGGGCTCCACGTCCTTTTCGTTGGTGACGAAGGACTTGGCTTCGTAGCCCTCAAGGCGTTCGTAGGCCTTGCGGATCCAGTGGAAGGACACGACGCCGTCCGAGACGTTCTCCAGGCCCCATTCAGCACCGGCCGCCAGGTAGGCGTAGCCGCCTTCCTCCATTCGGTGCAGTTCGCCGTTGAGGGTGAGGTTGAGCCTGCCGCGGGTCACGAAAATGACGCCTTCGACGCCGGCCTCGAACTCTGCCTTGGGAGCACCGCCGCCCGGGGCGATCTCCACGATCAGCTGCGAGAAGGTGGTGGCGAAGCCGGAAATGGGCCGCGCGATGATCCAGGAGCGGGTGTTCGAAAAGCCCGGCAGGTTGGACGTGACGATGTCCGTCATCACGCCCTTGGGGATCACCGTGTAGGCCTCGGTGACGATGGCCCGTTCGGTGGTCAGGTGGGTCTGCGGCGGCAGTCCGCCGGTGGGGGAGTAGTACTTGCCCATGAAGAGGGGTCCTTACCTAGGAGTTGGACGTGGTGGCGAGCCGCGGGTGGGCCAGGGCAGTGAGCTGCGGAATTCCGACGCCGGCAAGCGCCTGGACTTCATCCGCACCGACGGCGCCGCACTGGACGCCGCGGAGGACGAACGCGGCCAGAGCGCGGGCGGTGGCGGGTTCATCCATCACGCCGCCTGCGGTCTGCTCCACGTAGTTCCGCAGCCGGGCCGCGGCTGCGGGCAGTCCCTGCCGGTAGAAGGCATAGGTGGCGGCGAAGCGGCTGGGGAGCTGGGCCGGGTGCAGGTCCCAGCCCTGGTAGTAGCCCCGCTCAAGTGAACGCCGGACGAGCCTGCCGTGCAGCTGCCAGGCGTTTTCCACGTTGTCGCCCACCGGGATGATGTTCGTGGATCCGTCGGAGAGCCGGATGCCGGTGCCGGCCACCGCCAGCTGCATGACCTCCTTGGCGAAGTCGGCCACCGGGTGCTCCATGGACTGGTATTCGGCGGAGATCTGCAGCGACGCCGAGTAGTCGTACGTGCCGTAGTGCAGGCCGCTGATCCGGCCGGGGACAGCGTGCGGGAGCTGCGCCACCGGCGACGTTCCGTCCGGCCCCAGGATGAGCTGCGGTGTTTCCACCTGCACCTCGAAGCGAAGCCGTCCGGCCGGAAGGGAGTGCACGTCCTCAAGCCGGGAGACGGCGTAGTCCATAGCCTTGACCTGGGCCACGGTGGTCACCTTGGGCAGGGTCAGGACCAGGCCTTCCGGGAGTTCCCCGGCGGAGGCCAGGGCGGAGACAAACAGGTCCAAAGTCCGCAGCCCCCGGGAGCGGGTGGCAGCCTCGAAGCACTTGAAGCGGATGCCGATGAACGGCGGAGCGGACCCGGCCGCGACTGCGGCGGCCACGGCGGAAGCCGCGGCAACCGCGGCGGTGTCCTCGGCGTCGTCGCCCCTGTCCCCGAAGCCGTCCTCAAAATCGAGGCGCAGGTCCTCGATGGGCTCGCCGGCGAGTTTCGCTTCGACGCGCGGGGCGACGGCCGCCGCCAGCCCGGCGTCCTGGCCCAGCAGTGAACCGAGCTTTTCCAGCCCGCCGTGGGCGTTCGCCGTGGCCAGCGACTCGGCGCCCCAATCGGCAGCGAACGACGGCGTAAACCGGTCCGCGGGGACGTACACCGTGTGGACGGGCTGGCGGGAGCCGTCGTCGCCCGGGTAGTTCTGCTCCAGCAGCCGGTCCGTGGCTCCCAGTTGCCGGTCGATGTCCGCCAGGTCTCCGGCGGACAGCGACGGCATGGGTGATGCTGCCATGCCTCAGCCCACCAGTTCGTAGGCCGGGGTGGTGAGGAAGTCGGTGTAGTCCTCGGACAGGCAGATATCCGCGATCAGGTCGCTGGCCGGCTTGTAGTAGCGGCGGAAGGCTTCGTCGCCGAATTCGATACGCAGCCGCTCGGTTTCCTCACCCAGGATCCGCTCCACGAGTTCGCGGGTGACGGTGTTTCCGGTATCGGCGAGGACGGACTTGTTGCGGATCTGCTGCCACACCTGGGAGCGGGAGATTTCCGCGGTGGCGGCGTCCTCCATCAGGTTGTGGATGGCCACCGCACCGTTGCCGGACAGCCACACCGCCGTGTAGGCAACAGCCACGTAAAGGTTCAGGCGCAGTCCCGCCTCGGTGACTTGTCCGTCCGCGGAGGCGACGTCCAGGAGCTGACCGGCCGTGACGTTGACCTCGGGGCGCTGCCTGTCCAGCTGGTTGGGCCTGTCACCGAGCACGGTGTCGAAGACTTCCCGGCAGATGGGGACCAGGTCCGGGTGCGCAACCCAGGAGCCGTCGAAGCCGTCGTTCGCCTCGCGGGTCTTGTCCGCCCGGACCTTTTCAAACGCAGCCTCGGTGACTTCCGGGTGGCGGCGGTTGGGGATGACGGCCGCCATGCCGCCCATGGCGAAGGCCCCGCGCTTGTGGCAGGTCTTCACCAGCAGTTCGGTGTAGGCGCGCATGAACGGTGCGGTCATGGCAACGGAGGCGCGGTCCGGAAGCACAAACTCCTCGCCGGCATCGCGGAAGTACTTGATGATGCTGAACAGGTAGTCCCAGCGGCCGGCGTTCAGGCCGGAGGCGTGGTCGCGCAGTTCGTAGAGGATCTCGTCCATCTCGAACGCGGCCGGGATGGTCTCGATCAGCACGGTGGCGCGGATGGTGCCCTGGCCGAGGCCCAGGTAGTCCTGGGCGAAGACGAAGACGTCGTTCCAGAGCCGGGCCTCGAGGTGGCTCTCCATCTTGGGCAGGTAGTAGTACGGGCCCTGGCCGTTCAGGACCAGCTGCTTGGCCACGTGGTAGAAGTGCAGCCCGAAGTCCACCAGCGCGCCCACGGCCGGTTCGCCATTGATCAGCAGGTGCTTCTCCGGCATGTGCCAGCCGCGGGGGCGGGCCACTACGACGGCGAGCGGCGCGTCCGTGCGGAGCCGGTACTCCTTGCCCTCGTCCGAGGTGTAGCTGAGGGTGCCCTGGGCGGCGTCGCGGAGGTTGAGGATGGCGTCGATGACGTTGCCCCACGTGGGTGTGCTCGCATCCTCAAGGTCCGCGAGCCACACCTTGGCGCCGGAGTTCAGTGCATTAATGGCCATCTTTGCCGGTGAGGCGGGCCCGGTCATCTCCACGCGGCGGTCCTGCAAAGCTGCCGGTGCGGGCGCAACTGTCCAGTCGCCGTCGCGCACTTCCTTGGTCTCCGGCAGGAAGTCCAGCTTGCCGGTTTCCGCCACACGCTGCCGCTTGGCGGCGCGGGCCTTCAGGAGTTCGTTGCGGGTGCCGGCGAAACGGTTGTGCAGCTCCTCGACGAACGCCAGGGCCTTCGGGGTGAGGATCTCCTCCGCGCGGTTGATGGGCCGGGGGTCCGTGACAGTGATGGCCATTTCTGGTCCTTTCCTTGTGCTGAAGTCGGGCGGTGAATCAGGCGCCGGCCAGGGCGGCAACGGGAGCCGCGGTTTCCGGAACAGCTGCGTTTGCCACGTTGGCGGCGTGGGCTGCGGCGGCAACGGCTGTTGCGACATCAGCGGCGACATGGGGATCGAAGACGCTGGGGATAATGTAGCTGGCATTCAGCTCGTCGTCAGCAACCCGGTTGGCGATGGCCTCCGCGGCCGCCACCAGCATCTCCGGGGTGATGTCCGAGGCTCCGGCGTCGAGCAGGCCCCGGAAGAAGCCCGGGAAGGCCAGGACGTTGTTGATCTGGTTGGGGAAGTCGCTGCGGCCGGTGGCTACGACGGCGGCGTGCTTCGAAGCAACGACAGGGTCGATTTCCGGCGTCGGGTTGGCCATGGCAAACACGATGGCCTTCTCCGCCATGGCGGCCACCTGTTCCTCGCCGATCACGTGCGGGGCGCTGACGCCGATGAACACGTCCGCGCCGACGAGGGCCTCGTGCAGGGTGCCGGCGAAGCCTTCCGCGTTGGTGTTCTCAGCAATCCAGGCGCGGTGTCCGTCGCCGTAAACCTCCCCCGAGTGGATGGCTCCGGAGCGGCCGGCTGCGATGATGTGCCGCGCCCCTTCGGCTTTTAGCAGCTGGATGATGGCCGAGCCTGCGGCGCCCACGCCCGAGACCACAATCTTCACCTCGTCCAGCTTCTTGCCCACAACACGCAGTGCGTTGACCAGGGCGGCGAGGGTGACGATGGCGGTGCCGTGCTGGTCGTCGTGGAATACCGGGATGTCCAGCTCCTCGCGGAGCCGGTTCTCGATTTCGAAGCAGCGCGGGGCTGCGATGTCCTCCAGGTTGATGCCGCCGTAGACCGGGGCCATTGCCTTGGCGATCATAATGATTTCCTCGGTGTCCTGGGTGTCCAGGCACACGGGCCAGGCGTCCACGTTGGCGAACTGCTTGAAGAGCGCGGCCTTGCCTTCCATCACCGGAAGGGCGGCGGCCGGGCCGATGTTGCCGAGGCCCAGGACGGCCGAGCCGTCGGTAAGGACGGCGATGGTGTTGCGCTTGACGGTGAGGTTGCGGGCCGCCGCAGGGTCCTCGGCTATGGCCAGGCAAACGCGGGCGACGCCGGGAGTGTAGGCGCGCGAGAGATCGTCGCGGTTGCGCAGGGCGACTTTGGGGACGACTTCCAGCTTGCCGCCCAGGTGCATGAGGAAGGTGCGGTCCGAGACGTGCTGGACCGTGACGCCGTCGAGCGCGTTCAGGGCGTCCTTGATGCGGGCGGCGTGTTCGTCGTCCGTGGTGTTGCAGGTGACGTCCACCACGAGGGTCTCGTGGTGGGATTCGCTGACGTCCAGGGCGGTGATGGCGGCGCCTGCCGCTCCGACGGCAGCGGCAAGCTCGCTGGTGGCGCTGAAGCTCGCGGGCGCTTCCACGCGCAGGGTGATCGAATTTCCGGGGCTGGGGTTCGCCATTGAATGTCCTCCTGTTTGGGCCTTCTAAAGGGCCGTGGCCGGCCCGTCTTCTCAAAACCATGTTTTCGTATTATGGATATTATTATCTGCAGAATGGAAATACAAGTTCTCCGAATGCGACTGCGGCAGAGGCATCGCGGTCACCGCGGGGGTGCTGTATGTTGGGTGTTCTAAGCAGCTCTTTTCACGATGCGGATAAGAGTTGTCAGAATCTGAGCCGTAGGAGACAACGGAATGGCAGAAAAAGCGTCGGGCGGCGTGCAGTCGGTAGAGCGCGTCTTCGAACTGCTGGAACTCATCACGGACGCCGGCGGCGACGTCACGCTCAGTGAACTGTCCTCATCCACGGACCTTCCGCTGCCCACCATCCACCGCCTGCTGCGGACGCTGGTGTCCTTGGGCTACATCCGCCAGCTGCCCAACCGGCGCTATGCGTTGGGCCCGCGGCTGATCCGGCTGGGCGAGGGAGCCAACAAGCAGCTGGGCGCCGTTGCCCGCCCGCAGCTCAAGACGCTGGTTGACCAATTGGGGGAGACCTCCAACATGGCGGTGCTGGATTCGGACATGGTGATCTATGTGGCGCAGGTGCCGTCGCTGCACTCCATGCGCATGTTCACCGAGGTGGGCCGGCGGGCCCATACCCACGCCACCGGCGTCGGGAAGGCCATCCTGGCCCAACTGGATGACGAGGTGGTGCGCGGCATCGTCAGCCGCGCCGGGATGCCTACCCCCACCCCCAAGAGCATCGGGGATGTGGATGAGCTCCTCGCGGACCTCAAGCTCATCCGGGAGCGCGGCTACTCCATTGACGAGGAGGAACAGGAACTCGGTGTACGGTGCTTCGCCATGGCGGTACCGAATGCTCCCACTCCAGCGGCAATCTCTGTTTCCGGCCCGGTATCCCGCGTGGACGAGCACTTCGCCGACAAGGCGGTACCCGTCCTCCGCGAAGCGGCCGAGGCCATCTCCCGGGAACTGAACCGCACCTGAGGCACCAAAGCGGCAAGCCGCCGTCGTGCTTAACCGCCGAAATGGCAGTTCGCAGCAATGTTCCTGTGGAGCACTGCCGTGAACTGCCATTTCGCGTTTGCTCCTAGTGCTCCGACGCTTTCTCGGACGACTCGACCTTCACTTCCTTGCCTTCACAGTCGATGAGCTTGCCGCCCTCGAAACGGTCGCCTTCCGCCAGGCACCTGAGGTCTTCCTCCCGCACCACGCGGCCCGTTCCCGCTACGAACACCGACTGGTTCTCCGAGTTGCCGGCTTTGAGGTGGTTGAAGAGGAGGTTCAGCAGGATCGCCATGACCGCTGCCGAGCTGATGCCGGAGTGGAAGATGGTGCCGAACCAGGAAGGGAACTTGTCATAGAACGTCGGCGCGGCGATCGGAATCATGCCGAACCCGATGGACGCGGCCACGATGATCAGGTTCATGTTGTTCTTGTATTCGACCTTCGCAAGGGTCCTGATGCCGCTGGCGGCGACCGTGCCGAAGAGCACGATTCCCGCGCCGCCCAGGACGGCCGTGGGGACGGCGGCAACGACGCGGCCCATGACCGGGAGCAGGCCGAGCAGGACCAGGATCACGCCTCCGGCCGCCACGACATAACGGCTTTTGATCTTTGTGACTGCCACGAGGCCCACGTTTTGGGCGAAGGCGCTCTGCGTAAATGAACCAAACACCGGTGCGATGAGGCTGGAGCCCATGTCGGCCCGCAGTCCTGCGGCGATGCGCTTGGAGTCGGTCCGGGTTCCCACGATTTCGCCGACGGCGAGGATGTCAGCCATGGTTTCGGTCAGGATCACCAGCACAACAATGACCATGGAGATGATCGCCGCAATCTCGAACGTGGGGGCGCCGAGGTGGAAGGGAGTCGGAAAGGCGACAATCGGCCCCTGGCCCACTTTGGAAAAGTCCGCCATCCCGGTGGCCGCGGCGATGGCAGTGCCCGCGACCATGGCCAGAAGGATCGACAGGCGTGAAATAGTGGCGCTGCCGACCTTGCTCAGGAGCAGCACCAGGGCCAAGGTAGCGGCGGCGAGGCCGATGTTCGCCATGCTCCCGTAGTTTTCGGCCTTTCGGTTGCCGCCCATGGCCCAGTTTGCAGCGACGGGCATCAGGGTCAACCCGATGGTGGTGATGACGGTGCCGGTTACCACCGGCGGGAAGAACCTGACGATCTTGGAAAAAATCGGGGCGATCAGCAGGCCGATGGCCGCCGAGACCATCACCGCGCCGAAGACGGCGGGCAACCCGCCTCCACCGCTGACGATCGCGACCATGGTGGCCACGCTCGCAAAGGAAACGCCCTGCACCAGGGGAAGCTGGGACCCGAAGAAGGGGATGCCGATGGTCTGCAGGAGGGTGGCCAGGCCGCCCATGAATAGGGCCGCTGCGATCAGGATGCCGATGTCGGCAGGGGAGAGGCCTGCGGCCTGGCCGACAATCAGGGGAACGGCAATGATGCCCCCATACATGGTCAGGACATGCTGGAAACCGTAGGCGAAGCTGCTCCCGATTGAGAGCCGTTCATCCTCGGGCCTGGTGGAGGTGGCGCGTTTGATGCGCTGTTTGGCGTCGGCTTTGAGGGGGTTCTTGATGTTCATGGCAGACTTTCTGGTTCATGGCAGACGTCTTCGTCTGGCTAACGTTGTCTGGCTAACGGTGTGGCTGAAAGGCTCGGGGCGTGGCCCCGGAGCTTCCCTCCAGGTCACGGGCGCTTCGTAGCGCCATGGGATGACCAATGGAAAGAAACCCCGGGCCCGGATGGGTTGACGGCAGTGCGGTTCAGCAGAACCCGGCGATGCCGGACCAGGCGATATCCGCCGGGGCGGCGTCCTCGCGCTGGACGGTGGCCTCGATCAGGCCGTAGGGGCGGTCCGCCGCATAAAAGACCTCGTTGGGGTTGTCGAGGCCGAACGGCGAGAGGTCCACCAGGAAGTGGTGCTTGTTAGGCATGGAGAACTTGATCTCGTCGATCTCGCTGTGGGCTTCGAGCACCTTGGCGCCCATGTCGAACAGGGTCTGCTGCAGGGCGTGGGAGTACTTCTCGGTGAAGCCTTCGAGCAGGAGTCCCTTGACGTCGTCGTAATTCTTGTTGAAGTCCAGAGCGCTGAAGTCGGTGCCGGCCTTGAAGCGCCAGCGGGCCGAGACATCGGTGGCCAGGATGCGGTCCGTGGTCTCCTGCAGGGTGGTGTATTTGTCCTTCGGGTAGCCCACGAAGCCGGACTGGGTGGACTTCAGGACGGTCAGGTCCTTCAGTCCGGAGATCAGGTGAGTGGCGGCGCCGTCACGGACCAGGACTGCTGTGCGGATTTCCTGGCCGTTGCGCACGAAGGAATGGTTGTGCTCGGCTCCGTGGGCCTGGATCCGGTTCCAACTGTAGGACTCGGCTTCCCAGCGGCCGCCGCTAACCCAGTCGAAGCTGGAGGTGAAGTGCTCCCCGAGGCGAAGCAGGAACGCCTCGGGGGAGCCGATGCCTTCACGGGCAAAGGCATAGATGGTGTTCTTCTGGGTGTCAGTGGCCACCACGTGGGCGTTGTCGCCTTCGAGGTGGGCGGCCGCGAAATCGCCCCGCAGCTGCGAGGTGACGTTGAGGTCTTCGATCTCGTGGCGGTCCGTGTCGCGGGTGATCCTGACCACCCGGACCTCGGCCTTTCCGTACTGGTTGTCGCCGAGGATGATCTTGCTGCTCATGGTCTGTTCCCAACTTCCGGTAAGTGGAACCTAGGTTCCGTCACTGAAATTAAGCGCGCATTTCAAGCGCGTTTCCGGTGGAGCCGACCCAACAAAAAAGAGCCGGCATCCATTGATGCCAGCTCATTACGACCCTGCCTGCTGCTCCCAGGTTACGTGACGTGCGCCACGAGTTGCCTCCCAGCGTACCTCCGCCGGGCCGGTGGTGTACATCACAAGCCGAAAATTCATTTTGTGACCGGACTACCTCCGGACCATTGACGAAGCTGTCGACGGCATCCTATGCTATTCCACATAGCAAAAGTTATTTTCCATTTTATGAAACTATCCCGAGGCCTCGAAGGAGGATCAGATGTACCAGCAGGACAGCACGCCGGCCTCACCGGCACCCTCGGCCCAGGAGTTCTACCTCCCCCTCGGCGGCGGCACCGATCCGGACTTCTACCTGCCGGCTGACCGCGAGCACGTCCCCGGGCCTATCTCGCGCTGGGTCCATGCGCTCCCGGGGTTCGGGCGGCGGGCTTAGCGGGCCCAGGCCGGACCTGCATGAGCACCGCCAGGGACGGCCATGTTCGTTTGCGATGCGGAAAAGGGCTGGCGACACCGGAACTCCGGTGTCGCCAGTCCTTTTCCGCGTCGAGGGTGAGTTCGGGCGTCCAAACCGCGCTACCCGTTCACCGGCCGGCGGGCAACATCGAGGCCCGGGATCTGTCCAGCCGGAAGACTGCCGGGCTATGGGCGGTCGGGTGGTGCAGATTGTGACCGGAGAATGTGAAAGCCCCGAAACGTGGATTTCACATGGCGAAATTAAATTTCCAGAAAACTATGGCGCAGCCCACAATCCGGTGCTAATCTCGTTCTTGCCAAAGGCGGGCACCCGGTTCCCGGGAAGCTATCTACCAGGCGCAACTTAACCTTCACAGCACATGCTGAAGCCTGGTAACCGTCGCACCTGGTTCTACTGGTCCTGCAAGCGGCATCAGGCTTCCCGGCAAAAGGAAGTCGCATCATGAGTACTACCGTCACGGCCGAACAGTTCCTGGCCAGATCCATCAGGTTGGCTACGGCCAACGTCCTGAACAGCGGGGGCCCCTTCGGAGCCATGATCGTCACGGCGGACGGCCGCACGTTCGACGGCGTCAACCGCGTCACCGCGGACAACGATCCCACCGCCCACGCCGAGGTCACCGCGATCCGCACGGCCTGCCGCGAACTGGGCACCTTCGACCTTAGCGGCGCCGCCCTTTACACCAGCTGCGAGCCATGCCCCATGTGCCTGGCCTCTGCGCTCTGGGCCCGGGTGGACCGGGTCATCTTCGCCGCCGACCGGCATGACGCCGCCTCCGTCGGCTTCGACGACGCCGTTTTCTACGAGTACTTCGACAACAAGGACCGGAACTCCCTGATGCCGGTCTCGAAGCTGGTGCTGGACGATCCGGAGGCCCCGGCCCCGCTGGAACCGTTCAACACCTGGAACGCACTCGAAACCAGGATCGACTACTAGGCCCGGCGGCTCACCATGACCATCCTGGACAATTCCCACGAGGAGCATTCGGCTCCAAGCCCCCGCACCCCACAGCCCGCAACGCGCGGCCCCAGGCCGCCGGCACCGGACTCTTTCCTCGACCGGTTCTTCCAGATCACCCAGCGCGGCTCCACGCTTGCGCGGGAGTTCCGCGGAGGCCTGGTCACCTTCTTCACCATGGCGTACATCGTCATCCTCAACCCCCTGATCCTGGGCGGCTTCAGCGCGGACAACGCGCCCACCGACGTCGCCGGCGGCTGGCTCTCCGCCGCGCAGGTGGGCGCCGTCACCGGACTGACAGCCGGCGTCATGACCATCCTCTTTGGACTCGTCGCCAACCTGCCGTTCGGACTCGCAGCCGGGCTCGGCATCAACTCCTTCCTGGCCGTCTCGGTGATCCAGGAAGTCACGTGGGCCGAGGCCATGGGCCTGGTGGTGATCAACGGTTTCCTGATCGTCCTGTTCGGAATCACCGGTGCCCGCACCGCCATCTTCCGGGCCGTACCCAAGGAACTGAAAGCCGCCATCACGGTGGGCATCGGCCTGTTCATCGCCTTCATCGGCTTCGTGGACTCCGGCTTTGTCAAGGCGTCAGCCGGCGGACCCCCCGTCCAGCTGGGCAACGGCGGCTCCATCACGTCGGTTCCCACCTTGGTGTTCATCATCGGCCTGCTGGCCATGGGCATCCTGGTGGCACGCAAGGTCCAGGGCGGGCTGCTGATCGGCATCGTGGCCACCACTTTCCTGGCCGCCGTCGTCGAGGCGGCCATGAAGATCGGCCCGGCCACCGAAACCAACCCCGGCGGCTGGCACCTGAACACCCCGGTGCTCTCCGGCCAGCTGGTCTCGGCACCGGATCTTGGCCTGGTGGGACACTTTGACCTGTTCGGCGCCTTCGGCCGGATCGGAGCCCTGGCCGCCACCATGCTGGTGTTCACGCTGGTGTTCACCAACTTTTTCGACGCCATGGGCACCATGACCGGCCTGGCCAAGAGCGCCGGCGTCGCGCACAAGGACGGAACGTTCCCGCGGCTGAAATCGGCCTTCATCGTGGAAGGCTTCGGCGCCGTGGCCGGCGGGGCAACCTCGGGCTCGTCCAACACGGTGTACATCGACTCCGCCGCCGGCATCGGTGAGGGCGCCCGCACGGGCCTGGCGTCCGTTGTGACCGGCGTCCTGTTCCTGGGCTCGATGTTCCTGACCCCGCTCACCAGCGTGGTTCCGCTCGAAGTGGCCGCGGCAGCCCTGGTGGTGGTGGGCGCAATGATGATGGCGCAGATCCGCGAGATCAAGTTCAGCAAGTTCAGCGTGGCGCTGCCCGCGTTCCTCACCATCGTGACCATGCCCCTGAGCTACTCGATCGCCAATGGCATCGGCGTGGGCTTCATCAGCTGGGCCGTTATCGGGGCCGCGTCCGGCAAGGCCAAGAAGGTCCATCCGCTCATGTGGGTGGTCAGCGCAGGGTTCCTCGTGTACTTCGCCCGCGGACCCATCAACCTGCTGCTCGGCGCCTGACCGCACCGGTTCCGGACATCCGCCCCCGCGACCCGGGGAGCGGATGTCCGGAGCGGCAGCGCATTTTCCGACCCACACGCTTCCAGGACCACATGCTTTCCGAACCAGCCCGCAGGAACGACAATATGGACACCACCGCAGCGCGGAAGAAGGAGTGCCGCCATGCTTGACCTGATCCCCTCACTGGGCAGCTGGGTACCGGCCCTGGCCGGGCAACCTTTCGCAGTGGCCACCATCGTGCGGGCCAGCGGCTCGGTTCCACGGCCTGTTGGCACCTCCATGCTGGTATCCGACGGCGGCGCCATCCTCGGCAGCCTCTCCGGCGGCTGCGTAGAGGGTGCCGTGGTGGCGGCGGCGCTGGACGTCCTGGACGACGGCGTCGCCCGGCTTGAGACCTTCGGCTTCAGCGCCGCCGACGCCTTCGCCGCCGGGCTCACCTGTGGCGGAGAGCTGGACGTGCACATCGAGCCGGCTAACCTGGACCGCACGTGTCCCCTGGGCGAGGCGGTGCGGCAGTTGGCTGCCTACGGACCGGATGAGCCGGTGGCACTGGTCCGCAGGCTGGGCGGCCGCTCTGATGGCGGCAGCAGCGCCGTCGTTCTTCCTGATCCAGGTTCCCCCGGCGTGGCCGGACATCCGGGCCTGGCCGCGCTGCTCGAGGGCAGCCAAGGCACAGGCCGGGCGCCGGCCGCCCTGCTTGGATCCTTCCTGCGCAGCGGCGCCACCGGCGTGCTGGACCTGGCCGGGGCAGGCCTGTGCGCGGGGGGAGCCGCCGTGCTCGTGGAGTCCAGGCTTGCGCCGCCACGCCTGCTGGTGTTTGGCGCCAATGACTTCAGCGCTGCATTACTGCCCGCCGCCAAACCCCTGGGCTGCCGCATGACCCTGGTGGACGCCCGCCCGGCTTTTGCCTCCCAGGCAAGGTTCAGCGCGGCGGATGAGGTGGTCACAGCGTGGCCGCACCAGTACCTCGCAGCAGAGGCCGCCGCGGGCCGCGTGGATTCCCGGACCGTGATCTGCGTCCTCACCCACGATCCCAAGTTCGATATCCCGCTGCTCGAAACCGCACTGGGCCTCAAGGTGGCCTTCATTGGCGCTCTCGGGTCCCGGCGCAGCCACGCCCAACGGGTCCATTCCCTCCTGGACCGGGGAGTGCGCCCGGAGCGGATCGCCCAACTCCACTCACCGCTCGGCCTGGACATCGGAGCAGTGACCCCCGCAGAAGTGGCGGTCTCCGTCCTCGCCGAAATCATCGCCGCCCGCAACCCGGCGGCATCACATCTGCCGTTGAGGGAGACCTCCGGCCCCATCCACCAGACCGCCGAGCCGTCAACACCTGCACCAGCCAAGGCGCCGGCCCCGACAAACCTTTTGCAGCAGGAGATCGCATGGACATGAACACCATCGAGGCGGTGGTCCCCACCACCGACCCCGCAGAATGGCGCGACGGCGACGCGTGGCTGGCCGGCGGCACCGTGCTGTTCTCCTACGGCAGCCTGGCGTTCGGCCCCCGGCCGCTGACGCGCCTCCTGGACCTGGGAAGCTCCGGCTGGGCGCCGGTGACCGTCACTGACGGAGGCATCGAGCTCGCCGCCACCTGCACCATCGCTGAACTGTATGACCTTCCGGCCGCACCCGCAGCGATCGGCCGGACCTGGCCCGCCCTGGACCTGGTCCGCCCCTGCTGCGATTCCTTCGTGGCCTCCTTCAAGGTGTGGAACATGTCCACCGTGGGCGGCAACCTCTGCACGTCCCTGCCCGCCGGACCCATGATCTCGCTCTGCGCCGGACTGGACGGAACGGCCACCATCCTCGGCCCCGGCGGCACCAGCCGCACCGTTCCGGTGGCCGAATTCGTCACGGGCGACGCAAGGAACTGCCTGGCACCCGGCGAGCTCCTGCGCAGCGTCCACCTTCCGGCGTCGGCCCTTGCCGCCCGGGTGGCGTTCCGCCGGCTCTCCCTGAGCAACCTCGGCAGGTCGGGGGTGCTGCTGATCGGGAGGCTCGACGGCGGCGCCTCCTTTGTCCTCACCGTCACCGCCGCCACCAGACGGCCCGTCCAGCTCCGTTTCGTCTCCCTGCCGGAGACGGACGCCCTGGCGGGGGCACTCGACGAGGCGATCCCCGCCGACCTTTACCACGACGACATCCACGGGCTGCCGGCCTGGCGCCGGGACATGACCTACCGCCTGGCCGAGGAGATCCGCGCCGAACTCGCCGCTCCGGACGGGACACCCGGGCTCCGCGTCTCCGGCGACTTCTGGCCAGCCTCCGGCCGTGGATTCCACGCACAGCAGGAAGGGGCCTGAGCATGGCCATCGAGATCAACGGAACGCCGGCCGGGACGGCACCGCGTCCCGGGCAATGCCTGCGCACCTTCCTGCGGGAGCAGGGCAGCCTCGGTGTGAAGAAGGGCTGCGACGGCGGAGACTGCGGTGCCTGCACCGTGCACGTGGACGGCACCCCGGTGCACAGCTGCATCTACCCGGCCGTGAGGGCCGAGGGCCACGCCGTCACCACCATCGAGGGACTGGCGTCCACCGCCGGTGACGGTGCAGGCCTCCACCCCGTCCAGCAGCAGTTCATGGAGCGCCAGGGTTTCCAGTGCGGGTTCTGCACGGCCGGCATGGTGATGACGGCCGCCGCGTTCGACGACGAACAAAAGGAGAACCTGCCACGGAACCTCAAGGGCAACCTCTGCCGCTGCACCGGGTACCGGGCAATTTCCGACGCCGTCTGCGGACACGCCGGCCACCCCGATCCCAAGGGACAGGGCTCCGGAATTGCGGGGGAGGGGCAGCCCGAGCCCGAGCCGGGACAGCTGGGTGACGACGTCCCGGCACCCGCCAGCCGGGCCGTGGTGACCGGCACCGCCCGCTACACACTGGACGTTCCCGCGGACCAGTTGCAGGGACTGCTCCACCTCAAACTCCTGCGCTCGCCGCATGCGCATGCCCGGGTGCGCTCCATCAACCCTGAACCGGCGTTGAAGGTACCGGGCGTGGTGGCCGTCTTCACCCACCGGGACGCGCCGGAACAGCTGTTCTCCACTGCCCAGCACGAACTGTTCACCGATGACCCGGACGATACCCGCGTGCTGGATGACGTGCTGCGCTTCCGGGGCCAGCGGGTTGCCGCGGTGGTAGCCGAAACGGTGGCCGCCGCAGAGGCCGGGGTCCGCGCACTGGAGGTGGAGTACCAGGAACTCCCTGCAGTCTTCTCACCCCGGGATGCACTGCAGCCGGGTGCTCCACTGGTGCACGGGGACAAGGATGGAACTGCGGCGCGCATTTCCCGGCCTGACCGCAATGTGGTGGCCGAGCTGCACTCCGAACTGGGGAGCGTGGCCGAGGGCTTCGCAGCCGCGGATTTCATCCATGAACAGACCTACCGCACCCAGCGCGTCCAGCACGTGGCCCTGGAAACGCATGCGGCCATCGCGTCAGTGGACGGCGACGGGAGGTTGCAGGTCCGCACGTCCAGCCAGGTCCCGTTCCTGGTCCGGCGGACGCTGTGCCGGGTCTTCGGGCTCCCGGAGGAGCAGGTGCACGTGGTTGCTGGCCGCGTAGGCGGCGGGTTCGGCGGAAAACAGGAAGTCCTCACCGAGGACATCGTGGCCCTCGCAGCCCTGAAACTGGGCAGGCCGGTCCAGCTGGAACTGACCAGGACCGAGCAGTTCACCGCCACCACCACGCGTCATCCGTTCACCATCAAGCTCAAGGCCGGCACCAGCAATGACGGCCGGCTCACCGCCCTGGAGCTGGACGTCCTGACCAACACCGGCGCCTACGGCAACCACGGGCCCGGCGTGATGTTCCACGGCTGCGGCGAATCCCTGAGCGTCTACAACTGCGCCAACAAAAAAGTGGACGCCCATGCGATGTACACCAACACGGTCCCGGCCGGGGCGTTCCGCGGCTACGGGCTGAGCCAGATGATCTTCGCCATCGAGTCGGCCATGGATGAGCTCGCAGCCGGCATCGGCATGGACCCGTTCGAGTTCCGCCGCCGGAACATGGTGCGCGAAGGTGACCGGATGCTGTCCACGCAGCCGGAGCCCGAGGAGGACGTCCATTACGGCAGCTACGGCCTGGACCGGTGCCTGAGCCTGGTCCGTGACGCCCTGGCCCGGGGCCGGGAACGCTACCGCGCTGCCGGCCTGGACGAACTGGGCCCGGACTGGCTGACCGGAGAGGGCACGGCACTCTCCATGATCGACACCGTGCCTCCGCGCGGACACTTCGCCCACTCCCGGCTCCGGCTCCTGCCGGACGGAACGTACCAGGCCGACGTCGGAACCGCCGAGTTCGGTAACGGCACCACCACCGTCCACGCCCAGCTGGCCGCCACGGCGCTGTCCACGGAGGCAGCCAGGGTGGTGGTGCGGCAGTCCGATACCGACCTCGTTGAGCACGATACCGGCGCCTTCGGCTCGGCAGGAACCGTGGTGGCCGGCAAGGCAACGCTCGCCGCCGCGGAGGAACTCGCCGTCCGGATCCGCGCCTTCGCAGCCGGCATCCGCCAGACCCAGGCCTCGGCCTGCGTCCTTGACGGCGGTTCGGTGGTCATTGACGGAACACCCGTCCCGCTGGCTGAACTGGCACAGGCGGCTGCGGATGCCGGCGTCGAACTCGCCGCGGAGGGGCGGTGGGGCGGGACGCCGCGGTCCGTCGCCTTCAACGTGCACGGCTTCCGGGTTGCGGTGAAACGCGGCACGGGAGAGCTGAAAATCCTGCAGAGCGTGCAGGCAGCGGATGCCGGCGTGGTGGTTAATCCGCGCCAGTGCCGCGGCCAGATCGAAGGCGGGATTGCCCAGGCCTTGGGCGCCGCGCTGTATGAGGAGGTGGTGGTTGACGACGCCGGCCGGGTCACCACGGACATCCTGCGGCAGTACCACATCCCCACCTTTGCCGACGTCCCCCGCAGTGAGGTGTACTTTGCCGACACGAACGACAAACTGGGGCCGCTCGGGGCAAAATCCATGAGCGAAAGCCCGTTCAACCCGGTTGCACCGGCGCTGGCCAACGCCATCCGCAACGCCACCGGGGTGCGCTTTACCTCGCTGCCCATTGCGCGCGACAAGATCTACCTGGGCCTGAAGGAAGCGGGACTGGTGCCCAACCTGCAGCGCTCGGCCATCTGAGGAACCGGCGTGGCGGGTGCCGTAGGATTCCGATGGCTGCGCAGCCTCGGCCTATAGTCGAGGGATGGAACAGCGGATTTTAGGCAAGACCGGACGGAACGTCTCCATCGTCGGGCTGGGAACCTGGCAGCTTGGCGCGGACTGGGGCAACGTTGACCCGGCACAGGCGCAGGCCGTCCTGGCAGCCTCCGCGGAAGCAGGGGTGAACTTCTTCGACACCGCCGACGTCTACGGTGACGGCAAAAGCGAGCAGGCCATCGGAAAGTTCCTGGCTGACAATCCCGGACTGGATATCACGGTGGCCACCAAGATGGGCCGCCGCGTGGAGCAACGGCCGGAGAACTACACCCTGGCCAACTTCCGCCAATGGGTGGACCGATCCCGGAAGAACCTGGGGACGGATACCCTGGACCTGGTTCAGCTGCACTGCCCGCCAACCCCTGTCTACAGCAACGGCGAGGTGTACGACGCATTGGATACCCTGGTCTCCGAGGGCGCCATCCGCAGTTACGGCGTCAGCGTGGAGCGCACCGACGAAGCCCTGGAGGCAATCCGCCATGAGGGAACCGCCTCCGTCCAGATCATCCTGAACGCCTTCCGGCTCAAGCCCCTGGACGAAGTCCTGCCCGCAGCGAAAGCCGCCAACGTCGGGATCATCGCCCGGGTGCCGCTGGCGTCGGGGCTGCTCTCGGGCAAATACACCAAGGAAACAACCTTCGCGGAGAATGATCACAGGAACTACAACCGCAGCGGTGACTCCTTTGACGTCGGCGAGACCTTCTCAGGCGTGGACTATGAGCTGGGGCTGAAGGCCGTGGCCGAGTTCGAGCAGCTTGTGCCTGCTGGGGCCACTACGGCCCAGGCTGCCATCGCCTGGATTGCCGCGCAGGACGGCGTCACTACGGTGATCCCCGGGGCGCGGAACGTGGATCAGGCAGCGGCGAACGCTGCCGCGGCTTCCGTGCGCGTCAGCGAAGAGTTCGACGCCGGTGTGCGCTGGATTTATGACCACTACTTCCGCGAAGCCATCCATCCGCGCTGGTAGCGTTCACGATTTCGTGGAGCGGCTGGCCGCCATGGAGACCGGGCCTGCCGCCACCAATTTCTTCAACCGTGCTGTGCCGGAGAATGCGCTGCGCAGGCACAACCTGGAGATCTACCTGCAGGAGATGCTGGACCGCCGGCCCAAGGTACTACTGGTCGGGGAGGCCCCGGGTTTCAGGGGCATGCGTATCACCGGGGTGCCCTTCACCAACCGCACGCCCGGGCCCTCCGAGACGGAACTCGGAACCCCTTTCCGGCAGGAACTTGCCGGTTTGTTCGGGATCAGTTCCATCGTGGCGGTGGGCAATGTGGCCCACCACAGCCTGCATCGCAGCGGCCTGGCCATCCCGAAGATCCGGCATCCCGCCCACGGCGGCCGGTCCGGATTCAAACGGGGACTGGAACAATTGCTCGCGGCCGGCATGCAGGCTTGAGCAGGACTCTTTCCCGCACACAAATTCCACCCTCGGCTGCTAGCGGAGAAGCCCCAACTGGTCCGGGGTGTCCACGTCCTCACCGGTGGACAGGTCACTGCAGTCCACCTCATCAACAAGCTCCGGATGCGCCCGCAGGAAGCCGCGTGCCCCGGCGTCGCCCGTCACCGTTGCGCACACCGCCTCCCGCAGGGAGGCGTCGATAAGCAGGGGGTGGCCGCGGCGGAGTGCGGCGTCGCCGGCGTCGCTGCTGTCACGGCTGCGGTACGCGGCGGCGGTGATGCGTCCGGGGCGGTGGCGGGCCAGGAGCCGTTCCACGCTTTCCCGGGCCAGGCCCGGCTGGTCCACCAAAGCGATCAGAACGTGGTCCCGGGGATCCGCGGCCTGGGCCCCGAGCAGGAACGAACCACCCATCCCGGACTCCCAGCCGGTATTGACCACAACCCTGCAGCGCCCTAGGCGGGCAGCGGCTTCAACCTTGGCCGCGCCTGCTCCCAGGACCACCACCACTTCCCGGCAACCGCCATCGAACAGCATTCCGGCGATGGCTTCCACGAGCGGCCGTCCACGGTAGGGCAGGAGCGCCTTCGGCCCCAGGCCCAGCCGGGTGCCTGCGCCGGCGGCCAGAACGACGCCGGTGGCCCTGACCTTATCCGGGAACCCCATAGCTGCACTTTATCCTCCCGGCGGGAACCCCGTCCGGCGCCGGCGTCGAAGGCTCCTGACCGGACAAAGCCGTCAGGTTCATCCGCCTGGCCTGGATGCGTATGGGGCTGCCCACTTCCAAGGTGCGGACCCACGCTGCGCCGCGGCCCAAGACCGTCGTAGGCTGGCCGCTGAACAGCACTGGCGTGCCGGCCGCCCTTTTAGCACCACATCCCAAGGAGAACAGCGTGAACAATACCCCTTCCGCCGCGCGGGTTGCCGTCGTTACCGGAGCAGGTTCCGGCATCGGGCGGGAGGTGGCCCGGCAGATGCTGGCCGCCGGATACCGGGTAGCGCTGGCGGGCCGCCGGGAAGCGCAGTTGAAGGAGGCGGCGGACGATCACCCCGAAGCGCTGGTGGTGCCGTGCGACGTCACCCGGCCCGACGACGTCGAAAGGCTCTTTGAAGCGGTCCGCCGGCGGTGGGGCCGGGTGGACCTGCTGTTCAACAACGCCGGAGTGTTCGGGCCGGCAGCCAGCGTGGACGAGATTTCGCTGGAGGACTGGAACGCTACCCTCGCGGTCAACCTGACGGGATCCATGCTGTGCGCCGCCGCCGCGGTCCGGGCCATGAAGGCGCAGGACCCGCAAGGTGGGCGGATCATCAACAACGGCTCCATTTCGGCGCACTCACCCCGGCCCCGGACGGTGGCCTACGCCGTCACCAAGCACGCCCTGACCGGCCTCACCAAAAGCATCGAGCTGGACGGGCGGGGCTTCGGGATCACGTGCGGGCAGATCGACATCGGCAACACGGCCACGGAGATCATGGACACCATCGGCGTGGGTGCCGGGGCGCTCCAGGCCGATGGCAGCCGCCGCGTGGAGCCCACCTTCCCCGTGGCGGACGCAGCCCGGGCTGTCCTGATGATGGCCAACATGCCGGCGTCGGCCAGTGTGGGGTCCGTGGTGGTCACCGCCGCCGGCATGCCCTTCATCGGCCGCGGCTGAGCCCGGCTACAGCGGGAGCAGTGCAGAGAGGTCAGCCCGGAGGCCCGAGGCAGCAACCTTGTGCGCGGCCACCGCGTCCGCCCAGCCCAACTGGCCCGTAACCAACGCAAGCCAGGTGGCGGCGTCGCACTCTACGACGTTGGGCGGCGTGCCGCGCGTATGCCGCGGACCTTCCACACACTGGGTGACGCCGAACGGCGGCACCCGCACCTCCACGGAATTGCCCGGTGCCCGGGCGGTGAGCTCCTCCAGGCTGTACCGTACGGCAGTAGCGAGGACGGGCCTTGGAACGGGAAGGTCCGACGGCGGGGCGGCGGCTTCCTGCCAGGCTGCGAGGGCGGCGGCACCCTCCGTGGGGTCGATACGACGGCGGGCACCAGCCATGGATCCGGCTTCCTTCACGTTGGGGTTGGCGACAAAGAGAACTTCGAGCGGCAAGAGCCTAGTCCAGCAGCGCCGACACAGCGGGACCCAGCCGAATTTTTCCAACAGGTCTTCCGCCGCCCAGCACAGGGGCAACCACCTTTTCCAAAACGCTGGCAACCCCGGGGATCTCAACCGCACCGGCCGCGGCAAGGAGGGTCAATGCCACCAGCGAGGTGGCCCGGACGTTCCCGTCCAGGATCTTCACGGCTACGGAAACACCCTGCGGCGTGGCCATGGCCAGGACGCCTTCCGCCCCGATCTTCGCGATGATCTCCAGCTCGTCCATAACCAGTGTGTTGGCCTCGCCCCGGCCCTGGACCGCCCAAGGGTAGTCCAGCATGGACGTTGCAATGGTGGCGGCACGGGCGCTGAAGCTCTGGTCGCCCGGGGCTTTTGCCAGCAGCGAGTAACCCCTGGCCAGCCCCATGAGGGAAATTGCCGCCACCGGAGCGCCGCAGCCATCGATGCCCAGGTGGGCGATCTTCTCGCCCGTGTATTCCTCGATGACGGTGCGGACCCGCTGCTGCAGCGGGTGGTTGGGCTCCAGGTAGCTGTGGGTATCCCAGCCGTTTTCGGTGCATGCCCAGAGGAATGCCGCGTGCTTGCCGGAACAGTTGCAGGCAAGCCGGGACTTTCCCCGCTCTGACCGCACCAGCCAGTTGCGGGCCGTCTCGTCCTGGGGCCAGGCCTCCGGGCACTGGAGCTGGTCCTCGCGCACCCCGGCTGCCTTGAGCATTCCTTCCACTACATCCATATGGTCCAGGGACCCGGTGTGGCTGCCACAGGCCACCGCCACCTGCGCGCCCCGCAACGGAACGCCGGACTGCATGGCTGCCAGGGCCTGGAACGGCTTCAGCGTGGACCTGGCAAGAATCGGAGTGTTGATGTCGCCCAGCTCAGTAACCACGGACCCGTCCGCGGCCAGGAGCACGGCAGAACCGATGTGCCGCGACTCCACAAAGCCGCTCCGTTCGATCACGGCCAGTTCCACTGCGGAGTCCACGGTAAAGGTGGCATGCGGGTTGTGCGGCATGGTGCCAGTCTAGGGGCCGCCTGATGGAATGCGGCGGAAGGCCGCCCTACTCGACCGTGACCATCACGGACTGCCAGCCGGACGCGCCGTCGGGAACGGGGTCCGCGCGCCGGTCCGTCTGCACTTCGCCGGACCCGTCGGTGGCACGGACTTTGATGTAGTGCTGGCCGGGGGCCGCGTCCCACTGGTAGGACCACTGGCGCCAGGTAACCAGGGACGCCTCCGTGGAAAGATCCGCGGCCGCCCAGTCGCCGTCGTCCACCTGGATTTCCACTTTGGTGATGCCGCGCGTCTGGGCCCAGGCGGTGCCGCCCACGGCCACTTTGCCTGCGGGAACCTTCGCGAAGGACTTGGGGACGTCCACGCGGGCCATGGTCTTGATGGGGCCTCGTTCGGACCAGCCGCGCTCGGTCCAGTAGGCCTTGCTGTCCGCGAACCTGGTCACTTCGAGGTCCACCACCCACTTGGTGGCGGAGACAAAGCCGTACAGGCCCGGAACCACCATTCGCACGGGATAGCCGTGCTCCAGCGGCAGGGGCTCGCCGTTCATGCCGATGGCCAGCATCGCGTCCCGGTCGTCCTGCAGCACCTCCAGAGGCGTGGAGGCGCTGAAGCCGTCGACGGACGTGGACAGCACCATGTCCGCGCCGTCCTTGGGCTTTGCCCGCTTCAAGACCTCCCGCAGCGGCAGGCCCAGCCATTTGGCGTTACCGGCCAGGTTTCCGCCCACGGGATTGGACACGCAGGTGAGGGTGACGTGGGACTCGATCAGGTCGGCGTCGAGCAGGTCCTGGAAGGTGAGGCGGACCTCCTCCTCCACCATGCCGTGGACCCGGAGCTCCCAGCTGTCCACGTCGATTTCCGGAACGCTGAGGGCGGTGTCAATGCGGTAGAACTCGCCGTTGGGCGTCAGCCAGGGCGCAACTCCCGGCACCGGTGACTGGACGCCGGCGGGAACGGCCGGCGCAGCCTTGGCCGGGGCGGGCAGCTTCAGGGCGTCCCGTGCCTGGAGGATGTTGCTGCGGGCCGCGCCCAGCAGCCTGCCTCCGGTGGCCGCCAAACCTGCAGCGGCCGCGGTGATCCCCGCTGCAGCGAAGAAGCGCCGGCGGCTGGTCCCAGGGCGTTCGGCAGCGTCAGCGGCAGCCTTGGCGGGGGCTTCCGGCCACGCAGCCTGCCGCGGCAGGCGGTTCATCAGCAGCCGCAGGGATGCCAGGCCGGCGAGGGTGCCCGCTACCGAGGGGAGGGCATCTGCCGGCCCGACGCCTGCCCGGGTCACCACGCTCGCGACGATGACCGCCCCCATGGCCAGGACCCCCAACACGCCCAATGCCCAGCGCCGGTAGGCCACCACGCCCAGGACGCATGCCAGCACGGCAATGGTTACTCCCATGCCCGCGAAGAGCGCAGCTTTGTCATTGGTGCCGAAAGTGGCGATGGCGAAGTCCTTCAGCCAGGACGGCGTGAAGTCGATGAAGGTCGATCCCAGGGCGATCAGCGGTGTGGCGCGCGCGGTGAAGAACGCCCCGAGCAGTTCGGCCACGGCAAGGACGACGGCGGCTGCCACCGCACCTGCCAGCGCGGCCATGGCAATGGGTCCCTTGGGCGAGTTCCTCAGCTTCTTCATGATGGGTATTCGGAGCGGCGGGGGCCACGGATTGTCGCGGCTGCCGGGGTACAGGATTGAACCGCCGACACAGCTTAGGAACGGGCAGGGTGCACAAAGTACCCTTGGAGACTGTGAAGGTACTCGTCATCGGCCCCGGAGGCCGCGAACACGCCATTGTCCGCTCCCTGCTCGCCGACCCCAACGTGTCCGAGGTCCACTCAGCTCCCGGCAACGCCGGCATCAGCAAGCTGGTCCCAACCCACAACATCAACGCCAACGATCCCGACGCCGTGGCCGCCCTGGCCACCAGGCTCGCTGTGGACCTGGTGGTGGTGGGTCCGGAGGCGCCGCTCGCAGCAGGTGTGTCCGACGCTGTCCGCGAGGCCGGGATCCCCGTGTTCGGCCCCAGCAAGGCGGCGGCGCAGCTCGAGGCCTCCAAGGCTTTCGCCAAGGAAATCATGGCCGAAGCCGGAGTGCCCACGGCCATGGCCATGGTGGCCGCCAACGCCGAGGAAGCCGCCTCGGCCCTGGACACCTTCGGCGCCCCCTATGTGGTGAAGGACGACGGCCTGGCCGCAGGCAAGGGTGTGGTTGTCACCAAGGACCGCGAGGAAGCCCTGGCCCACGCGCAGTCCTGCTTCGACGCCGGCGGCTCGGTTGTCATCGAGGAGTTCCTGGACGGGCCCGAGGTCTCCCTCTTCGTCCTTTGCGACGGACACAACACCGTGGCACTTTCCCCGGCACAGGATTTCAAGCGGATCTTCGACAACGACGAAGGCCCCAACACCGGCGGCATGGGCGCCTACACTCCGCTGGAATGGGCGCCGGAAGGCCTGGTCCAGGAAGTCCTGGACCGCGTCGCCCAGCCCACCGTCAACGAAATGGCAAGCCGTGGCACCCCGTTTGTCGGCGTACTGTTCGTTGGCCTGGCCCTCACCTCGCGGGGCACCCGCGTCATCGAATTCAACGTCCGTTTCGGCGACCCGGAAACCCAGGCCGTCCTCGCCCGGCTCAAGACGCCCCTTGGTGCCCTGCTGCTGGCAGCTGCCAAGGGCGAACTGGACAAGGCGGAAGAGCTGCGGTGGGCGAAGGAGACTGCCGTCGCCGTCGTCGTCGCGTCCGAAAACTACCCGGACACTCCGCGCACCGGAGACCGCATCCGCGGGCTCAAGAAGGCGGAGGAACTGGAGGGCGTGCACGTCATCCACGCCGGCACCTCCTTCGACGAGGACGGTAAGGTGGTGTCCGCCGGTGGACGCGTGCTCGCCGTCGTCGCGCTGGGCAGCGACCTGGTGGAGGCGCGTGAAAGAGCGTACGACGGCGTGGAACTGATTCAGCTCGAGGGCGCGCAGTTCCGCACGGACATCGGCGGCAAGGCTGCCCGCGGGGAAGTGAAGGTCCCCTTCAATGCCAGTGCATCCCTCCACGGGACCAAGACGAAGGCCTAGCATGAGCAACGTTCCAGCACCGCGCGGTTTCAGCACCACGGCCCCTGACCTGCCCGGATGGACCCATGTCTACTCGGGGAAAGTCAGGGACCTGTACGAGCCGGCGGACGAGTCCATCCTGCGGCGCGTCGGCCAGGACTGTGTGCTGGTGGTAGCCAGCGACAGGATCAGCGCCTTTGACCATGTCCTGTCCAGCGCGATTCCGGACAAGGGGCGCATCCTCACCCAGTTGAGCCTGTGGTGGTTTGACCAGTTGGGCGTGGAACACCACGTGCTGGGATCCACGGTGGAGGACGGCGTCCCCGCCGCGGTGGAGGGCCGGGCCATGATCTGCAAGAAGCTGGACATGTTCCCGGTGGAATGCATCGCCCGCGGCTACCTCACAGGCTCCGGCCTGCAGGAATACAAGGCCTCGGGGACCGTGTGCAGCATTCCGCTCCCGGAGGGACTGGTGGACGGTTCGCGCTTGGACCACGCCATTTTCACGCCCTCGGCCAAGGCGGCGGTAGGGGAGCATGACGAGAACATCACCTACGACGCCGTGGCGGCCATGGTGGGCGACGACATCGCAGGACGCCTGAGCGAGCTCACCTTGAAGATCTACACCACGGCCGAAAGGATCGCGCGGGAACGCGGCATCATCCTGGCGGACACCAAGGTGGAGTTTGGCTACGACGCCGTTTCGGGCTCGATCACGCTTGGCGATGAGGTCCTCACGCCGGATTCCTCACGGTTCTGGGACGCCGCAACATACCAGCCGGGCCGTGCACAGCCTTCCTATGACAAGCAGTACGTCCGGGATTGGCTCACATCGGACGAATCGGGCTGGGACAGGTCCTCGGACGTTCCTCCGCCGGCCCTGCCGGCCGAGGTCATCGACCGCACCCGCAGCCGCTACGTCGAGGCCTACGAGAAACTTACGGGGAAAACCTTCGCCTGACGGAGCCCCAGCTGCTCCCGGCGAACGGCGTGTTGACTAGCTGGCTTTGGAAGCGGCTGCAGCGCGCCGCTGGGCCAGCTTTATTTCCAGGACCGCGTCCAGTGCCTGCTGGACGCGGTCAGCAGCTCCAGCGGCACTGAAGGCTTTCTGCGCTTCTTCGAGGTGCACCAGGGCTTCCTCTGATTCGCCCGCAGCCTTGAGCGACTTCCCCAGCAGCAGCGACACTTCGCCGGCGGTGTGCTTCGCCAGGCTGTCCCGCTCGGCATGGATTTCCCTGAGCTTCTCGACGGCGGCAACAATGTCCCCGGTCAGGTACAGCCAGCGGGCGCGGATGAAAGCAACTTCCAGCTCATCGCTCTTGGTGCCGCTGACGATTGAAAAGGCAAGCTCGGCCCGCTCAATGGATGACAGCGTTTCAGGCTCCACAATTCCGGATGACAGCCGTACCGCGGCGGACGCTTTATTAAAACGGGCCCACAGCTCAATGTCGTTTGCCGGTGACAGCAGTTTGGCCGCGCGTTCGTGGTGTTTGACGCCCTCCACATAATCGTGGCGCATAAAGGCCACGTTGCCGATGACCCAGGCCACCTCGCCGGCCAGCTGGGACATCGCGTGCTCATCCACCTGGGCCAGCAATTCCTGGCAGTACTTCCACGCCTCATTAAGACGGCCGCTTTCGGCCAACGCGCCGATCAGGGCCCGGAGTGCGCCGATGGTGATCACTGAGCCCTTGGGCAACTGCTTGGCGAAGGCCACCGCCTCCGTTGCATGCTCCACGGCAGCCGTCAGCTGGCCCTGTCGCTGGCACACAACCGCGAGCATCTGCCGGGCACGCGCGCCCAGCCCAACGGATTCCCTGGCCATCGGGTGCTCGAGCAGCCTTTCCACGAGCTCCCTGCACTCCAGCAAATCGCCATGTTTCAGCAGGCACTCGGCCTGCATGTAGCTCATGTTCCACCAGGCGCTGGTGTTCCGTCCGTCCAGTGCTATCTGAGCAGCAGCAGCCGCATGGCTCGCCGCGAGCGGGTAGTCCCTCAGGTCCCATGCCTGGCGGGCGTACAGTCCTGCCAGGACATACTCGGCATCGCTCACCGAAATGGGCTGGCTCCATGCTTCCAAGGCCTTTGGTGCGAGCTCCAGCCTGCGCGCCAGTTCTTCAATGACCTCCGCGGTTGGCTCCCTGCGCCCTGTTTCCAGCAGGGAAATGTAGCTGGGTGAATACAGGTCCTTGCCCAGTTCCGCCTGTGTCAGCCCCCGTTCGAGCCTCTCCGCCCGGAGCTTCTCCCCGAATCCGTTGCCCACGGGACTCCTCCTTTCTCCACAGGTTTCCTCTTGGCGCTTGACAGCCACTGTGGAAAACATTTTACAATGTATGTCAACAAGG
This sequence comes from Arthrobacter sp. AB6, assembly GCF_031844545.1. Lineage (NCBI taxonomy): Bacteria > Bacillati > Actinomycetota > Actinomycetes > Micrococcales > Micrococcaceae > Arthrobacter > Arthrobacter sp. AB6. The sequence goes on from NZ_JAUZVL010000013.1 coordinate 86,855, forward strand.
ACAGTGCTGGCTTTGTAACGAATCCGACTCGTATTGAGGAACTAATATGTTGAAGAAGATTGCAGCGGCAGCCGCCTTAGCTGGGGCCTTGGCGTTTTCTGCAGCGGCTCCGGCTGTCTTGTCTGCAGGTTCCATTGCCGACACGGAACGAGTGGCTGTAGCCCGAACCGGAAACTGGCCGGATCCTGTCTCCTCCAAGGAGACCAAGGAGAAGAAGGCCGACACCACCTACACCACCAGCACGGGCAACTGGCCCGACCCCGTGTAATAGCTTCCTCACAAACAGGAGGCGAGGAAAGCCCCGGAGCATCCGCTCCGGGGCTTTTCCTTTACCGTAAAGTTACCGATTCTCCGGATTCCAGATAACACAAAAGAGGGCCTCCGTATGGAGACCCTCTTCAGTTGTGGTCGGGATGACAGGATTTGAACCTGCGACCTCTTCGTCCCGAACGAAGCGCGCTACCAAGCTGCGCTACATCCCGATCCGCTGCAAAAGCAACTTTACAAGGATAGCCGATGCCGGGTCCCGATGCGAAATCCTCAGCGTGGGCGGAAATGCCCGCCGGTCGGGTCAGGGGCCGGGATCAGACCAGCGAGTCCTTCCATGCCCCATGCAGGTCGGCAAAGCGCCCGCCCCTGCCAATGAGCTGGGCAGGACTGCCGTCCTCCACGATGCGGCCGTCCTGCACCACCAGCACCCTGTCCGCGGTTTCCACCGTGGACAGGCGGTGGGCGATGATCAGGGCCGTCCTGCGGGCCGCCTCCGTGCCCGCGAGGAGGCGGGCCAGGCCCTCCTGCACCAGCCGTTCGGAGGGGATGTCCAGCGAGGAGGTCGCCTCGTCCAGGACCAGCACGGCCGGGCGGGCCAGGAATGCCCTGGCAAAGCTGATGAGCTGCCGCTGTCCGGACGACACCCGCCCGCCGCGTTTGTTGACGTCCGTGTCATAGCCCTCGGGAAGTTCCATGATGAAGTCGTGGGCGCCCACCGCTTTGGCTGCTTCCTCGATTTCGGAACGGGCGGCTTCCGGGCGTCCCAAGGCGATGTTGTCGGCCACCGAGCCGCTGAACAGGAACGCCTCCTGGGTGACCATGACGATGTTGCGGCGCAGGTCTGTTGTGCCGAGGTTCCGGAGGTCGATGCCGTCGAGTGTGATCGAACCCGATGTGACGTCGTAGAAGCGGGCTATCAACTTGGCCAAGGTGGATTTCCCGGCTCCCGTCTGGCCGACCAGGGCCACGGTTTGCCCCGCGGGGATGTGCAGGTTCAGGGTGGGGACGATGATTGGACCGTCTCCGTACCGGAATTCGACGTCTTTGAAGTCGATTGCCCCCCTGGCGTCCTTCAGGGTGACGGGATTCTTTGGCGGCCGGACAGTCGGCACCTCCTCGAGGAGCCCCGAGACCTTTTCGAGCGCGGCCTGGGCACTCTGGAACGAGTTGTAGAACATGGCCATCTGGTCCACAGGCTGGAAGAACCGTTTGGTGGAGAGGATGAGCGCAAGGAGAACCCCCACTTCCAGATCCCCGCCGAGGACGCGGAAGCCCCCGAAGAGCAGGACCACTGCCACGCACACGTTGCCGATCAGCACCAGCCCCGGCTGGAAGATGCCGTTGAGGTTGATGGAGCGCACGGTGACCCGCCGGTAGTCCTCTGCGAGCAGGCCGTAGCGCCGGGAGTTTTCCTGCTCCTTCCGGAAGGCCTTGACTGCACGGATGCCTGTCATTGTCTCCACGAAATGCACAATCAACCGGGCGGAGACCACACGCGATTCCCGGAAGACGATCTGGGAGTGTTTCTGGTACCAGCGGGCCAGCAGGAACATGGGAACGCCGGCGGCCAACACCAGCAGCCCGCTCCGCCAGTCCAGTGCGAACATGGTAGCTGCAGTGAAGACCATGAACAGCATCCCTGAGGCCAGCGAGCTGACACCGGAGTCCAGGAGCTCCCGAAGGGCCTCCAGGTCCGAGGTCTGCCGGGCGATGATCCGGCCGGAGGTGTACTTTTCGTGGAACTCCAGGCTCAGCCGCTGGGTGTGGCGGAAAACCCGGAGGCGCAGGTCCAGCAGCATTGCCTGGCTCAGCCTGGCGGTGGACGTGACATACAAAGCCGTGAGCCCCGCCGTCGCAGTGGCAGCGAGCAGGTAGGCGACGCCGGTGAACACCAGGGGCGTGTTGTCCCCTGCCTGCAGGGCGGGCAGTGCGCGGTCGATGCCGAAGGCGATCAGCGCCGGGCCGGCCACGCGTGCCGCCTGGGACAGGACCACCATGGCGATGGTCAGCCAGAAGCGCATTCGCACCGGCCGGATCAGTGACCGCAGCAGCGCCAGCGACCGCCGTCGTACCGCCCTGCTGTCGCTCTTGCTGAGGTGGGCGTTGTCTTCGTTGGCGGTGCCGAATGGCGTGGCAGTCATCGGTTGGCCTCCGCTTCCTGGACATCGGACTCTTCGTCGAGGTCTGACAGCTCCGAGTCCAGGTCCCGGGGTTCCTGGTCCAGGCTGGCGATGACGTAACGGTAATGGTCGTTGCCCGCCAGCAGCCCGGTATGCGTTCCGACGGCGGTGATCCGTCCTTGTTCCAGCAGGGCCACCCGGTCCGCGAGGGCCACAGTGGACGGCCGGTGCGCGACGATCAGCGTGGTGGTGTCCTTCAGGACTGTCCGGAGCCGGGTCTCCACGAGCTCCTCCGTGTGGACGTCCAAAGCGGACAGCGGGTCATCCAGCACCAGCACCCGCGGGCGGGCGGCGATGGCCCGTGCCAGCGCAATCCGTTGGCGCTGCCCGCCGGACAGGCTGAGGCCCTCCTCGCCGATCAGCGTGTCCACGCCTTCCGGGAGGGAATACGCGAAGTGCGCCTGGGCCACGTCCAGTGCCTCGTCCAGGGCGGCCTCGGTGTGTTCCGGTGCCCCGAGGAGCACGTTGTCGCGGACGGAATTGGAGAACAGGGTGGTGTCCTCGAAGGCGACGCCCACGAGGCGGCGGAGTTCCTCCACGTCGAAATCCCGCAGGTCCACGCCGTCGATGGTGATGGAGCCGCCGGTGACGTCGTACAGGCGGGGGACCAGCTGGATCAAGGCGCTCTTGCCGCTGCCCGTGATCCCCACCAGGGCCATGGTCTCACCAGGCCGGAGTTCGAGGTTGATGTCCTTCAAGATGGGCTTGTCCGGGGCGTCCTCGAAGGCAAAAGTGGCGTTGTTGAAACGGAGTGCGCCGGCGGGCCGGAGCGGCCTCCGCGGTTCCGCGGGGCTGGTAATGGAGTTGTGAGCATCCATCACTTCGTAGTGGCGGTCGACGGCGGTCTTGGCGGTGAGTGCCATGGCCAGCAGCATGCCGGAAAATTCAACAGGTGAGGCAATGACTGCCGCGGTGGCGAAGAAGGCTACCAACGCGCCGATGCTCAGCTGCCCGCTGGAGCACAGCATGATTCCCACCACCAGGCCTGCGCCCAGGGCGAGTTCCGGCAGGAGCGTGACCACCATGGTGAACATGGCCTGGTGGCGCGCCTTGGCGATTTCCGTCTGGCGGAGCTCTTCGGCTTGTCCTTCGAAGGTTTCGAGTGCTTCCCGGCTGCGGCCAAAGGCTTTGAGCACCCGGATGCCATGGACGGATTCCTCCACCGTGGTGGCCAGGTCTCCTGCCTGGTCCTGGCTCCGGCGTGCCACTTTGCTGAAGCGGGTCCGGAACCGGAAGCTGTACGCCATGATGGGCACGGCCGCGGCCAGGAAGATCAGGGCAAGCTGCCAGCTCATGGCGAACATGACGGCAATGCCGATGATCACTGTGAGGGTGGTGACCACCAGCATGATGGCCCCGAACGCCATCCAGCGGCGCAGGAAATTCAGGTCCGTCATGGCGCGGGACAGGAGCTGGCCGGAGCCCCAGCGGTCATGGAAGGAGACCGTCAGCTCCTGGAGATGGTCATAAAGGGAGACGCGCATGCGGGATTCCACGGTGGTGGCCGGGTTGATGACGAACTGCCGGCGGAGCGCAACCAGGCCAGCTTCTGCGATACCCAGGATCAGGATGATGCCGGCCGACGTCCAGATCGCCCCGGTGTCGCCGCCCGGCTGCAGTGACTCGTTGACCAGGACCCTGAGGGCCTGCGGGATGGCCAAGGCTACAACACTGGCAAGCAGCGCGCAGAGGAGTCCCAGCACGAGCCGGGGAATGATTGGCCGGACATGGGGGTAGAGACGACTGACCGATCGAAAAAATGGAGTTTGCCTGGCCATGCCCGCTTCTCAAGCTCTAAAACGAATGTAGTTTCCCGTAGCAACTACCCTATGCCATGGCGTGAGGCGATTCACAGGGACGGCAGTTCCGGAACGGGCTTGGCAAGTTATTGCAGTGGGCAACAGGCCCTGTTCACCTCGTCAGGCAGGGGAGGTCAGGGTCAGCAGGACGGCCTCCGGCCGGCACGCGATCCTCACCGGAGCGAAGCGCGAGGTGCCGATGCCGCCCGAGACGTTGACCGGCGTCGTGCGTCCATTGCTGCTCCAGTCATGCAGGCCTTTTGCGCGCCAGGTGGGAAGGTCGCAGTTGGCCACCAGGGCGCCGTAGCCCGGGATGCATAGCTGCCCGCCATGGGTGTGGCCGGCGAGCAGGAGGTCTGCGCCGTCCTCGGTGAAGTGGTCAAGCACCCGCTGGTAGGGCGCGTGGATGACGGCCACTTTGAGGTGGTCTGCGGCGTCCTGGTTCACGGTCCCGCGCGGCCATCCGGCGTACCGCTCGCGTTGCAGGTGGGGATCATCCACTCCTGAGAAGTCAAAGCGCATGCCGTTCATGACCAAGGACTGGTGACGGTTGGTCAGGTCCACCCAGCCACTCATACCGAAGCCTGAACGCAGCCGCGGCCAGTCAAGCGCCGTCGGCTTGGGCTTGGCCTTGGACGGCCCCAGCAGGTAGGAGGCGGGATTCTTCAGGCTCGGGGCGAAGTAGTCATTGGAGCCAGGGACAAAGACACCGGGGAATTCCAGCAGCGGACGGAGCGCGGCCAGGAGGGGATCCACGGCTTTTGCGTGGCTGAGGTTGTCGCCGGTGTTCACCACCAGGTCCGGCTGGAGTTCGGCCAATGACTGCAGCCACGCAGCCTTCTTCTTCTGGCCGGGAACGAAGTGGATGTCGCTCAGGTGCAGTATGCGGAAGGGGTTCTTCCCCGGCGGCAGGATGGCCAGGGTCTCTTCACGGAGGACAAACTGGTTTTTCTCCCACAGGCCGTACCCGAAGGCGGCCATTCCGGCGGCAGCCCCGGTCCCGGCGGTGACGGCAAAGCCGCGCCCGATGGTCCGGGCGCGGCTGGCCAACTCGCTGGATGAAATCATCGGCGGCTAGTTCTTCTTGTCGCTGTTGCCCGGTCCGGAGTTCCCGGCAGGAGCAGAGGGGGCCGGCGCCGGCGCCTGGGTGGCCTGCGGCCCCGTCGTCGCGGGCGTCCGTGTGCCGGTGCCGCCGTTCAGGAGGTTGCTGGGCGGGGCCGGGAACGGATTGGTGCCGTAGGCCGGCGCGATCCGGGACATGAAGTTCGAGAACATGGGACCGGCGATCATGTAACCGTCGATTCCGGGGTAGAACTTGCCGTTAACCGTGATGTTCTGGCCGGCCCGGTCCTGCGCACCGAGCGCGTCGCCGAACCAGGCAGCCGTGGCCAGGCCCGTGGTGTGGCCTACCACCCAAGTGGACCCATTGTTGTTGGATGTACCGGTCTTGGCGCCGATCGGGAAGTTGGTGCGCGTGGAAATCCGGGGCTGGATCAGCGAGCCGGAGCCGCGGTTCAGGACCTCCTGGAGCGCGTAATTCACGCCGCGGGCAACCTCCGGCTTGACCGCGTCCCGGCAGCTGCTGGACTGTGCCGGCAGGGTGGCCCCGGTCTGGTCGGTCACGGCAGTGATGGCGATGGGCTCGCAGTACTTGCCATCGTTGGCGAACGTAGCGAAGGCGCTGGCCATGGTCAGCGGGGCAGTCTGGGTGGAACCCAGCAGGTTGCCCAGCGTGGACATGTTGATCTTCGGGTTGGGTTCCCCGTCAGCCGGGAGCCCGCCATGGAGTCCTGTTGCATCCACGATCTTTTGGATACCGCAGAAGTCCAGCTGTGCCGCTGAGGCGAAGGTGACCGTGTTGATGGAGTTGTAGAGGCCTTCGAGGACCGACAGCGGCCGGTACCACTGCGGTTCGGCGTTCTGCAGGTCGTCGGCCGCGCCGAGTGACTTCTGGGCCGTGTTGTAGGCGCCTGTCACCTGGCCGCAGGAGTTACGCCACGGGAAGTTCAGCGGATAGCGGCGCTGTGCTGCGTTGACCACGGTGTTCATGGACTTGCCCTCGTTGAGCCACTGCGCGAAGGTGAACGGCTTCATGGTGGAGCCGGGCTGGGCACCGCCGAGGCCGTTGAGGTCGTTGCCGTCCTTGTCCAGCTTGTCCACGTTGAAGTTCACCTGGGAATCGAAGGCGCCTTCGGCGGGCAGGAAGGAAGTGTTCTGGGCCATCGAAACGATCTTGCCGGAGTTGGGCTGCACCGAGACCATGGCAGCACCCCATTTGTCCGGGTTGGCGCCGGCCGAGGCGTTGACCTGCTCCTGCGCCACCGCCTGGGCGTTCGGGTCCAGCGTGGTGGTGATGGTCAGGCCGCCACCGTAGATGAGGCGCAGGCGTTCTTCGCGGTCCGCACCGTACGCCGGGTTGTTCTCCAGCAGGTGCAGCACGTAGTCGCAGAAGTAGGGGGCGGTGGAGGCGTAGGCGCAGCCTTGCTTAGGCTGCGTCACCTTGGTCTCCACGGGGGTGGCCACCGCGGCATCGTGGTCGGCCTGGGTGATCTTGCCCTGGTTCAGCATCAGGCCCAGTACCAGGTCGCGGCGCTGCTTGGCGTTCTCCGGGTTGTTGATGGGGTCGAATGCGGACGGGCTGTTGACGAGTCCGGCCAGCAGGGCTGCCTGCGGGAGCGTAAGGTCCTTGGAGCTGGTGCTGAAGAAGAAGCGGGACGCGGCTTCGATGCCGTATGCGTCACGGTTGAAGAAGACGATGTTCAGGTAGCCCTCAAGGATCTGCTCCTTGCTGAATTCCTTTTCCAACGCGATGGCAAGCTTCATCTCGCGGAGCTTGTCGCCCACGCCCTTGTTCACGCCATTGAGCTTGATCTGGTCCTCGTTGCCCTCGGCGGCGAGATTGGCGTTGAGGACGTTGTTCACGTACTGCTGCGTGATGGTGGACGCGCCCTGCTTGTTGCCGCGGGCAGTGCTGACCAGCGCGCGCAGGATGCCTGTGGTATCCACGCCCCCGTGATCATAAAAACGGCTGTCCTCGACGGCGATGACAGCTTCTTTAACGAAGGGCGAGATCTGGTCCAAGGCGACCTTGGTGCGGTTCTCGGTGTAGACACTGGCGATCTCGCTGCCGTCAGCAGCCAGGATCCTGGTGGTCTGGTTGGGCGGATCAACCTTCAGCTCGGCCGGAAGGGTGTCGAAGAACTCGATGGAACCGCTCGCTGCGCTGCCTGAAACGGCCGCCGCTGGAACCAGCAGGCCTGCTACCAGGACACCGCAAATAGCACTCACGCCAAGGAAAACGAGGATCTTACCAAGGGTGGTGGCAGTGTCGAATAATGGGTTCGTACGAGTCGCCATGTTTTCCACTTTACCGGCAAGGACTAGTCTTTCTCTCATGACCAAATGGGAGTACGCGACGATTCCGCTCATTATTCACGCCACAAAGCAGATCCTGGACCAGTGGGGAGACGACGGCTGGGAGTTGGTGCAGGTGGTCCCCGGACCGGACGGAAACGGCCTGGTCGCCTACCTCAAGAGGGAGAAGCAGTAGCATGGGCACCTCCGCAGAGGCCACGCCTGGCGCAGCAGCGGCGCCTGTTTCAGCTGTTGAGCAGCGGCTCAAAGAGCTTGGGCTCACCCTTCCCGAGGTCGCCCCGCCCGTGGCCGCCTACGTCCCCGCCGTGATCTCCGGCAGCCACGTGTACACCTCGGGACAGCTGCCGTTCATTAACGGCAAACTGCCGGCCACAGGCAAAGTGTCGGCCGGAACCGAAGGCTTCGCCGACGAGCCCACGGTTTCCCCGGAAGACGCCCAGCGGTTCGCGGCCATTTGCGCCGTCAACGCCTTGGCAGCCGTCAAGAGCGTCATTGGTGACCTTGACCGGATCACCCGCATCGTCAAGGTTGTGGGTTTCGTCTCGTCCGATCCGTCCTTCACAGGACAGCCGGGCGTCATCAACGGCGCGTCGGAATTGCTGGGGCGCGTCCTCGGTGACGCGGGGCAGCACGCCCGTTCCGCCGTCGGCGTCTCCGTGCTGCCGCTCGATTCTCCTGTTGAGGTCGAACTCATAGCGGAATTCAGCTAGGACCGGTAGGTTTCCCTTGCCTCAGCTAGCTCGACGGCTCTTTGCTCTTCCCCAGGACCTTGAAGGGGCCGCCCAGAGCTGGCTCGAACACGGCGAACGGACGCCCCGCGCAGCGCGCCTTGCGTCGTCCGTGGTCCTCCTGCGCGATTCCCCTACAGGCCTGGAGACCTGGCTGGCCTACCGGCCGGGGTCCTCGCCGTTGGGCGTCCTCGCCTTCCCCGGCGGATCGCTGGACGCCGCCGACGACGATCCCGTGGGCTGGCTCGGCCCCCCGCCCCAGCATTGGGCTGAGCAGATGGGAACGGACGACGTCGGGCTGGCGCGCCGCCACGTGCTGGGCGCCATCCGCGAACTCTTCGAGGAAACCGGCGTGCTGCTGGCCGGCCCGGACATGGCCAGTACCGTGGAAGCGACATCGACCCCCGAGTGGATGCGCGCCCGTACGGCCGTGGCCGAGCAGGAGAAGACCTTCCCGGAGATCCTGGCAAAGCGGGGACTGTCCGTCCGGACGGACCTGCTGAAGTCGCTCGTCAACTGGCGCAGTCCGGACTTCGCGCACCGCCGGTTCGACACCCGCTACTTCGCCGCCACCGTGCCCCTGAACCAGCAGCCCACCCTGCTGGAAGGGAAGGGCGTCTGGGGGCGCTGGGTCAATGCTGCCGACGTGATCGCCGATCGCGATACCACCGCGCTGGGCGACGAGGTTGGCCAGGAGAACACGGTGGGCCGCACCTTGGGTGAGCTCCTGGTTCCCGGCTCCGAAATCATGCTTGAGAAGATGGCCATGGCCAACGGCTGCATCGCCTACCTGAGCTACAAGCGTAAGGCCCATGTGTACCAGCCGGTCCTGGTTGAAGAGGACGGCAAACTCATGCTCGAAGTCGAGGCCGCCAAGACAACCCCGGACGATCCCCAGCGCGAACGGTAGGTCCGCGGCCGGGTTCGGTCCGGTTGGCCGCTCCGCCCACTTGAAACGCTCTCTCACTTGATGCTGGTTTTCCACCAACGCTCTCTCGCTTTCCTTGGGAAAGTGAGAGAGCGTTGGCCGTTTTGGCGCATCAAGTGAGAGAGCGTTGGCCGGGAGACAACAGGCCCGGGGCCGGGGCCGGGGCCGGGGGCGGCGGGTTGCTAGCGGGAGCGCTGGCGGAGGCGCTGCATGTCCAGGATGACAACGGCGCGGGCTTCCAGCCGGAGCCAGCCGCGCTGGACGAATTCGGCGAGGGCCTTGTTGACGGTTTCGCGGGATGCGCCGACGAGCTGGGCGAGCTCTTCCTGCGTGAGCTCGTGGGCTACCAGGACACCGTCCGTTGCCGGCCGGCCGAAGCGGTCAGCCAGGTCAAGCAGCGCCTTGGCAACGCGGCCCGGAACGTCCGAGAACACCAGGTCGGAAAGCGAGTCGTTGGTGCGGCGCAGGCGGCGGGCCAGGGCCTGCAGCAACTGCGCGGAGACCTCCGGGCGGGTGCGGAGCAGCGTATTCAGGCTCTCGTTCCGGAGGCCGGCAAGCCGGGTCTCGGAGACGGCGGTTGCCGTTGCGGTGCGCGGGCTGGGATCGAAGAGGGCCATTTCGCCGAAGAGTTCGCCCGGGCCCAGGATGGCCAGGAGTGACTCACGGCCATCAGGGGAGGTCCGGCCCAGCTTCACCTTGCCGGAGACGATGAAGTACAGCTGGTCGCCCTGGTCGCCTTCACGGAACACCGAAGCGCCGCGGGACAGGTCCACCTCGGTGAGCTCGTCCGTCAGCAGACGGAATGCGTCGTCGTCGAGCGTGGCGAAAAGGGGTGCTCGGCGCAGTACCTCGATGTCCATGAAATCTCCTGAATAAAAGTGTCGGCTGTGGCGCTTGTGCCATTGTTTCAGAATTTTCAAGGTTCTGTGACGAACTTGGCAGTCAAAACGCGCTGGTGCAGGGCCGCAACGGCCCGTCCGGACCCGTCGCGGGGGACCGCGAAGGTGGTGGCGTAAGGGGACTGCCGTCGGCCTGCAGGGCGGGGAGCTGTCCAGAATATTGTCAGCATCCAACATTAGAATGAGGGTTCAACTGCTTAATAAGGAGCCTCAGTGGTCGGCTTGACTGTCCTGGACCTGGTCCTGATCCTGGCGCTGCTGTCATATCTTGTTTACGGCCTGCGCAATGGTTTCCTGGTGACAGTCGGCGGCATTGCGGGATTCGCTGCCGGAGCAGTGGCAGCCTTTTTTGCAGTCCCCCTGGTGAGCGGCTTTGTCCAGGACTCCGGATGGAGGCTGACCGCCATCGTGGCAGCCGCCGTTGTCTTGGTGGTCCTGGGGCACGGCCTGGGGACGATGGCAGGCCGGCAAATCCGCGGCGCCGTGCGGATCCGGCCCCTGCGTGCGGCGGACCGCCTGGTGGGCGGAGCCGTGAACGTTGCGGTTTCCGCGCTGGTGATCTCCATGCTGGCCTTCAGCGTCAGCTCCCTGGGCGTGCCGCTTGTTTCCCAGCAGCTGGCCGAATCCAAGGTCATCCGCTTTATCGACGGCCTGACACCGGACAGCGTCAAAGCCACCATGGCGCAGCTTCGCTCCACGGTGATCGGCAACGGCATCCCCACGCTGCTGGAGGGTCTGGAACAGGGGCCGGCAGTGCCGGTACCGAACGCCAGTACCGATACGCCCGCCCTGAACCGGGCCGCCGGTTCCGTCCTCAGGATCGCCGGGACCGCCTACCAGTGCGGCCAGAACCAGACAGGCACCGGATTTGTGGTCTCCGCGGACCGTGTGATCACCAACGCGCATGTCGTGGCGGGCGTGTCGCAGCCGGTGGTGGAACTGCCCGACGGCGGGGCGATGCCCGGGCGCGTCGTCTACTTCGACACCAAGCACGACCTCGCGGTGCTGGCCGTGGAGAACCTCCCCGCGGATCCGCTGGAGCTAAGCCCCGATCTGCCCAACGGCAGCCCCGCCGCTTTTGCCGGCTACCCCCACGGCGGCCCGTTCCAGTCCAAGCCGGCCACGGTCCAGGACATCACCACTGTGATGGTGCCGGACATCTACGGCAACAATGCCTCACCAGAGGAGATCTACCGCCTGGCCGGTGATGTGCAGCCCGGGAACTCCGGCGGCCCGCTGCTGACAACGCAGGGGGATGTGGCAGGGGTGATCTTCGCCAAGGCGACCGCGGACACCGAAATGGGATTCGCCATCACCATGGATGACCTGAATCCCGTGGCCTCCAAGGCAGCGTCGTTGAGTGCACCCGTTTCCTCCGGGCAGTGCATCCAGAAGTAGCGGTTAGAGGACCTCGGCGAGGTAGTCGATGGCCAGCCTATAGCCGAACACCCCGGCGCCCACGATGACCGCCGAGCAGACAGGGGACAGGAACGAGTGGTGCCGGAACTCTTCCCGCTGGTGCACATTGGTGATGTGGACCTCGACGGCGGGGAGCTGCACGGCGGCGAGGGCATCACGGAGAGCCACTGAGGTGTGGGTGAACGCCCCCGCGTTGATGACGATGCCCGCGGCGTTGCTCCGGGCGGCGTGGATGACGTCGAGGAGGACGCCTTCGTGGTTGGACTGGACGCATTCGGCCGTAAAACCGTGCGCCTCGGCGGCTGCGGCCGCCAGCTGCTCCACGTCCGCCAGGGTGGAGGTGCCATACTTCTCCGGCTCCCGGGTTCCCAGCAGGTTCAGGTTGGGTCCGTTGATCACCAGGATGGTGCGGCGGGCGGCAGGGTCGGTGGAGGCTTCAGTCATGGTGACAATCTATCGGCTGGCTTTGGGTGCCGCTCATTCTTACGCCGGCACCCCCATCGGTCGCTCCGTAAATGCCGTTTTGAAGCGTGAAAACGACGTTTACGGAGCAACCGACGGTTACTGGAGTGCGGTGAACCGCATCAGCAGCGCATGCTCGGGGTTGAGGTTGGGCATGGGCAGGCCCACCTCGGCGAAGAAGCGTCCGGTTGCCTCCGCCCCGTCCGCCAGCCAGGCCGGCGGCTGCACCTGGGTGTAGGTGTGGCCGTAATCGGAGTCGTCCGGAGTGGGGAAGATCGCCTCCGCGCGATAGCTTCGCTCGGGGTCCAGCCCCGGGATGCCCAGCCGGCCCGGCACCTCAGCGGCGGAGGTGCGCGTGCTCACCAGGGCGAACAGGCCCGCCGTCGTGCCTTCGGCCGCAGGGGCCTCGGTGACGACGCCGTGCAGCAGCAGGGCATCTCCGGCCACGTCCGCGTGGACGCGGCGGCCGCCGTGGATCAGCGCGCGGTGTTCCTTGAACAGGGCGATGAAGCGCTTGAGTTCCTCACGCTCAGCCCCGGTGACCTGCCGGACATCCCACTCCATGCCGAAGTGGCCGAACAGCGCGGAAATGGCCCGGAAGGAGAGATCGTGCGTGCGGGCGGTAGTGTGCGAGGTGGTGGGCCCGATGTGGCTTCCCACAAGTTCCGGCGGGACCACCGCGCCGGTCCAGCGCTGGATGGTCTGCCGTTCCAGCGCATCGTTGCAGTCGGATCCCCAGATCCGGTCCGTCCGCTCCAGGATGCCCAGGTCCACGCGTGCCCCGCCGGAGGAGCAGGATTCAATTTCGACGGCGGGATGCGCTTTGCGGAGCTCGTCGAATAGCCGGTAGGCGGCCAGGGTTTGCTCGTGGACGGAGGAGCGGCCGGCGTGGCCGTGCTCCGTGAGGTCCCTGTTCTGGTCCCACTTCAGGTAACTGATGTTGTTCTCGCGAAGGAGCGCATCGATTCGGCTGAAGATGTACTGCCAGGCTTCAGGATTCACCAGGTCAATGATGTGCTGGTTGCGCCATTCCAGGGGAAGGCGGCCGCCGTCCTTGTGCTGGACGGCGGACGGGCCAACGATCCAGTCAGGATGGGCCCGGGCGATGTCCGAGTCCAGGTTGACCATTTCCGGCTCCACCCAGAGCCCGAACTCCATGCCGCGCGAGGTGACGGCCTCAATGAGCGGGGTCAGGCCGTTCGGCCACAGGCTTTCATCCACGTACCAGTCGCCGAGGCCGGCGTGGTCGTCGCGGCGGCCGCGGAACCAGCCGTCGTCGAGCACGAAGCGCTCCACGCCCAGATCGGCAGCGGACTCGGCCAGCTCAATCAGCGTGTCCAGGTTGTGGTCGAAGTAGACGGCCTCCCAGGTGTTGAGCACCACCGGGCGCGGCTTGCCGGCGGGCCGGCCCGTGGAAGCGGCGGGCAGCACGTGGTGGGGCCGGGACCGGAACCAGCTGTAGAAGGCTTCGGTGATCCCGTCCAGTCCCATGTCCGAGTAGGCGGCGAACAGGGCGGGCGTTGTGTAGCTGCCGCCGGCTTCAAGGATGACTTCGGCAGGCCCCAGGAGCTCTGAACCGCCGATCATGGTGCGGCCATCGCCGATGGTGTCGGCGAACTGCTCGTGGTTCCCGCTCCAGGCCAGGTGCGTGGCCCAGACTTTCCCGTGCCGGTTGCCGAAACCGGCGCTCCCGGCGGCGAACAGCAGGGAGGAATCATGGCCGGTGCGGCCGTGCCGGCCCGTCCGGACCCACGTTCCCTGCTGGATGGCCCGGCGCTGCGGGTGGCGCTCGCGGCACCAGCGGCCGGTGAGGTCGAGGAGTTCGACGGCGTCAGGCGCCACGGGGAGGACGGTCGCCAGTTCGTCGAGCTGGTAGGGGGTGGTGCCGTCATTGGTGACGGTATGCCGCAGTTCCAGCAGGCCGCCGTCGTGCAGGGCCAGGGTGGATTCCACCGTGAGGCCGGCATCCGGGTCCGACTGGACGATGACGGCGGCACCGCCGTTGACGCTGGCTGTAACGGCGCGGAGGCGGGCCGAGAAATCAAGCCCGGAGACGCCGTCGGCCATTCGGGAACCGCGCAGGGCGGCCCTGCCGCGCCACGACGACGAAGCCTGGGGGAGGAGGCCCGCCGGGACGCGTGCGTCGATGGCGGAGTGCGGGACCGGGGCGGTGAGGATGGCGAGGTCCGGCAAGGCGGCGCCCAGGTCCGCACCCCAATGGATGACCTCGGCCTCTCCGCTGTCGAAGCTGATCACCAGGCTGGTGCCGGCGGAACGGAGGTGGAGGGGGTCCATAAGATCTCTTTCGGTTTTGTGGGGTGATGCAAAGCAGGGTGGTGGATGCCGCCGCCGCGAGGAGGGGACGGCGGCATCCAGCCGGGTGGCTGCGACCACATACGCAGCCACGGGTAGGGGGCGTTGCCGAAGCAGGGGCCTACTTGAAGAGGGCGTTGACCTGTTCGTTGGCCTGGGTGAGGGAGCTCGCCGGCGCCTTGCCGGAAACCACCGCGTCCATGGCGGGCTCCATGATGCCCTTGACCTTGGCAGTGTTGTCCGTGATCGGGTACAGGAAGGTGGTCTTGTTCTTGACGTGCTCGGTGAAGGCTGACACGTCCACGCCCTTGGCCTTGAAGGCCTCCGACGCCTTCTCGGACGAGGCCTTCAGGGCCGGGAAGACAACAGCCTTGGACGCGACGACGTCCTGGCAGTCAGCCGAGGCAAGGTACTCCACCCACTTGATGGACGCGTCCTTCTTCTTCGTACCCGCCCAGATGGAATCAGCCAGGCCGTTGAACATGGAGGCGCGCTCGCCTTCGGGGCCCACCGGGGTAGGCGCGATGCCAACCTCGACACCCTTGTAGCCGGTGTACTGGCCGATCATCCAGGACCCGTGGGCGTTGATGGCGGACTTGCCTGCTGCGAAAGTGTCAGCCATGGCCGCACCGACGGTGGTTTCCAGCTTGGGCATGTAGCCCTTCTCGGACAGCCCGGCGAACCAGTCCATGCTCGCCTGGAACTTGGGGTCGTCGTAGTTGTAGCGGGTGCCCCACGGGTTCTTGTCCGTGTGGGACCAGCCGGTGGTGTTGGTGAGGTAGCTCCACTCGGTCTGGCCCGAGGAGTCGCCGCCGCCGTTCAGGCCCAGCCCGTAGACCTCGACGTTGTTCTTGTCGAAACCGGGCTCGTCGCCGCGCTTCCCGCTCTTGTCCACGGTGAGGTGGGCGATGACCTTTTCGTAGGTGCCGCCGTCCTCCGGGTTCCAGGTGAGGTCCTTCATCTGGTCCTCGGTGATGCCCGCGCTGGCGAGCATGGCCTTGTTGTAGAAGAGGCCGATGGTGTCCCAGTCCTTGGGCAGGCCGTAGCGCTTGCCGTCCTGGCCCACCCAGAGATCGGCGAGGCCTTCGTTGTAGGCGGTCAGGTCGATGTTGTCCTTCTGGACGGCGTCGTCGATGGCCAGCAGCTGCTTGTTTTCGGCCAGTTCGCCGTAGCGTCCCAGGTGGTTGGTGAAAACGTCCGGGGCGGTGCCGCCAACAAAGCCGTTGGTGAGGGTGCTCCAGTAGTCATCCCAGCCGCGCTGGGTGATCTTCACCTTGATGTCCGGGTTGGCCTTGGTGAAGTCGTCGGCGCACTGCTGGTAGGCGGGGAGCTGGTTGGCGTCCCAGAGCCAGTAGCTGATCTCGCCCTTGGCAGATTCTGCTGAGGAGGAAGATCCGCTGCAGGCGGAGAGGGAGAGCGCCAAAGCTGCGGCAACGGCAACGGCGCCGAGGGATTTCTTCATGGTTCTACTTTCCTTTTGGGGATGGGAGGGAGGCAGTGAATGAGGTTCTTATTTGATGCCGGAGAAGCCGATGGAGTTGACGATCTTCTTGCCGAAGGCGGCGAAGAGGACCAGCACCGGCAGGGCCGAGATGAGGGTCGCCGCCATCAGGCCGGACCAGTCCGGTGCGCCCTGCGGTGACTGGGACTTGAAGACGCCGAGCCCCACCTGCAGGACGCGGACATCGTCCTGTGACCCCACCAGCAGGGGCCAGAAGTATTCGTTCCATTGGCCGATGAAGGTGAGCAGCGCCAGTGTGGCGATCGGGGCGGCGGCGTTGGGAAGCACAATCTGGAAGAAGATGCGCAGGTGCTTGGCGCCGTCGAGCATGGCCGCTTCCTCCACCTCCCGGGACATGTTGAGGAAAAACTGCCGGAGGAAGAAGATGGCGAACGGCGTCATGAAGATGTACGGGAGGACCATGCCGAGCATCGTGTTGAGCAGGTCGAGGTTCTTGATCAGCAGGAAGTTGGGCAGCGCGGTGAAGATCGGCGGGACCAGCATGGTTCCCAGGAAGAGGCTGAAGACGGCATTCCGGCCCTTCCAGCGCAGCCGGGCAAAGGCGTAGGCGGCCATCGCGCTGAAGAAGACGGCGCCTGCGGTGGTGATGGAGGAAAAGATGATCGAGTTCCGCAGGTAGAGCCAGAAGTTGATGGCTGCACCGGAACCGCCTTCCGCGACGGCGTCGGCCGGGCTCTGCAGCCCGAAGACCCGCAGGAACGCGCCGAAGCTGAACTCCGCGGGAAGGAGGCTGGTTGCGTTGGCGGCAAGCGCGTTGTTGGTGGACAGTGCCGTGCGCAGGACCCAGAAGAACGGGAGGATCGAGACGGCGATGGCGAGGACAATGAGGGCCCAGGCGCCGGCGCGGCGGGCGTTGAACGGACGACGGCGGCGGGCTGGCGCCGGCAGCGTTGCGCGGCTTGTGGTGGTGGTCATGCGGGAGGCTCCTTAGTCCAGGTCCGACTCGTTGCCCTTGAGGAACTTCATCTGGATGAAGGCCACCAGGGCGAGGATGAGGAAGAGAATGACGGCGATGGCTGATCCGTAGCCGAAGTCCGACTCGGTGAAGGCCCGCTGGTAGATGTAGTACTGGATGACGCGGGTGGCGTTGACCGGCCCGCCGCCGGTGGTCACTGCGACAGTGTCGAAGACCTGGAAGGAGCCGATCACCGTTACGACGAGGACGAGGACCAGGACCGGCCGCAGCAGCGGAAGGGTGATCTTGGTGAACGTCTGGAACGGCGAAGCGCCGTCGAGCTTGGCAACTTCATAGACGTGGCCCGGGATGGCCTGCATGCCGGCGAAGATGAGCAGGGCGGTGTAGCCCATGTGGCGCCAGGTGTTGATCAGGGCCTGGGTGGGGATGGCCCACTCCTCGCTGCCGAAGAACGCGACGCGGGGGAGGCCGGCCCACTCGATGAACTGGTTGACCACGCCAATCTGGTAGTCCAGCATCCAGAACCACAGCAGTGCCGCGATGATGTTGGACATCATCCAAGGCAGCAGCAGGGCTCCCCGGATGAGGGTGGACTTGGCGACCCTGTTCATCAACAGTGCCAGGCCCAGGGCCAGGGCGGTCTGGAGGACGATATTGAGGAAAACGTACTGGCCTGTGACGGCCAGGGAGTTCCAGAAAAGTGGATCCTTGGCGATCGCCGTGTAATTGTCCACCCCCACCCACGTGGGGTCTCCCAGGATGTTGTACTCCGTGAAGCTGAGGTAGACACCGCGAATGGTGGGCACCACGTAGAAAACGACGAAACCGATCATTGCCGGGGCGATGAACAGCAGTGCGATCTTGAGATCGCCGAACCGGCGGAGGCTGCCCCGCGGCTTGGCTGCAGACACCGCTGCGCCGGTGGCGGATCTCGGGTTTTTGGCAAGGGTGGTCATCTTCGACCCTTTCCTGACTGTGATGGGGGTAACAACTAGGGAAGAATCTACACGAGTAGATTCAAGTGGGCAAGGGGCTAATTTTCCTTTTTGTCCGTATGCATTAGTCCATTCACCGGACTGTTGACTCGAGTAGATTGCAATGGAACACTGGGAGTCTCCGGGACAGCGCTTGCCGCGCCCCTGCAATCCTCGAAAGGCAGACAATGACGTTTTCGATCGGCGTGGTAGGAGCCGGCCAGTTCGGCAGCCAGTTCGCGCACCTGTTCAATCTCCACCCGGGCGTCAGTAGCGTCTTCGCTGTGGACGACGTTGCGCACCGCGCCGCCGAGGCCGCCGGGCGCTACCATTTGGCAGGCACCATGGCGACTTTCGAAGACCTTCTTGCCTCCGACGTCGACGCCGTTGCGATCTTCACACAGCGCTGGACACACGGTCCGCTCGTGGAACAGGCGCTCCGGGCAGGCAAGCACGTCTACTCAGCCGTTCCCATGGCGATCTCAGAAGAGGAAATAGCGCGGATCATTGAGGCCGTCCGGGAGACCGGGCTGGTGTACATGATGGGGGAGACCAGCTACTACAACCCGGCCACAGTCTTTGCCCGCAAGCAGCTGGCCGAGGGAAAGTTCGGGCGGACCTTCTACGCGGAAGGCGACTACGTCCACGATATGGACCTGGGCTTCTACGAGGCCTACCAGTACAGCGGCGGTGAGCGCTGGAAGGAAACCGCCAGCTACCCGCCCATGCTGTATCCCACCCACGCTGTAGGCGGAGTGCTGGGAGCAGTCCCGGCCCATGCAGTCAGCGTCAGCTGCGTCGGCGTCAGGGATGACCGCAATGACGGCGTCTTTGACAAGGACGTCAGCATGTTCGGCAACGACTTCTCCAACGCCACCGCACTGTTCGAGCTGAACGACGGCGGCGTCATGCGCACCAATGAGATGCGCCGGGTGGGCTACCCCTCGCACATCCGCGAGTCCCGGTTCCGGTACTTCGGGACGGAGGCCAGCTTCGAGCAGCTCGCCAAGGTGTCCGTCTGGCAGGACAAGCGCAATGTCCACGATATCTCCGAGCAGCTGGAGACCCGGCCCAGCATCCCCCTCGATGACCCCTCCCTCGCGAATGTTGCACCAGAGCTGAGGGACGCATTCGTCTCCGGCCTGGCCCCGGTCCATGACCCCGGCCGGCTTCCGGAGGAATTCCTGGGCGCGCCCAACGGCCATGAGGGCAGCCACCACTTCCTGGTGGACGACTTCGTGACTGCCGTCAACAACCGCACCCTGCCTCCGGTGAACGCCTGGGTGGCCGCCCGGTTCACCCTTCCCGGGATTGTTGCCCACCAGTCCGCCCTCAGGAACGGCGAACGGCTCCCCATCCGTGACTTTGGCGATGCGCCGGGTACAGACATTTAACATGGACAGCATGACTACTCCGGCAGTGCAGGTTGCACGAGGCGGCCCCGTGACCCGCAAGGACGTTGCGCGCTATGCCGGCGTGAGCACCGCCGTCGTCAGCTATGTGGTCAACGGCGGTCCCAAGAAAGTTGCACCAGCCACAGAAGCGAAGGTCCAGGACGCCATCCGCGTCCTGGGCTACCGCCCCAACGCGGCGGCCCGTGCCCTCAAGCTGGGCTCCAGTGAGACGCTGGGGCTTGTGGTCCCGGATATTTCCAACCCCTTCTTCGCCCTGTTCTCCCATGCCGTTGAGGACGCCGCTGCCGCCCTGGGCTACGCCCTGGTACTGGGCAACTCGGACGGAAACCTGGCCAAGGAGCGGCGCAACATCCGCAACCTTGCCGCCAGGCAGGTGGATGGCGTGCTGCTGGCCAGTGTCCTCTTCGAACCCGACCTGGAGGTCCTGGAAACCGCGGACATCCCCTCGGTGCTCCTCAACCAGGAACGTGACGCACCGGGCTTCAACAGCATCGGCGTTGACCTCGCCGCCGGCGCCAAAATCGCCGTCGAGCACTTGATCGGGCATGGGCACGCCAACATCGGCCTGGCCATGGGCACCAACGTGTCCGGCAGCACCGACGGCCGTGAAGTGGGCTGGCGGGAGGCACTCCATGACGCCGGCCTGCAGGAGGGCCCGATCGCGTACAGTTCCTTCACCCGCCCCGGGGGTTATGTTGCCGGCCAGCGGCTGCTGGCATCGGTGAACCGCCCCACGGCCATTTTCGCTACCTCCGACATGCAGGCGATCGGCCTGTTGCGGGCCGTGCACGAGGCGGGGCTGTCCGTCCCCGGTGAGATGGCGGTGGCGTCCTTTGACGGGTCCGCCGAGTCCGAATTCTCCTGGCCTCCGCTGACCACGGTAGAGCAGCCCGTGGCCGCCATGGCGGAAGCTGCAGTGGCCGCGCTGGTGGGAGCCACCCGCGGGGAAAAACCACAGCACCGGATCTTTCCCACCACGCTGCATGTAAGGCAGTCCTGCGGCTGTCCCTAGTGGCTCCCGGGCGGCGAGGGTCCGCTTAGGCGGCGGCGAGGGTCCGCTTAGGCGGCGGCGAGGCGCAGCCGCCCCACCTTTTCCTGCAGGACGCGCTGCGCCTCAAGCCCTAGCCCGGAATCGCTGATGACCTCATCCACGTCATCCAGCGCGGCAATGGAACTGATGCCCAGCAGGCCCCACTTGGTGTGGTCCGCCAGCACCACGGTTTTGCGCGCGGCCGCCATGAAGGCACGGTCCGTCTCAGCCTCGAGCAGGTTTGGGGTGGTAAAGCCGGCATCGGCATCCATCCCGTGCACACCCAGGAACAGCACGTCCAGGTGCAGCTGTTTCAGCGCAGCGGTGGCGATGGGGCCCACCAGCGCGTCCGATGGCGTGCGCTCGCCGCCAATCAGGATCACGGTGGAGCTGTACCGGGCGGAGCCGGCCGAGGCCGCGTGATGGAAAAGGTCCGCAATGCGTACCGAGTTGGTGACCACCGTGATCTGCGGTCCGTTGACCAGTTCCTTGGCCAGGGCCCAGGTGGTGGTTCCTGCGCTGAGCCCCACGGCCATGCCCTCCTGGACCAGCGTTGCCGCCTCCACCGCGATGGCACGCTTCTCCGCCGTCAGCTGCGTGGACTTGAGGTCGAATCCGGGCTCGTGGGTGCTGGTGTCGCCCGGGATCTTCGCCCCGCCATGGATCCGCTCCAGCCGGCCGCCCTCCTCCAGTACCTCGATGTCGCGGCGGACCGTCATCAGGGACACGCCCAGTTGCTGGGCCAGGTCTGACACCCGGACAACCCGCTCCCGCTGGACGGCGTCCAAAATAGCCTGGTGGCGTGCGACGGGGAGCATCTGTGCGGATCCTTCGGCAGGGGACGAGTCTGGTCCCAGCATACGACGACGGCGACGCCAGGCTGTGAGCCGGGCGTCGCCGTCGTGCGTGAGGCTGCTTT
>NZ_JAUZVL010000014.1:0-103448 GCF_031844545.1 Arthrobacter sp. AB6
GACCTTCGCCTTGATCCAGTCCGGCTTCCGCTCCACGGGAACAGCCGAGTTGCGCTGCTCAACGCGCAGCAACTTCCGGCCTTCAGGTGCCAATGTCACAGGAGAGCTCCTTCGGGGCTTGAGACGAGTGCTTCTTCATGCTTGCGGAATTCCTCGACGAAACGGTCCACGATGTCGGCCGGGGCAATGTCCTGGCCCGTCTCGAGGGACATCGTGGTGACCCCGGCATCGGTGATGCCGCAGGCGATGATCTGCGCGTAGGGCGCAAGGTCGTTGCTGCAGTTGATGGCAATCCCGTGCATCGTGACTCCATTCAGGACACGAATGCCGATGGCTGCGATCTTGCGGTCCGGGCCCTTGCTGTCAGCCTTGATCCAGACACCTGCCCGGCCCTTGATGCTTTCGGCCTTGATGCCGTAGTCCGCCATGACGGCAATCATGACCGCCTCCAGCCGTTCTACGTAGTCCCGGATGCCTGCCCGGTTCTTCAGCTTCAGGATGGGGTAGGCGATCAGCTGGCCAGGCCCGTGCCAGGTCAGCTTGCCGCCGCGGTCTACAGCCACCACCGGCGTGCCGTCAAACGGCCGCTCGTGGTCTTCTGTGAGCTTGCCGGCCGTATATACAGCCGCATGCTCCAAGAGCAGGACAGTGCTGGGTGCTTCCTCGGCGACGACTTTGTTGTGGAGTCCGCGCTGGATGTCCCAGCCCTTTTGGTAGTCGACGAAATCCGGAGCAAGACCCAGCGTGGAAAACTCAAGAGTCATGGCATCCAGCTTAGACCCCGCGGCGTCCCGCGCCCGGTTTAGTGCTTAACCTCACCCACCTGCTGGAGGCATGTCACTGGCGCTCCGGAACCAGTACGGCGCCCGGATGCCAAGCCTGTGGATAACTTCTGCGGGCCTTGCCGGATTGGGCTAGACATGAGCTATGGAAGATTTGCAGGCACCCGAGGTGCCGGGCTTCGCCGTTGAACGCTTGCTTGGGCAGGGCGGGAGCGCGGTTGTCTGGCTGGCCAGGGAGCAAAGGACGGGGCGGAACTTCGCGGTGAAATGCTTCCGCTCAGGTCAGCGCCGGGCAAACGGCCCGGCGACGGTGACGGAGGATGCCGTGCGGCGTGAGATCCGGATCCTGTCCGTCCTGGACCACCAGCACCTGGTCAAAGCGCGTGATGCCGTCCGGCTGGCAGGGCAGCCGGACGGCGGTACGGCCCTGGTCATGGACTATGCGCCCGGCGGGTCACTGGCCGCCCTCGTATCCAGCCGCGGCAGGCTCACTGTCGGCGAAACAGTCACGGTACTGACGCCCCTGGCCCAGGTCCTGGACTACCTGCACAGCAAAGGATTCACCCACTCGGACGTCTCCCCGGGAAACGTCCTGTTCACCGGACAGGGCAAACCGCTGCTGTCCGATCTCGGCATAGCGCGGATGCTGGGTGACCCCGGCAGCATGGCACTTTCCGGAACGCCCGGCTTCACGGACCCGGCCCCGGTGGACGCAGTGCGGGGCCTCCAACCCGAACGGGACGTCTACTCGACGGCGGCACTGGGCTGGTTCTGCCTGACCGGCCAGGCTCCGCCCCGGACGGCTGACCGGCCGCCGCTTTCGCTCCTTCTTCCGGAGGTTCCGCGGGAGATGGCGGCCGCCCTGGAAGCCGGGCTCAACGAAGACCGGCGGGCCCGGCCCTCAGCGGCTGCCCTTGGCACGGCCGTCT
This sequence comes from Arthrobacter sp. AB6, assembly GCF_031844545.1. NCBI lineage: Bacteria > Bacillati > Actinomycetota > Actinomycetes > Micrococcales > Micrococcaceae > Arthrobacter > Arthrobacter sp. AB6. The sequence continues at coordinate 1,712 of NZ_JAUZVL010000014.1, forward strand.
ACCGCAGCGCCTCGCCCCGGCCGCTGGACCTCGCTGCAGCGGTCCATCCCACGGTGATCCCGGAACTCATTACCCGCCGGCACATCCCGGCGCCGTCCCGGAGCGGAACAGTCAAGGACAAGGCCGCGGCCGCCGGCAGGCGGATCGCCACAGCGAAGCGGGGGGCGCTGCCGCTTCCCAGGCAACGCATGCCGTTCCCGGACGCCACGGGTGAGGTTCATCCGGCCCGCGGCAAGCACCGGCTCACGGCGCCCGGCAGGGCGCGCCGCCGTAAGCCGGGATTGCGGCGCGCGCTGCCCGCCGCCGCGGCAGTGGCAGCCGCCGGCCTGTGGTGGCTCGCTGGAACCGGTGGTGCACCCGCCGAATCTGCCCCTGCTCCGGGACCAGCTGCCATTACTGCCCCGCCTCCGGCTCCTGCCGGTACAGCAACCGTAGGTACAGGGCGCGGCACTGAGGGCGGTGCAGGCCTTGCCGATGCCGCCAGGCAGCAAGCAGGGGACTCCGATCCCGTCCGGGCGGTCGAGGGCCTCGCCCTCCTGCGGGACCTTGCATTCAGCAGGGGCTATTGGGAACTGCTGGCAGAAGTCAACGCAAAGGATTCGCCGGCAGCGGCCACGGACCAGCAGTCAGCGGAGCACCTTCGCAGCTCCGGCCATGTCCTGGAGGGTTTCTCCAGTAACCTCGCGGAGCTTCGCGCCGAGGACGGTGCAACTGCCGCGCGGGCCGTGGTGAGTGTTGTGTCCAGTTCCTCCGCCTATGAGGAGAAGGACGCCCAGGGCGTCGTAGTAGGGGCCGGGCCGGCGGCGGGAGCGCGCCAGCTCAGGCTGGTCCTGATAGCCGGGGACGGCGGGTGGCGGATCAGCGAGATCCTGCCGGGCTCCTGATCCTGCCGCACCGGCCTGCCGGCAGCGTCAGCCCAGGCCGGCCCCTTCCCTGCCTGCAACCTTGTCCTTGCCCGCCACCCACTGCGCGGCCTGTGACAGCGTGGGATGCTGCCACTCGAAACCGGCCGCCTGCAGCACGGCAGGCTCCATGCGCTGGCTGGACAGCAGGAGCTCGTCCGCCAGGCCACGCATCACCAGCCGGAGGACAGGGGCAGGAACCCGCAGGGCCGCGGGGCGGTGCACGGCGCGGGCGAGAGCCCCCACCAGGGCATTGACGTCGGCATCCTCGGGAGCACACAGGTTGACCGGCCCGCTGATGCCGGACTCCAGCAAAAAGAGGAACGCCGCGGACACGTCCGGAAGGGTTATCCAGGGCCAGTACTGGCGGCCGTTCCCCAGCGGACCGCCCACGCCCAGCCGAATCAGCGGCAGCAGCCGGCCCAGGGCGCCTCCCTTCCTGCTGAGGACCACACCCGTCCGTGTCACCACCACCCGCACACCCGGGGGAGCGGTGGCAGCGGCGTCCTCCCATTCCCCGCAGATCGCCGCCAGCGTCCCGGACCCCCGTGGCGCATCTTCCCTGAGCACGGTATGTCCGGCGTCGCCGTAGTAATTGGAGCCGGACTGGCTCAACAGGACATGCGGCGGGGAATCAAGCTGCTGCATCGCCCGGGTGAGGGTATGCGTTGAATCCACCCGCGAGCGGAAGAGCTCCTCAACGCGCCTGCGGGTCCAGGGCCGGTCACCGATGCCGGCGCCGGAGAGATTGACGACGGCGTCCGCCCCGGCAAGGGCCTGCGGGTCCAGTTCGCCCGCGGCTGGGTTCCACCGGACTTCCGCCGCCGTGCGGGGGTCCCGCCTGACCAAGGACACGACGTCGTGTCCGGTGTTCCGGAAGGTTGCTGACATGGATTTGCCGATCAGCCCGGAGGCCCCGGCCATGACGATGCGCATGGTCCATCTCACCACGCCACGTCCCCGGCGGCACCTCCCGACGGGCTGCGGAAGGGTTGACTATGATCGAACGATGACCTTTTCGAGCTACTTCCGTTTCCCGCATCTGCATGGCGATCTGGTCACTTTCGTGGCCGAGGATGACGTGTGGATTGCGCCCCTGGGCGGCGGCCGCGCCTGGCGCGTCTCGGCACTCCAGCTGCCCGCCCGCAACCCCCGCTTCACCCCCGACGGGAAGCGGCTGGTGTGGACAGTGGTCCAGGGAACGGCGCCTGAGGTGGTATCGGCAGAGGTCGATGGCGGGGGGTACCGCCAGCTGACCTACTTCGGCCACAGCACCACCAGGGTCAAGGGCTTCACGGCCGGCGGTTCGGTAGTTGTGACGAGTGCTTTCCGGCAGGCGGAAAGCAGGCACACGCACGCCTACAGCGTTCCGCTGGAGGGCGGCTGGGCGGAGGAACTCCCGTTCGGACCTGTCGAGTCCGTGGCTTTTGGCCCCGAAGTGGGCGATGAGCGCCCCGTGGTGGTGGGCAGCGTGCTGTCCCGGGAACCGGCCTGGTGGAAGCGCTACCGCGGAGGCACGGCAGGGAAACTGTGGATCGACACCGATGGCAACGGGGAGTTCGAGCGCCTCCTCCCGGAGCTTGAGGGCAACCTCGCTGATCCAATGTGGGTGGATGGCCGCATTGCGTTCCTTTCCGACCACGAGGGTTACGGCAACCTGTATTCGGTCCTGCCCGGCGGAAAGGACCTGCGCCGGCACACGGACCACGAGGACTTCTACGTCCGGCACGCCTCCACGGACGGCAAGCGCGTTATCTTCGAGTCCGCCGGCGAGCTCTGGGTGCTGCACGATCTCGGTTCCGAGGCCGTCCGGCTGGACATCAGCCTTGGCTCCGCATCGCAATCCAGGCGCCCTGCACTGCTGAAGGCCACCAAACACCTCGGCGCGGTGGTACCGGACACCAGCGGCTCCGCCAGCGCTGTCGAAGCCCACGGCACCATCCACTGGCTTCGCCACAAGGACGGTCCCTCCCGCATCATTGAGGCAACGCCGGGCGTCCGCGCCCGGCTGCCCCGGCCCCTCGGCGACGGCCGGATCGCCTACCTGGCGGACCACGACGGCGCGGAGGCGCTGTATATCAAGGACATCGCGGCACCCGTCCCGCACCCTGCTGCTGCAGCCGGCGTGACCAGCGCGGCAGTGGACCACAAGGGAACTGGTGCCCCGCCCGCGCCGGCACCGACGGACGACGTCGTGCTGCCGCAGCCCGTCCCTGCTGCCGGCGCTGCCGCGCTCGCCGGGAACACCCCGGCGGCCCATGGCCCGGACGAGCAGGCCGACGTCGCGCCTGAATCAGGCGCCCCGGCTGCGGAGGCGCCGGCAGGGCCGGCCGCAATCCGCATCGCCTTCCCCAAGCCGTCGCGTGCCAGTGCCCTCGAGGCGAGCCCGGACGGGCGCCGGATAGCGTTGGGAACGTCATTCGGCGAGGTCTACGTGGCAGACACGCGCACGGGCGAACTGACACTGGTGTCCAGCATCGGCGAAGGCACCGTTGCGGACCTGGCATGGTCCGGGGACTCGCAGTGGCTCGTATGGTCGGAACCGGTCACGTCCTTCGGCTCCCGCAGCCGGTTGCGGCTGGCCAACGCGGCACAGCCCGGTGCCGCCCCGGTGGATGTCACCGATGGGCGCTTCTGTGACCAGTCGCCGGCCTTCACCCCCGACGGCAAGTTCCTGGCCTTCCTCTCCAACCGCAGCTTCGACCCGGTGTACGACGGACACTCCTTCGACCTCTCCTTCCCCAGTCCCATCAAGCCCTACCTTGTGGCGCTTGCGGCGGACACGCCGTCGCCCTTCGGCCCCGCCGTGGACTCAGACGGCGGAGGCGCGGCAGCCACACAGGAAGAGGAAAAGCCCGACGACGGCTCCCGCCCTGGCAACGCCCTGCCGGAGGCCCGGGTGGATCCCGAGGGCCTGGCGCACCGGGTCATCACCGTGCCTGTGCCGCAGGGCAACTACACGTCCCTGAAGGCCGCCGAAGGGGCGCTGCTGTGGCTCGACTGGGCCCTGGCCGGCGTGACCGGTGATGGAAAAGCCAGCCAGGAGGACAAGGACTCCCGGCCCAGCCTGGTCCGGTACGACCTTGGCCGGCGCAAGCTGGCCACCCTCGTGGATGCGCTGGACAGTTACCGGCTGTCAGGGGACCGCAGCACCGTGGTGCTGATCTCGGACAAGGAGGTCACCGTGGTCCCCGCCGACGCGAAGGCGGATGAGGAGTCCGGGAAGCTGGTCAAGGTGGATCTCGGCCGGATCAGGGTCATGATGGACCCGCTAAGTGTCTGGGGGCAGGCCTTTGACGAGGCCTGGCGGCTGCAGCGGGATTTCTTCTGGACGGAGGATATGGCAGGGCAGGACTGGGATTCCATCCACCGCCGCTACCGTCCGCTCGTGGAACGCCTCGGCTCGCACGATGACCTGGTTGACCTCCTGTGGGAGCTGCACGGCGAGCTGGGGACGTCCCATGCCTACGTCCGGCCGGCGCCTGTCACCGAAAACGGCAGCCACGGCCAGGGCAGGCTCGGCGCGGACCTGGCGTACGTCTCCGGCGGGTGGGAGATCACCCGGATCCTTGCCGGCGAGTCCTCCGATCCGCTGGCCACTTCACCCCTGACCAGGCCTGGAATCGGCGCCAAGGCGGGCGATATCCTGCTGGCTGTCGACGGCGTGCCGCTGTCCGAAGGCGTCACCCCGGCCATGCAGCTGGTGGGAGCGGTCGGACGGGCAGTCGAGCTCACCCTCCTGAATGGTCCGGCACACGGGGCCGCAGCAGGCACCCAGCGCCGCGTCGCCGTGGTTCCCGTCAAGGACGAGGAGCGCTTGCGGTACCAGGACTGGGTTGCCTCAAACCGGCGGACTGTCCGCGAAGCCTCGGGGGGCAAGTTCGGCTACCTGCACATCCCGGACATGATGGCCAACGGCTGGGCACAGCTGCACCGGGACCTGGACACTGAAACTGCGCTTGACGGCCTTATCGTGGACGTGCGCCGCAACCGCGGCGGCCACACCTCGCAGCTGGTCGCGGAATTGATCGGCCGCAAGGTGACCGGGTGGAGCATGCCGCGCGGTGAAAAGCCGCGGACATACCCGCACCACGCACCGCGCGGTCCGGTGATTATCCTGGCCGACGAATTCGCCGGCTCGGACGGCGACATCATCACCCAGGTGTCCAAGCTCAGGGGGATCGGACCGGTGATCGGCACCCGCACGTGGGGCGGCGTGGTGGGCATCGACAACCGGTTCTCCCTTGCGGACGGCACCGGCGTGACGCAGCCGCGGTACGCCACCTGGTTCGGCGGCGGTGTGGGCTGGAGCGTGGAGAACTACGGGGTGGAGCCGGATATCGAGGTGGTATTTCCTCCGCACGCCTATGCGGCAGGCCGGGACCCCCAGCTGGAGTACGGCATCGGCACGCTTAAGGAGATGGTGCAGGAACTGCCCACGGACCGCCCGCCGGCCCGCGAAGGGTACCGCCGGCTGCGTCCCGCTCCGCTCCCCGCACGGCGGCAGGGCCAGTAGCCGCCGCGCACAAAAAGCCCCGCCTGGCCGTCACGGCCAGGCGGGGCTTTTGCTTACCGGCGCCGGGTCAGGACTCCAGCGTTGCATCCAGGGTGATGTCGATGCTGGCCAGGGCGCCGGAAACGGGGCAGCCCACCTTTGCCTCGCTTGCGATCTTCTGGAACTCTTCCTCGGAGATGCCCGGGATCCGTGCCGACATGGTCAGGTGGCTTCCCGTGATGCCGGTTCCCGGGACGAACGTGACGTCAGCCTTGGTGTTCACTTCCTCCGGCGCGTGGCCCGCCTGGGCCAGTGCGTGGCTGAAGGCCATGGAGAAGCAGGCCGAGTGGGCTGCGGCAATCAGTTCCTCCGGGCTGGTCTTGCCGCCGGAAGCCTCGGTACGGGCCTTCCAGGTGACCTCATAGGTGCCGAGGCCTGAGCTGTCCAGCGTGGTGTTCCCGGAACCTGACATCAGGTCGCCGTTCCATACCGTGTGCGCGGTGCGTGTTGCTGCCATTACCACTCCTCAAGTCGATTCAAACCGGGGCAGGCCAGTGCCCGGCCCCGCCGTCTCCCATCCTAGGGATTTCGCGGGAACCGTGCACCAGCTGTCCGCTGTCAGAGGATTGTTACCACGCTTGTTATGTACCGCCGGTTAGATGGCGACGGCGACGCCCCCGCGGAAGGGGCGTCGCCGCTGTCATTGTTTCAGTGTGTGGCTGCTACTGCCAGAGCGTGGCGATGGCGATGTTCAGCAGCGCGAGTCCGCCCACGCCGTGGGCCAGGCCCGCGCTGATGTCCTCGCCCTTTTTGTACTTCCGGCGGCCGATGAAGGCCAGTACGCCCACAACCAGGGCGATGACGAGCTTGATGCCCAGCTTGGGGTAGTTGGCGTCCATGTCCAGTGCCGGGATGAGTCCCATCAGGGCAACCCCGGTCAGCAGCTGCAGCATGGCGCCGTCAAACTGGCGGGGGTGGACGGTGGGCTTCTTCATCTGCCCGATCCAGATGCCCACGATCATGGCCGCGCCGACGATGTGCAGGAAAACCACAATGTTATAGACGATGTTCATGAGACCAGTGTAGCCAGAGGTTCTACGGGACGTAGTAGTGCCGGCGCGGGCCCGTGCGCCCGGGGACGTGCCCGCTTAAATGCCGACGGCGGCGCAGGCTTTGCGGAGGTTTCCCGCCGCTGCCTGCGCCGCCGTCGTGCGCTTTTGCCTGTTACAGCCCGAGGTCCGCCTCGAAGGCGCCTTCCTCAAGGCGTGCCTTCAGGGTCTGGAGGAACCGGCCGGCGTCCGCGCCGTCCACCAGGCGGTGGTCGTACGTCAGGGACAGGTACATCATGGACCGGATGGCGATCGAATCGTCACCGTTGTCATCGGAAACCACTACCGGGCGCTTGACGATGGCGCCGGTGCCAAGGATGCCCACCTGCGGCTGGTTGATGATCGGGGTGTCGAACAGGGCGCCGACGGATCCGATGTTGGTGATGCTGAACGTGCCGCCGGACAGCTCGTCCGGGCCGATCTTGCCGTCGCGGGTGCGGCTGGCAACGTCGGCAATCTTCCCGGCCAGTCCGGCGAGGTTCAGGCTGCCGGCGTCGGAGATGACCGGGACCAGCAGGCCCTTGTCCGTGTCGACGGCGATCGCCAGGTGTTCGGCGTTGTGGTACGTGATTTCCTGCTTGTCCTCGTCGTACGCAGCGTTGAGCTTGGGGTGCTGCTTGAGGGCCTCGGCCACGGCCTTGGCGATGAACGGCAGGAAGGTCAGCTTGGTGCCGTTCTGGGCCTGGAACGAGTTCTTGGCCTTGAGGCGGAGCTTGGCGATCTTGGTCATGTCCACTTCGTGGACCTGGGTCAGCTGGGTGGAGATTTCCAGCGACTCACGCATGCGGCGGGCGATGACCTGGCGGATGCGCGGTGCCTTCTGGGTGGTGCCGCGCAGCGAGGAAACCGCGGCTCCGGATGCTGCCGGTGCCGGAGCGGACGCTGCCGGGGCTGCCTGAGCGGGTGCGGCCTTGGCTTCGGCTGCCGCGATGACGTCCTGCTTGCGGATGCGGCCTCCGACGCCGGTGCCGGAGAGCGAGGTGATGTCCACGCCGTGCTGGTTGGCCAGCTTGCGGACCAGGGGGGTGACGTAGCCGGACTCGCCGCCGGCGGCGGGTGCCTCGGCTGCGGCCGGAGCGGCCGGAGCTGCTGCGGCCTTCGGTGCTTCCTGCTTGGGTGCTTCCTGGGCAGGTGCAGCCTGCGGAGCCGGTGCCTCAGCTTTGGACTCTTCCGCCTTGGGGGCTTCCTCTGCAGGTGCAGCCGGGGCGGGGGCCTCTGCGGGCGCTGCTGCCGCACCTGAGCCCATGACGGCCAGGACGGAGCCAACCTCTGCGGTTTCGTCCTCGTTGACGCGGATCTCCTGGAGGGTGCCGGCCACGGGGGAGGGGATTTCGGTGTCTACCTTGTCGGTGGACACCTCCAGCAGGGGCTCGTCCACCTCGACGGCGTCGCCGACGGCCTTCAGCCAGCGGGTGACCGTGCCCTCGGTAACGCTCTCGCCGAGGGCCGGGAGGGTGACCTCGTGGCTCTCGCCGCCGCCGGCGGCCGGTGCCTCAGGTGCGGAAGCTTCCTGCGCGGGAGCTTCCTGGGCAGGTGCCTCCTGCGCCGGGGCTTCGTCCGGTGCGGCGGCTTCAGTGGACGGGGCCTCGGCCGGAGCGGACTGCTCAGCGGCAGGGGCCTCATCGGCCGGGGCGCCGCCGCCGGAGCCATCGCCAATGCGGACCAGGGGAGCGCCGACCTCGGCGGTCTCGTCCTCGGCAACCAGGATTTCCTCAATCACGCCAGCTACAGGAGAGGGGATTTCAGTGTCTACTTTGTCGGTGGAGACTTCGAGCAGCGGCTCGTCCACCTCTACCCGGTCACCTACCTGCTTGAGCCAGCGGGTGACGGTTCCTTCGGTGACGCTCTCACCGAGGGCGGGCAAGTTAACGGATTCAGACATGTCGTCCCCGTTCTCCTTATTGATCTTTAGTGCGGATGATTGCTGCCTGTTGGCCAGCCTAGTGCACCCGGCATTCCGTGCCGGGTGCACCAGGCCCTGTGATGCTGGGGGAGACTAGCCGTGAAGGGGCTTGCCCGCGAGTGCAAGGTGGGCTTCGCCCAGGGACTCGTTCTGCGTGGGGTGGGCGTGCAGCAGCTGGGCCACATCCTCGGGGTACGCTTCCCAGTTCACGATCAGCTGGGCTTCGCCCACCTGTTCGCCCATGCGGGCACCGATCATGTGGACGCCCACCACCGGGCCGTCCTTCTGGCGGACCAGCTTGACCAGGCCGGAGGTGCCCAGGATGGAGCTCTTGCCGTTGCCGGCGAGGTTGTATTCCTGGGTCTGGACCTGGTCTTCGCCGAACTTCTCCTTGGCGGCCTTTTCGGTGTAGCCGACCGTGGCGATTTCGGGGTCGGAGTAGGTGACCTTCGGGATGTTGATGTCCTCGACGACCACAGGCTTCAGGCCGGCGATTTCCTCGGCCACGAAGATGCCCTGCTGGTAGCCGCGGTGCGCCAGCTGGACGCCCGGCACGATGTCGCCCACGGCGTAGATGTTGCCGACGCCGGTGTGAAGGCGTTCGTTAGTGATGACGAAGCCGCGGTCGATTGTGACGCCCGCTTCCTCGTAGCCAAGGTTGGCGGTGACGGGGCCGCGGCCCACGGCAACAAGGAGGAGGTCGGCTTCGAAGGTCTTGCCGTCCACCAGGGTGACCTTGACGCCGTCGTCATTCTGCTCGACGCCCTGGAAGAACACGCCGGTGGAGAACTTGATGCCGCGCTTCTTGAAGGCCCGTTCGAAGTTCTTCACGATGGTGGCGTCCTCGTTGGGAACCAGCGAGGGCAGGCCCTCGACGATCGTGACGTCCACGCCGAAGGACTTCCAGACGGAGGCGAATTCGACGCCGATCACGCCGCCGCCCAGGATAATGGCGCTCTTGGGGATGGAATCCATGGTGAGGGCCTGGTCCGAGGTGATGACCTTGCCGCCGATTTCCAGCCCCGGGAGGGTGCGGGAGTAGGAGCCGGTGGCCAGGACGATGTTCTTGCCCTTGTACGCCGTGCCGTTGACCACGACGGTGTCAGTGCCCTGGAGTTTGCCTTCACCCTCGATGACGGTGATGCCCTTGGACTTGATGAGGCCCTGGAGACCCTTGTACTTGCCGGCGATGATGCCGTCCTTGTACGCGTTGACGGCGTTGATGTCGATGCCGTCGAGGGTGACGTTCACGCCGTACTTGGCGGAGTCCCGTGCGTGGTCGGCCAGCTCCGCGGAGTGCAGGAGGGCCTTGGTGGGGATGCAGCCGTTGTGGAGGCAGGTGCCGCCCAGTTTGGCTTTCTCCACGAGGCCGACGGTGAGGCCAAGCTGTACTGCCCGCAGCGCGGCGGCGTATCCGCCGCTGCCGCCACCGAGTACCAGGATGTCGAATTCTTGCGCAGTTGCCTGATCGGCCACTTAGACGCTCCCTCGCGTGAACGATGACGCGGTCCTGCGCATCATCTGGTCTTGGAACCTGGACTGCCGTGATTATTCCAGCAGGCCAATTCTTTTGCATTTGTGACTACCGTGGTTCACCTTAGCGAACCACTTATCCATGCTCCACCCTGGCACCACGTTTGTGGAGCGCTTGTGTCGAGTGTCACGCGGCTTTGTGGCACAGGGATCACCGGTCCCGCAAAGCCTGGTGCCAGCCCGCTGCGGGCCGCCATATGTCAGGCGGCAGCAGCCAGGATGTCCTCCACATAGGCCACCAGGGTCCGGACGGTGCAGCCCGTTCCCTGCTTGTGGGTGTAGCCATAGGGGCTCCCGTTGTTGAAGGACGGCCCGGCGATGTCGATGTGGGCCCAGGGGATCTGTTCCCCGTCCTTGCCCTTACCCACGAATTCACGGAGGAAAACTGCGGCGGTCATCATGCCGCCATGGCGTTCGCCGATGTTCGCGAGGTCGGCGACCTGTGAGTCGAGGCTGGGACGCAGTTCCTCGGGAAGCGGCATGGGCCATACGAGTTCGCCGGCGCGGTCCGCTGCGGCCTTGAGCGGGCCGGTCACGCTGTCCGATCCCATGACGCCGGCCGTCCGGTTTCCCAGTGCGATCAGCTGTGCCCCGGTGAGCGTTGCGACGTCGATGATGGCGTCCGGGTACTCGGCACTGGCAGCCACGATGCCGTCGGCCATCACCAGCCTTCCCTCGGCATCGGTGTTCAGGACCTCCACGGTCTTCCCGCCGAACATCGTCAGGACGTCGGCCGGCCGGGAAGCGGCGCCGGAGGGCATGTTCTCGGCGATGCAGAGCCAGGCGGTCGCCTTCACCGGCAGGCCAAGTCCCGCCAGGGCCAGGACAGTGTTAAGGACGACGGCGGCGCCCGCCATGTCGCTCTTCATGTCGCCCATGCCGAGGGCCGGCTTAATGGAGATTCCGCCGGTGTCAAAGGTGATGCCTTTTCCGACGAGCGCGATCTTTGACGTTGCCTTGGCGGGAGAGTATTCCACCTTGACCAGCCGCGGCTGGCGGGCGGAGCCCTTGCCCACGCCCATGATGCCGCCGAAGCCTTCCTTCTCGAGGCGCTTCTCGTCCCACACGGTGACCTTCACGGGCAGGCCCTTGGCCAGGTCCTTGGCAGCCTCGGCGAAGGACTCGGGGTAGAGGTGGCTGGGCGGCTGGTTCACCAGCGAACGGGTGGCGTTTACCGCCTTGCCGATCAGTGTGGCCCTTTTAAGGACAGGGGCAAGTTCCTTCTGGTCGGCCAGGTCGGTGAAAATGACCGCGTTGCGGACAGGATCCTTCAGGCCTTCCCTGGAGGTGCGGAACTCTGTGAAGGAATAGGCCCCCAGGGCGGCACCTTCGGCCACCGCTGCGACGTCGGCGGCAGTCGCCGTCGGGAACGCCAAGGCAACCGTGGCGAAACCGGCGAGCTGGCGGATGGCGGAACCGGCTGCCCGGCGCAGTGCTTCCCCGGCCAACGGTTGCGCAGGCGTTACCTTGCCCACGCCCGCCAGGACCAGGACGCCCGCGCCGGTCTCGGGGAGGCCCGGCAGGCGCACCAGCTGGTCCGCGGCACCCGTGACGCCGAGCGCCTTAAGGGAATCAGCCAGCGCTTCGGCGGACCTGGCCGTCAACGGGTTCTCCAGGAGGACGGGACCGTCTGCACCCTGCCCCACGCCTATGACCACTGCGTCGCTGGGACTCTTCTTCAGGTCCCGAGAGAGGGTACTAAGGTTGATTTCAGTATTCTTGACCACGGGGTCAGTCCTCGATTCTCGAAAGATGTTCGGGCAGGGAGCATGTTCGGCGTTCTGCCATGGTTCCCCGGGTACGGCCGTTCGGAACGCAGTCCGGGAGTTGCAGGCCCGTCTGGCAGGCCAGTTCCGATCGTAGCCCTTGGCCGCTGCGCACGGGGTATTTCGTGAGAGTTGCGCCACACCGGGCGCCGGAATGCGAGGCCGTCCCGGGGCGTTGTAAAGAAAGAATGTCCACCCGCACCTATGAAAGGAACATGCCGTGCTTGAACGGATTTCCGGCTCCCTCCTGGACCCCGGTGCGCTTTATGCGAGCAACATTGAGCTGTTCCACAGCCCCGGGCTCCGCGGGCTGAACCTGGTGATGGGCTTCACCGGGTTCGCCGATGCCGGCCACGTGGTGAAGCAGATCAACGCGGAACTGCTCGACTCCCTCGACGCCGAGCCGGTGGCGGTCTTCGACGCCGACCAGCTGATTGACTACCGCTCACGCAGGCCGCACCTGACGTTCGTGGAGGACCACCTCCAGGATTACCAGGAGCCGAAGCTGGCCCTGTACCGCCTCGTGGACGGGCTCGGGAAGCCCTTCCTCCTGCTGGCAGGTTTCGAACCGGACCTGCAGTGGGAACGCTTTGCGCGCGCAGTGGTGGGCATCGTGGAGCAACTGGACGTCAACCTGGTCACCTGGATCCACTCCATTCCCATGCCGGTTCCGCACACCCGCCCTGTGGGCGTCACGGTGCACGGCAACCGGCCGGAGCTGATCGAGGGCATCTCGGTGTGGAAGCCCACCGTGGAGGTTCCCGCAGCTGTAGGACACATCCTGGAACTCCGCCTGGTGGAGGCAGGACGGAATGTTGCCGGTTACGTCATCCACGTCCCCCACTACCTGGCCGAGGCCGAATACCCCACGGCCGCCGTCGCAGGCCTGGAGTACCTGGGCGCGGCCACCTCGCTGATGCTGCCCTCGGACAGGCTCCGCGAAGCCGGGCGCGAGGTCGGCCGCCAGATCGCCGAACAGATTGACGCCTCCGAGGAAGTCCAGCAGGTGGTGTCGCGGCTGGAGACCCGCTACGACGAAAAGGCCGAGGGCACGGTCCGCCGCTCGCTCCTCGCGGACGAGAATGACGAACTGCCCAACGCCGACGTCCTGGGCGCCGCGGTGGAAGCGTACCTGGCCCGGGAGAACCCGGGTCAATAAAGCGGCTGGGTCAATAAAGGCCGCCGGCGGCTGCCCGGGCATAATGAAGTGGTGACTGCACCCCGCGCCTGGCTTATCTGGACCATCGGAATCTTTGGGTACCTGGTAGCCGTGGCGCAGCGCACGTCCTTTGGCGTGGTGGGGCTGGAAGCCACGGAGCGGTTCCATGCCAGCGCATCGGCGATTTCGTTCTTCACTGTCCTCCAGCTCCTTGTCTACGCCGGGCTCCAGATCCCGGTGGGCCTGCTGGTGGACAGGTTCGGCTCCCGCGCCATGATCTCCTGGGGCGCTGCCCTGATGGGCCTGGGCCAGCTCCAACTTGCTTTTGCCGACACAATTCCCGGGGGAGTGGCCGGCCGCGTACTGGTGGGGGCCGGGGACGCCATGACCTTTATCTCCGTGATCCGCCTGATTCCCTTGTGGTTCGCTCCCGCCCGGGTGCCCCTGGTGACCCAGCTGACGGGCATGTCCGGCCAGCTGGGCCAGCTGTTCAGCGTCATCCCGTTCGCCTTCGTCCTCCATCTCTCAGGCTGGACCACCGCATTCCTGATGCTGGCAGGCCTGTCCGCGCTCGCCGTTGTCCTGGTCCTGCTGCTCCTGCAGGACGCCCCGCCGGGCACCGAGCGGCCGCACGCAAAGCAGGGCCTGCGGGCTACCGGCGCATCCCTGGCCCGGGCCTGGCGCCAGCCGGGGACGAGGCTGGGCATGTGGAGCCACTTCACCATCCAGTTCAGCGGCACGGTGTTTGCCATGACGTGGGGCTACCCCTTCCTCCTTTCGGGCCAGGGGCTGGACGCCGGAACGGTTGCCGCCCTCATGGCGCTGTACGTCGCCGCCGCAATGGCGGTAGGGCCATTCATCGGACGCTTCGTTTCACGGCATCCGTTGCGGCGTTCCACCATGGTCCTGCTGATTGCCGGCGCTACCGCGGGGGCATGGGCTGCCGTCCTGCTCACTCCCGGGCAGGCACCCCTCTGGCTGCTGGCCGGCCTTGTCGTGGTGCTTGCCGTCGGCGGCCCCGGTTCGATGATCGGCTTCGACTTCGCCCGGACGTTCAATCCGGCGCACCGGATCGGAACGGCGACGGGCATCGTTAACGTGGGCGGGTTCATCGCAGCCCTTGTTGCGATCTTCCTGATCGGGCTGGTGCTGGACGTCCTGTATGCCAGCGGTTTCTCCAACGGCATCCTGTACGGACTGGATCCGTTCCGTATTGCCCTGAGCGTCCAGTTCCTGCTGCTCGGATCCGGTGCGGCGGCGATGCTGGCATGCCGGCGAAAGGTGCGGCGCCAGATGGCCGCGCAGGGCGTCATTGTTCCACCCTTGCGCAGCGCCCTTGCCCGCCAGCGGCGGGAAAGCCTCGCCCGGCGCCGGCAGCCGACGCCTACGGACGGTGCCGACTAGTCCTGCACAGCGCACGTTTCCCCACATAGCCGGATCAGGTCCTTATCCGGGTCCGGCGGTCCGTGAAGGCTGGAGGCATGACACCTCCAGAACACCTGACAATCCGCAGCCCGGAAGACGTCCTGGGCTTCATTCCCCACTCACTGGGCTACTGGCCGTCCGCAAGCCTCGTCGCCATGACGTTGCAGGGCAAACGGCTGGGCGCCACGCTCAGGCTGGATCTTCCCGGCCCGGACGTCCTGGCGCAGCCCGCCGCTTTTGCCCGGACGGTCTGCAGCTACCTTGAAGCGGACCGGAATGCCGACGGGTCGCTGCTGGCACTCTTCACCAACAACGGCTGGCTGGCCGGGCCGGACGGCTATGGCAGCCTGCTCGCGGGGCTGCAATGGGCGCTGGACGGAGCAGGGATGCCGGTCCGGGATGCCTGGTACGTCGGCACCGAGTATTGGCGGGACGCGTTTTGTGCTGATCCTGCGTGCTGCCCCTTCCCCGGACGTCCGGTGCAGGAGATCCGGGACAGCACCCTGAACGCCGAAATGGTGTACCGCGGAAGCAGCGTGGGCCCGTCCCCCCAGGACCAGCCGGCTGCGGTCCTGCCCGGTTCCAGCCTGCATTGTGCTGCAGTGCTTGAGGCGGAAGCGGCGTGGTTGGCGCAACTGGACCTGCGCCGCGGAAGCAGGGCGCAGTTTGACGCTGTCCTGGGGCTATGGGATGCCCAGCTTAACCGTCCCCCGGGTGAAGCGTGGCTTCCCGAGGTTGAACGCGACGGCTTCCTGCGGGCAACCCTGTTGGTACCGCGATGGCGGGATGCCGTCCTGATGATGGCGGCCGCCGGAAGGGCGGCAGCGGAAGCCGGGGCCGGGCAGTCACCCACCTTTCGCGAGGAGTGCCGCCTTGAACCTGTGGCCCCGCCGGCAGGATCCCTTGGCGCCGGCATTGGCGGGAAGGCCGCTCCGGCCGGTGGTCCTGTACATGGCGGGGTGACGGAAGCGGGTGTTCCCCGCTACGGCGATGTCCTGATGGGGATCCAGCCTGCCGTTCCGGACTGGGAGAGGCTCGACGCCTTGGATTCCATTTTCCTGCAACTCGCGGCATCCGGAGGTAGGGCTGGGGCAGCATCGCTCACGGGAAGGGGCTGGATCGCATGGTGCCGGGGGCGTGGCTCCTTCTCCGCGGCCTACCTTGCCCAGGCCCTGGACGTGGAACCCGGGTACCGGCTCGCGGAACTGCTGCTGGAACTGGTCCGCCGGGGAACCATCTGCGGCTGGGCGGCACGGAAGGAGGCCGCCTGGCAGAAATTCGGCCCCGACGCGGCGTGATCGGTGGGCGCAGGGATTGCGGGGAGGGTGCAGCGGGCACGTGCCGGCGGGCTGGCCGAACGAGGAGAACGGGGGAGAGGCCCCTTCCGGGAAATCATGAGACAATGGATGCCGAGACCCGGTTGGGTCCGTGTATCGAGCGTCCAGGATTGTGCCCTTTCGGGGAACATTACAGCGGTTCCGGCAGTTGTCTTAATTGACTCTGCGGGCCGTGGTGGCGCTTGGTTTTCACCACGGACTTGACAGGGTCATAGTGGTGTTGCCCGTATGGTGATTCCACAGACCACCGCTAGAAAGGTTTTCTGTGACCCCGTCTTCCACGAAGAAGGACCCCTCCGCCCAGGACGAACTGTCCGCCGAGGAGAAGCAGGCTGCGACCAACGCCAAGCGGGCAGCTACGCGGGCAGCCAACAAAGCATCTGCCGGTGAGGCCGCGGACGGCAAGCGCGAGCCCAAGAAGCGCGGGCCCAAGCCCGGCGCAAAGGCAGCTGCCGAGGCCGCCGGCAAGTCTGCGGCTGGCGGCGCTGACGATGTAGAAGAAGTCGACGAAGAGCTCGACGACATCATCCTCGAAGGACCTGAGGTTATCGAGGACGACGCCGAGGCCGATCCCGCCAAGGGTGCCGCCGGCTCCGGCAAGGGCTTCGTCTACTCGGACGCTGATGACGACGACGCACCCGTGCAGCAGGTCATGTCCGCCGGAGCTACCGCCGACCCCGTCAAGGACTACCTTAAGCAGATCGGTAAGGTTGCGCTGCTCAACGCCGAGCAGGAAGTCGACCTTGCGCTCCGGATCGAAGCCGGACTTTTTGCCGAGGAAAAGATCAACGCCGACGACGGCTCCATGGATCCGAAGTACAAGCGCGAGCTTGAATTCATCATCCATGACGGGAAACGTGCCAAGAACCACCTCCTGGAAGCGAACCTCCGCCTGGTGGTCTCGCTGGCCAAGCGTTACACCGGCCGCGGCATGCTGTTCCTGGACCTCATCCAGGAAGGCAACCTGGGCCTCATCCGTGCGGTGGAGAAGTTCGACTACACCAAGGGCTTCAAGTTCTCCACCTATGCCACCTGGTGGATCCGCCAGGCAATCACCCGCGCCATGGCCGACCAGGCCCGCACCATCCGTATTCCAGTGCACATGGTCGAGGTCATCAACAAGCTGGCCCGCGTGCAGCGCCAGATGCTGCAGGACCTGGGCCGTGAACCCACGCCCGAAGAGCTGGCCCTCGAACTGGACATGACGCCCGAAAAGGTCGTTGAAGTCCAGAAGTACGGCCGCGAGCCCATTTCGCTGCACACGCCCCTGGGCGAGGACGGCGACTCCGAGTTCGGCGACCTGATCGAGGACTCCGAAGCCGTGGTTCCGGCGGATGCCGTGAGCTTCACGCTCCTGCAGGAGCAGCTGCACTCCGTCCTGGACACACTCTCCGAGCGCGAGGCCGGCGTTGTGGCCATGCGCTTCGGCCTGACGGATGGACAGCCGAAGACTTTAGACGAAATCGGAAAGGTCTACGGAGTCACGCGTGAGCGCATCCGCCAGATCGAATCGAAGACCATGTCCAAGCTCCGCCACCCGTCGCGGTCGCAGGTGCTCCGGGACTACCTGGACTAAACAGGACCGGTCAAACACAGCGGCCCGCCGGCCGCCGCGCCCCCCCCGCGCGGCAGCCGGCGGGCCGCTTGGTTTCCCCAGGCCGTCCGGGCTGTTGCGGCGGGCCAGGGCGGCGCTTTGAAGGTTGTGGTTAAAAGGATTGGGACCCCACCTTGCGGTGGGGTCCCAACAACTTCGGGAAGAACCTAGTCGATTTCCACGACTGCCTTCTCGTGAAGCCTGCCCGTCTCGTCGTGCCAGTCGGAGCTCAACGGCTTGAGGGTTGCCTCCACTGCACGGGCGTGGTGGCCGCAGAACAGCAGTTCACCGCCGGAGGACTCCAATACAACCCGGACGTAAGCCTGGGCTCCGCAACGATCGCACCGGTCGAGTGCGTTGAGTGTGCGGTCTGCCACTGCTGTTGTCATGTCGGCCTCCTTAGTAGATCAGTACGTCTATATAACCAGCATTCGTAACAAATCCATCGCAAGGATGGGGCAAGTTCGCTGTGCGCGTATCCGCAAAATTGGCTCAAGTTCGCCGCAGGGCCCGCCGGCACCACCCGCGTGGCACGGTCCACACCCCCGGCCAGGTGTGGCAGCCGGCCTGCCGGTGCCGGGCCGACTACCCTAGAGGAAGCGATCCCAGCCTGCTGTTTCCGTCCCTGAAGGAGTTCATCACCAGTGGCACCAAGTTCTGATTACACTGCCCGGCACCTGTCTGTACTGGAGGGCCTCGAGGCTGTCCGCAAGCGCCCGGGCATGTACATCGGTTCCACCGACTCCCGCGGACTCATGCACTGCCTCTGGGAGATCATTGACAACTCCGTGGATGAGGCCCTGGCCGGGTTCGGCCACGACATCAAGATCATCCTCCACGCCGACAACTCCGTGGAGATCCATGACGACGGCCGCGGCATCCCTATCGACAAAGAACCCAAGACCGGCCTGACGGGCGTCGAAGTGGTCTTCACCAAACTCCACGCCGGCGGCAAGTTCGGCGGCGGCTCCTACACGGCCTCAGGCGGCCTGCACGGCGTCGGCGCATCCGTGGTCAACGCGCTGTCCTCCCGCCTCGACGTCGAAGTGGTCCGCGGCGGCAAGACCTACAAGATGTCCTTCCGGCGCGGCGAGCCCGGACGCTTCAAGGACGTTGGCTCCAGGATCGACCCCGCCGCACCCTTTACCCCGTTCGTGGACGATTCCGTCCTGGACGTGGTGGGCAAAGCAAAGCGCGGGGTCACGGGCACCCGGATCCGGTACTGGGCCGACCGGCAGATCTTCACCCCGGATGCAAAGTTCTCCTATGACGAACTGGCGGCCCGTGCGCGCCAGACCTCCTTCCTGGTACCAGGCCTCAAACTGGCGGTGCGGGATGAGCGGAGGTTCCCGGGAACACCCGGGGAGGCAGGAGTCCACGAAGAGGTCTTCCACCACGACGGCGGCATCTCCGAATTCGTCGAGTTCCTCGCCGCCGATCCCGCCGTCACCGACGTCTGGCGGCTGCACGGCTCCGGAAAGTTCAAGGAGACAGTTCCCGTCCTGGACGAGCGCGGGCACAGCCAGCTGGCGGAGGTGGAACGGGACTGCGAGGTGGATGTCGCGCTGCGCTGGGGCATCGGCTACGACAGCACCGTCCGGAGTTTCGTCAACATCATCTCCACCCCCAAGGGCGGAACGCACCAGTCAGGCTTTGAGCAGGCCCTGGTCAAGACGTTCCGCAAAGCGGTGGAAACCAACGCCCGGAAGCTCAAGGCCGGCAATGACAAGATCGAAAAGGACGACATCTTCGCGGGCCTGACCGCCGTCCTGACGGTACGGCTTGCCGAGCCCCAGTTCGAAGGCCAGACCAAGGAAATCCTGGGCACCTCGGCGGTGCGCGCCATCGTGTCCAAGGTGGTGGAACAGGAGATCAGCGCCAAGCTCGGTTCCGCGAACCGGAATGACAAGGCCCAGTCCGCGCTGCTGCTGGAAAAAATCGTCAACGAGATGAAGTCGCGCATCTCGGCTCGGGTGCACAAGGAAACCCAGCGGCGCAAGAACGCCCTGGAAACATCCTCGATGCCCACCAAGCTTGCCGACTGCCGCACGGACGACGTCGACCGTTCCGAACTGTTCATCGTGGAAGGCGACTCAGCACTGGGCACCGCCAAGCTGGCCCGGTCCTCGGACTTCCAGGCCCTGCTGCCCATCCGCGGCAAGATCCTCAACGTCCAGAAGGCGTCCGTGGGGGACATGCTCTCCAACGCCGAATGCGCAGCCCTCATCCAGGTTGTGGGCGCTGGTTCCGGCCGCAGCTTCGACATCAGCGCCGCCCGCTACGGCAAAGTGATCCTGATGACGGACGCCGACGTTGACGGTGCCCACATCCGCACGCTGCTCCTGACGCTTTTCTTCCGCTACATGCGCCCCATGATCGAAGACGGCCGCGTTTTCGCCGCTGTCCCGCCGCTGCACCGGGTGGAGGTCATCAACGCGGGCCAGAAGGCGAATGAAATGATCTACACGTACTCGGAGGCGGAACTCCACGTCCTCCTGGCCCGCCTGGCCAAGGAAGGCAAGCGGTACAAGGAGCCCATCCAGCGCTACAAGGGCCTGGGCGAAATGGATGCCGAGCAGCTGGCCGAGACCACCATGGACCCGCGGCACCGCACCCTGCGCAAGGTGGGCATCGAGAACGCCAAGCAGGCAGAGGAAATCTTTGACCTGCTGATGGGCTCGGACGTCTCGCCGCGCAAGGACTTTATCATCGCCGGCGCCGCCAGCCTGGACCGGGAGCGCATCGACGCCTGACGGCGGGCGGTGAGCCGGAGGTCCGGAGGTACGACGCCGGGACTCAGCCCAGCAGGCCCGGCACCACCAGCAGGGCGGTGGGCAGCGCCAGCAGCAGCACGGATCCGGCCATCACCATGTTCCGGACCGGCGCCGGCAGCTCAGGCTGGGGTGAGAGCAGCCTGCTGACCCGGGAGGCCGTGGTGCGGGCCGGGTCCGGGCCGGGCGTGCCGGCGGCCTCGAGCCCGGACAGGGCCAGGCTGGAAGCTGCGGGACGGAGTTCCGCTCCGCCGGTGTTCCCGGCCGATCCGCTGGCCACGATGGCGATTGCCTTGATCAGCGTGGCCTTGCTCTCGGTTTTGAGCGCGACGTCGTCGGCCAGCATTTCGATCAGCGAATTCACCGCCTCCTGGGCAAGGCGGGTGGTGGGCAGCCATGGCAGCGCTTGCCGCCAGGCGGCAAAAGCCCACAGCAGCAGGTGGTGCCGTTGGTTCAGGTGCGCATTCTCATGGATCAGGACCGCCCGGAGTTCTGCCGGTTCAAGGGCCGCCATCAGGCCATCCGAGAGGACCGTCACCGAGCGGGCGCCGCCGGGAAGGCAGTAGGCCACGGGGGAGTCATGGCTGATAACGAGCGTTCCCGTTCCTTCAGCGGACGGTGAGGCCAGGAGGGCCAGCAGTTCGCGGTGGCGCCGGCGCTGGCGCTCAATCTTGTAGTAGGTCAGCAGCAGGGTGAACACCAGGTGGGCGGTAAGCAGGGCGGCGGCGGACAGGGCAAAGATGTGCCAGAATCCCAAAGCCGTGGTGGGGGCATTGAAGAGCACCATTCCGGCCAGCGCCCGAAGCCCCGCAATCAGGTTGTCGCCGATAGGCTCCAGGCCGTAGACCAGCATGGCGCCGATCATCGACAGGCCGCCGGCCAGTGCGATCGCCTGCCACAGGATCATGGCAGTGAACGGCGAACGGGCGGGCCACTTCGCCCGCGAGAGGAGGATAGGCACCGGCCACGCCAGGACTATCGCAAGGACCGCCAGCAGGTATGAGGCCCAGAACATGGTGCGTTACAGGTGGCCCAGCAGTTTGCGCAGCGTCTCGGCCTCGCCCTCGGAAACGGACCCAATGAAGCGTGCCAGCACGGCCTCGCGGTCCGGCGCGGACCCCAGAACTTCATGCATCAGCTCAGCGGTGTGGTCCTCACGGCTGGACACCGCCTGGTAGCGGTGCGGGCGGGTGCCGCGTTCGCGCTCCACCAGGCCCTTCTTTTCCAGCCGGGACAGCACGGTAAGGACGGTGGTGACGGCAAGTTCCTTGCCTTCATGGCCTGCAGAGCCGTCCTGTCCGGCCGACGTCCGCGCCAGCCGGTCCCGCAGGGTATTAGCGGTGGCTGCTTCCTGGCCCGCCCAGAGCAGATCCATCACTGCCCGTTCCAGTTCACCAAGACTAGCCATTGCACTTTTCCTTTGTTCCCCGAGCCACCGCGTGGAAGCGGCGGTGGCTGCATGCTTCGCTTCAACTACAGGTTCTAATTTACCCGGTTTTCACGGGACTTTCTACGTTGGGTAGAACACTTGGCCTGCCGCTTCCCTTGCCTGCGGCTCCAGGGGCGTGGAAGCTGGTTTTTACACCGCTGCCGACGTTGTTCTACACTCGGTAGAAGTTCGGTTCTACAAAACGTAGAAGATCTGCATTTCGCTGACACGAGGGACCGCCTTGGACGCTATGGACGCGCTGGAAATCGCACGCTGGCAATTCGGCATCACCACGGTTTACCACTTCATGATGGTTCCGCTGACCATCGGCCTTGGCCTGGTTGTGGCCGTCATCCAGACCGCCTGGCACCGCACTGGCAACCCCGAATACCTGCGGATGACCAAGTTCTGGGGCAAGCTGTTCCTCATCAACTTCATCATGGGCGTGGCCACCGGCATCGTCCAGGAGTTCCAGTTCGGCATGGCCTGGAGCGAATACAGCCGGTTCGTGGGCGATGTTTTCGGCGCGCCGCTGGCACTGGAGGCGCTCCTCGCCTTCTTCGTGGAATCCACGTTCCTGGGCTTGTGGATCTTCGGCTGGAAACAGCTCAAGCCCGGCATCCACCTGGCCTGCCTGTGGATAGCCGTTATCGGTTCCGTCTTCTCCGCCTACTTCATCATCGTCGCCAACAGCTGGATGCAGCACCCGGTGGGTGTGGAGATGATCGACGGCCGGCCCGTCATGACTGACGCCTGGGCCGTCTTCACCAACAACACCGCCCTCGTTGCCGTACCCCACACACTGTTCGGCGCCCTGGCGGTGGCGGGCGGCTTCCTCCTTGGCATCGCCTGGTACCACCTGTGGCGGAGGCGGCGCGACGGCGTGGACACCGTGGGTGCCGACGGCAAGGTGGTCCCCGGCGAAGCAGCAGATATACCCGGCCGTGACGTGAATGACCACAAGGTCTGGCTCCGGTCCCTGCGGATCGGTGCCGTGGTTGCCATGATCTCCTTCGCCGGAACTGCCCTCACCGGCGACCTCCAGGGCAAATTGATGTTCGAGCAGCAGCCCATGAAGATGGCCGCGGCAGAAGCTGCCTGCCACGACGGCACCGGCTTCTCGGTCCTCAGCATCGGCAACATCGGCTCGCAGAACTGCGACGACATCGTGGCCCTGATCGAGGTTCCGGGCATCCTCTCCTACCTGGCGAAGGGTGACTTCACCACCGAAGTCAAGGGCGTCAACAGCCTGCTGCCCGAATACCGGGAGAAGTACGGCACGAACCTGCCGGACAATCCGATCTACGGTGAACGCGCCGGGCAGGAGATCGACTACCTGCCGGTCATGGAGGTGACCTATTGGGGCTTCCGCATGATGATCGGCTTCGGCGGCCTTGCAGCCCTGGCAGCGCTGGTGGCGCTGTGGATCACCCGGAAGGGAACCGTTCCCGAGTCTTCGTGGCTCATGCGGCTGGCGGTCTTCGGCATCCTGGCCCCGTTCGGCGCCAACGCCGCCGGCTGGATCTTCACGGAAATGGGACGCCAGCCTTTTGTGGTGGCCCCCAATCCCGACCCCAGCGGCATCGACCAGGTGTTTATGTTCACCGCCGCCGCCGTTTCGCCGGGGGTCTCGGCGGGAGAACTGCTGGCATCACTGGTAACGCTGACGGCAGTTTACGCAGTCCTGCTGGTGGTTGAAGTCAAGCTGCTGGTCAAGTACATCCGGGGTGGAGTAGTTTCCGCCATGCCGGAACTGGTGCACGCCCCCGTAGACGAGGACGGGGACGCCACGCCCGGACCGGGCGGCCCGGGCGCGGGGAAACCTGCCGACGACGTCCTGGCCTTCGCGTACTAGCCCGATACCAAGCAGAGGAAACACAGAATGGAACTGCTCCCAACCATCTGGTTCATCGCCATCGCCGTGCTGTGGACCGGGTACCTCTTCCTCGAGGGCTTCGATCTCGGCGTCGGAATGCTCATGAAGCTCTTCGCCCGCAACAACACCGAACGACGGGTCCTGCTCAACACCATCGGCCCGGTCTGGGACGGCAACGAGGTCTGGCTCCTGACCGCCGGCGGCGCCACCTTCGCTGCCTTCCCGCTCTGGTACGCCTCACTGTTTTCGGCGCTCTACCTGCCGCTGCTGGTGGTGCTCGTTGCCCTGATCTTCCGCGCGGTGGCCTTCGAATACCGCGGCAAGGTGGACACGGATCAGTGGCGTGCCCGCTGGGACTGGGCCATCGCCCTGGGCTCCTTTTTCGCGGCTTTCGGAGTGGGCGCCGCGCTGGCCCTCACCACCACCGGGCTTCCCCTGAATGCGAACGGCGACCGTGAGGGCGGTCCGTTGGCCTGGTTCAGCGGCTACGCCGTGCTGGGCGGGCTGGCCGTGGCGGGTTTCTCGCTGCTGCATGCGCTGGCCTTCCTGGCCCTGAAGACTGACGGCGACGTCCGGCACCGGGCCCGCCGGTGGTTCGTGCGGCTGCTGCCGGTGCTGTTGCTGCCCATCGCCGCGTGGGCGCTCAGCATCCAGTTCCTCGACGGCAAGCCCTGGACCTGGGCCCTGGTCATCCTCGCCGTTGCCGCGGCAGCCGCAGCCTGGGTCCTGGCCCGCAAGGCAGCCGAAGGCAAGGCATTCCTGGCCCTCGGCGCCTTCCTGGTACTTGGTACTGCGTCCATATTCGGCGCAGTATTCCCCGTGGTGCTGCCCTCTACCTTGGACAGCGCCTTCGACCTGACCGTTTCAAACGCCTCCTCCTCGGACTACACCCTTGGCCTTATGAGTGTCGTGGCAGCCCTCGGCCTCCCCCTGGTCATCGCATACCAGGCATGGACCTACTGGGTCTTCCGGAGGCGTGTGAGCGCGGCACACATCCCGGAGGCGCACAGCTTCCTGCCGGCCATCGCCGCCACGGCCTTCACCACGAAGGGCTGACATGCGGCCACGTTTCCCGCCCGGTCCATCCACCCGCTCCGCCATCTATGTCCTGGGACTGCTGGCCGCGCTCAAGGCGCTGTCCCTTGTGCTCATGGGGCAGGCGGTGGCATCGGCCCTCGCCGGAATGGTGACGGGAGACCCGGGCTGGGCCGGAGAGGTCCCCCTGGGGCTGGCCGGCGCGGTCCTGCGCTCCCTGACGGTCTGGGGACAAGCCGTTGCATCCCGCCGGGCCGCCCTTGGCATCAAGGAGGAGCTCCGCGCCGGGCTCCTTGAACGGGCTCTGCGCAACGGCGTAAGGGAGACCGGACCGGCCGACGGCGGAC
This sequence comes from Arthrobacter sp. AB6, assembly GCF_031844545.1. NCBI lineage: Bacteria > Bacillati > Actinomycetota > Actinomycetes > Micrococcales > Micrococcaceae > Arthrobacter > Arthrobacter sp. AB6. Next base: position 26,393 of record NZ_JAUZVL010000014.1, read on the forward strand.
TCGCCGTCCTGGCAACCCGCGGCCTGGACGCCCTGGACAGCTACTACAGCCAGTTCCTCCCCGCCCTGGTGAACTGCGCCGCGATTCCGCTGCTGCTCGGGGCACGGATCCTCTACGCCGACTGGGTCAGCGCAGTGGTGGTTGTCCTGACGGTGCCGCTCGTGCCGCTGTTCATGGTGCTGATCGGCCGGTACACCGAGGACAGCGTCCGCGAGGCGCAGGCCTCCCTCGCAAGGCTCTCCGCCCACATGCTGGAGCTCGCCAAAGGCCTGCCCGTCCTGGTGGGACTCGGCCGGGCCACGGCGCAGCGCAAGGCCCTGGAAGAGATCTCGGAGGAATACCGCGCACGCACCATGGGAACCCTGCGCACGGCCTTCCTGTCGGCGCTCGCGCTGGAACTGATCGCAACCATCTCCGTCGCTGTGGTGGCGGTGTTCATCGGCGTCCGCCTGGTGCACGGCGACATGCCCCTCGAGGCAGGCCTGCTTGCCCTGATCCTGGCGCCGGACTGCTATCTTCCGCTGCGGGAACTGGGCACCGCCCACCACGCCAGCGACGATGGCCGGGTTGCCCTCGCCGCGGCCACCGCTGTCACGGATGCTCCCGAGCCACGCCCGCTTCCTGCAGCCAAGGCAGGAAGGCCCGGGGCGCCGGTCACTGTCACGGACCTTGCCGTGAGCTACGGCGGAAGGGCGGGGCCCGCCGTCGGCCCGCTCACGTTCTCGGCGCCCCAAGGCAGGATCACCGCCCTCGACGGCGCCAGCGGCGCAGGAAAGAGCACGGTCCTCGGCGTCCTGGCCGGGACCATTGGCGACGGCGCCGGCACCACGGTAACCGGCACGGTCCGGGGCCTTGACCGTACCGTCCTGGCCTGGGTGCCGCAGCACCCCGCGATGCTCGCGGACACCGTCCTTGACGAGGTGCTGCTCTACCTTTCCGGGGACATCCAGGGCGCCCGCGTCCAGGCAGGCGCGGAAGCCGCCGCACGCGCCTGCCTGGCCCGCGCTGCCGCCGGCCACCTGGCCCAACAGCACCCGGCGGAACTGAGCCCGGGCGAGCTGCGCAGGGTCGCCCTGGCCCGGGGGCTGGCAAGGATCGAGGCCGGCGCCACCGTCCTGTTGCTCGACGAGCCCACCGCACACCTGGACGACGCCTCGGCGATGGCCGTCGAGGAGGCCATCAGGAAGCTCCGGGGCCGGGTGACGGTGATCCTGGTGGCGCACAATGAACGCACCCGCAGCCTCGCGGACCATGTGGTGCCGGTGGCCGGACCTGGCGGGACAGCACCCCCCGCCGCGCACCCGGCGGATGCATTCCGGGCAAAACCTGCTGCCGCGGCCGGCTCCGCCGTCGGCGAAGAGACCTACGCCCCGGCGGGCACGGCTGCCGGCGCCGCAACCCCCGCCGCCGAACCAGCCGACAGCCGCGCCACCGCCCGACTACTCGCAGTGCTCCTTGCGCCGGTCCGCGGCAAGTTCGCGGCCGCCGCGGTGGTGGGCACGCTGGCGGCTGTGTTCGCCGTGGCATTGTCCGGCCTGTCCGGCTGGCTGATCATCCGGGCCAGCGAGCAGCCGCCCATCCTGTACCTGCTGACCGCGATCGTGGGGGTGCGGTTCTTTGGAATCGGGCGGGCCGTGCTCCGATACTGGGAACGGCTCCTCCTGCATGATGCGGTGTTTTCCGCCCTCACCCGGCTCCGCGGACAGCTATGGGAGTCGCTAAGCCGCAGGGCGCTCGCACTCCGCCGCCTGCTCCAGGGCGGCAACGTCCTGGGATCGGTGATTGACGACGTCGATACTGTCCGCGACCTCCTGCCCCGCGTTGTGCTGCCGCCTGCTACCGCCCTCGCCGTCTCCTTGCTGGCACTGGCCACCACCGGCCTGCTGGTGCCGGCCGCGCTCCCGGCCGTCCTTGCCGCCGCCGCGGCCAGCCTGTTCCTGGCGCCCGCCGTCGCACTGTGGGCTGACGGCAAATCTGCCGGCGCCGAACAGATGCTGAGGTCCGGAGTTCTGCGCCGCACTTCCGCAGCCCTCGATGCCAGGGCCGATCTGCACGCCAACAGCGTCGCCTTCCCGGTCCTTGCCGGACTGCGCGCGCAGGACCGAAGTGCCACCCGGGCGTCCCGGCGCTCAGCCTGGGCGGACGGACTGGGACACGCCATCACCACCGCTTCGTGCTGCGCGGCGGCTTTCGCTGCCGCCTGGCTGGCGGCTCCCGCGGTGCTCGAGGGCCGCCTCGAGCCCGCCACTGCGGCGGTGGTGGTGCTGCTGCTCCTCGCTCTGGTGGAACCTTACGCAGCGATGACGACGGCGGTACGCCAGTTCCCGGCGCTTCGGACGGTCATGCGGCGCGTCGCCGCGTCGGGCGCGCTGGACGGCGCCGCCCCCGATTCCGGCGCCGCCCCCGATTCCGACGGCGGCACTGCCGACGGCCTGCAGGAGGTGCCTCCCCGGCGCAACGGTGCTCCCGGCGTCGAACTCGAAAACCTTGCCGCGGCCTGGCCGGGCGGGGCGCCGGCGTTTACCGGGCTGGACGCGGTTGCGGAACCGGGGCGTTGGCTGGCAGTCACCGGGCCCTCCGGCTCCGGAAAGTCCACCCTGCTCTCGGTCCTGCTGGGCTTCCTTCCGGCCGCCGCGGGGACTGCCCGGGTGACCGGCCGGGCCGCGTGGTGCCCGCAGGAGGCCCACCTCTTTGACTCGACCATCCGCGGCAACCTGCTGCTGGGCAAGCCTTCCTCCGGGGACCGGGCTGCCGGCGGCGAAGAAGCCGGCGGCGACGCCGAACTTCGGGATGCGCTTGCTTCCGTTGGGTTGTCCAGCCTGGTGGAGCGGCTGCCGGCGGGCCTGGACACCCGGATCGGTCCCGGAGGGGCGTTCCTGAGCGGAGGGGAGCGCCAGCGCCTGGCCGTGGCCCGCACGCTAATGACGGGCGCGGAGGTGATCCTGCTGGATGAGCCGACGGCCCACCTGGATGCGGAATCGGCACAGGCCATGCTGGCGGACCTCCGCGCGGGGCTGCGGAACCGCACTGTGGTGCTGGTAACCCAAAACCCGGCTGACATCGCCCCCGGAGACGCCCGCCTGGTGCTTGGCCCCGGCTCGGGGAACACAGGACGTGCGCCGGCGCCTGCTGCTGCCCCGACCTATGCCTCGACTGCGTATGCGCTTACCGCGGCAGAGGGGGATCAGCCGTCCACGTCGTGAAGGTGATGGACGACGTCGTGCAGGAAGTACTGGGCCAGCGTCAGGACAGTGAATTCAGAACCGTTGCTGCGCAGCCCTTTCCGACCCCACTCCGCTTCGCGGACACCGGCAAACGACTCCGCCACCTGCTTGCCCTCTGCGGCCAGCTCAGCGCTCACCACCGCGGGATCGGCGTTGGCGTAGTCCTTGTCCAGCGCTGTCCGGTCCTGGTCCCAGTTCTCGAACCGGGCGTCGTCCGAATCCAGCATGAGGTTCAGCCGCTGGTCAAAGAGGCTGAAGACGTCCCGGACGTGGCAGGCGTACTCCAGCGCCGACCAGGTGTGCTCATTCGGTCGCTCGGCAGCGTCCGGCCTGCGCAGGACAGCACGCCAGCGGGGAAGCATGTTTTCGATGGTCCCGGGGACCGTCGACGGCGTCACCGTGGAAGCGTCGAAAGAGCATTCCGGGCATGGACGGGTCAGGACCCAGGTCCAGTCCTTCTCATCAGGAACGATAGGCATGGAAGCAGTCTAAGCGGGATCAGGCAGTCCCGGCGGGATCAGGCCAGGCCATGGCGGGACCCACCACATCCACCGGCTGGGAGAGCGGGACGCCGGATCCGTCACGCCGGCCATGCTCCTGCGGCAGGGACCTGGCGACCCCGGCTGCCGAGGCCGCCTTGGCGGGGCCGTGGCCTGCCCAAGCGAGCAGCAGCGTGTCCTCGCCCTTCAGGAAGCGGTGGGCCCGCACACCGGCCGTTGCACGTCCCTTCACGGGGTACTCGGAGAATGCCGTCACCTTGGCCGTGCCGGGGGCGGTGCCGGGAAGGGCGCCGGTGGTCCCCGCGATGGTCACCACCACGGCGGCCTCGTCCTTCGGCTGGATGGCGCCGAAATACAGCACCCGGTCCCCGGGCGCCAGCTTGATGCCCGCCATGCCGCCCGCCGTACGGCCCTGCGGCCGCACGGTTGCGGCACCAAACTTCAGCAGCTGGGCCTGGCTGGTCAGGAACACCAGCTCGGCATCATCAGCTCCCGCCGGCACCACGTTGACCACAAAGTCCTTGTCCTTCAGGGAAATGACGTCCCAGTCTTCCCGGTTCAGCGGATAGTCCGGCTGCACGCGCTTCACCACTCCCTGGGCAGTTCCCATGGCCAGCACTTCGTCCAGCGGGACGAACGCCACCAGGGTTTCCCCCTTCACCAGGGTCAGGAAGTCCTTGGCCGGCACCCCGCCGGCGAGGTTCGGCAGGCCCGAGACCGGGGGCAGGACCGGCATGTCCATCACCTGGAGGCGCAGCATACGGCCCTGCGAGGTAACCGCGGCGATCTCGCCCCTCGCCGAGGTCTTGACGACGGACGTGTACACATCGTGCTTGGCCCGCGGACCGGCCTCCGCCAGCGGCTCCTGGTTGCTGGTGCGGGCCACCTGCCCGGACGCGGTCAGGATTGCCCAGCAGGGGTCGTCCGCAATTTCCAGGGCCAGCGGCGCGGCCTTGCCCTTCTTTCCCGCGGCCAGGGCGAGGTCGGCGGCAACTGTTGGGGCCACGGCCTCTGATTCCAGCAGGACCGTCCGCCGCGGCGTGCCGTGCTGCTCGGCGATGGCGCCCAGTTCGTCGGACACCAGGGTGCGCAGCCGCTCCTCTGAGCCCAGGATGGCCTCCAGCTCCGCTATCTCGCGGCGGAGCTCATCCTGTTCCTTCTCGAGCTCAATCCGGGAGTACTTGGTCAGCTGGCGCAGCCGGAGCTCCAGGATATAGTTCGCCTGGATTTCCGTGAGGTCGTAGATGGACATCAGCCGGGCCCGGGCGGCGGCGGCCTCATCCGAGGACCGGATGATCTGGATGACTTCGTCGATGTCCACGATGGCGATGAGGAGGCCCTCCACCAGGTGGAGGCGGTCCTTCTTCTTCCCCAGCCGGAACACGGTCCGGCGGCGCACCACGTCGATCCGGTGGTTCACGTAGACGGTGAGCAGCTGCACCAGGCCCAGGGTCTGCGGCTGGCCGTCCACCAGGGTGACGTTGTTGATGCCGAAGGAGTCTTCCATCGGCGAGTAGCGGTAGAGCTGCTGCAGGACGGCGTTGGGGTTGAAGCCGTTCTTGAGCTCGATGACCAGCCGCAGGCCGTGCTTCCGGTCCGTCAGGTCGACGATGTCGCTGATGCCCGTCAGCTTCTTGGCATTAACGGCGTCCTTGATCTTCTCGATGACCTTCTCCGGGCCCACCATGTAGGGGAGCTCGGTGACCACCAGGCCGGTCCGGCGCGCGGAAAGCTGCTCGATTTCCACCTTGGCCCGGGTCTTGAAGGACCCGCGCCCGGTGGCGTAGGCGTCGCGGATGCCGTCCAGGCCCACAATCCGCCCGCCGCTGGGCAGGTCCGGGCCGGGTACGAAGCGCATGAGGTCATCCAGCGTCGCGTCCGGGTTGGCGATCAGGTGCCGCGCGGCGGAGATGACCTCCACGAGGTTGTGCGGGGCCATGTTGGTGGCCATGCCGACGGCGATGCCGGTGGCGCCGTTGACCAGCAGGTTGGGGAACGCTGCCGGCAGGACGTCCGGCTGGGTCAGCTGGTTGTCGTAGTTGGGGACAAAGTCCACCACGTCTTCATCGAGATGGTCTGTCAGCGTGAGGGCGGCGGCGGCCAGCCGTGCTTCCGTATACCGCGGAGCCGCAGGGCCGTCGTCGAGCGAGCCGAAGTTACCGTGCCCGTCAATGAGCGGCAGCCGCAGCGAGAAGTCCTGCGCCATGCGCACCATGGCGTCGTAGATGGCGGTATCGCCGTGCGGGTGCAGCTTGCCCATGACCTCGCCCACCACGCGGGCGCTCTTCACGTGGCCGCGGTCCGGACGCAGGCCCATGTCGCTCATCATGTAGAGGATGCGGCGCTGCACCGGCTTGAGCCCGTCGCGGGCGTCGGGAAGGGCCCGCGAGTAAATCACCGAATACGCGTACTCCAGGAAGGACCCCTCCATTTCGGAGGTGACATCGATGTCCACGATGTTCTCCGTGTAGGGGGTGCTGTCTTCCACGGTGGGGGCTGGGCTTTGGCGGCGGGCCATGGGGTTGGTAAATCCTTCTGGTGTGCTGTGCAATCGGTTTATTGTGCGCGAGCGGCGGTGCTGCGGGAGATTTTGGCTAGGCTAAGCCTATGGTGGATCAGCCCGTGGACGGCGAATATCCGGAACATTGGGAAGCCGATGTCGTCCTGCGGGACGGCGGAACCGCGCATCTGCGGCCAATCCATCCCTCGGATGCGGACGCTGTCCAGGCATTCCACATGGGACAGTCGCAGAATTCAATCTACATGCGCTTCTTCGCGTTCAAGGCCAAACTCTCCAGCAAGGAGCTCAAGCGGTTCACCGAGGTGGATTACCGGGACCGGGTGGCGTTCGTCATCACCATCGGCGGCGAAATCGTCGGCATCGGCCGGTATGACCGGCTCGACGACCCCGCCGAGGCGGAAGTGGCGTTCAACATCGCGGACGCCCACCAGGGAAGGGGCATTGGCTCCATCCTGCTGGAACACCTTGCCGCCGCCGCCCACGAAAACGGCATCCGCCGCTTCAGCGCCGAAGTGCTGCCGGAAAACCGCAAGATGCTGATGGTCTTTTCCGATGCCGGGTATGACGTCAAACGGCATTTTGACGACGGCGTCGTCAGCCTGGAGTTCAACATCGACCCCACGGAAAAGTCCCGGGCTGTGATGGAATCCCGCGAACACCGCGCAGAGGCGAGGAGCGTCCGCGACCTGCTGACGCCGTCGTCCGTTGCCGTCATCGGCGCGAGCCGAAAATGGGGGACCGTGGGGTACCAGCTGCTGGAGCACATCATTGAGGGCGGCTTCCGCGGCAGCGTGTATGCCATCAACCCCGAGGCGCTGGAACTGGCTGGCATGATGTCCTTCGGCAGGCTCTCCGAGGTCCCCGAGCCCGTCCAGCTTGCGGTGGTGGCCGTCCCCTACGAGGAAGTCGCCGCCGTCGTGGCCGACTGCGCCGCAGCCGGAGTGAAGGGCCTGGTGGTTGCATCGGCGGGCTTCGCGGACGACGGCGAACGCGGCCTCGCGAGGCAGCGGGACCTGGTGCGCCAGGCCCGGGCCAACGGCATGCGGGTGATAGGACCGGCGTCCCTGGGAATTGTGAACACCCACCCCGACGTGTCGCTCAACGCTTCCATGGCACCCGTGATGCCGCTGCGGGGCAGCCTGGGGCTGTTCTCCCAGTCGGCCGCCATCGGCGTCTCGCTCTACGCCGCCTCCAGCAGGCGGCGGCTGGGCCTGTCCACTTTCCTCTCCGCCGGCAACCGCGCCGATGTTTCCGGCAACGACATGATGCAGTACTGGGAGGACGACGCCGACACCTCGGCAGTCGGCCTGTACCTGGAATCCATCGGCAACCCGCGCAAGTTCTCCCGTCTGGCCCGCCGTCTGGCCCGCATCAAGCCGGTGATCGTGGCCAAGTCCGACGCCATGGGGCTGCGGCTGCCGCCCGGGCACGCCGTCCGCACCACCCAGGCGCCGGCAGGAGCCCTCGACGCCATGCTGCGCCAGTCCGGCGTCATCCGGGTGGAAACCATAGAGCAACTGGTGGATGTTGCGCAGGTGGTCTCCGGCCAGCCGCTCCCGGCCGGGCCCGGGCTGGCCATCTTCAGCAACTCCCAGGCGCTGGGCAAAGTGGTGGCAGACAGTGCCTCCTCGCACGGCCTGGGCGTTGGCCAGGTGGTGGCCGGGGTGGACCTCGACGCCGGCCAGTCGGTTGCCCTTCCTGCCCTGCGCTCGGCCCTGCTCGCCGCGCTGGAGTCGGACGCCGTCCACGCAGCCGTCGCTGCCCTGCTTCCGGCCCGCGGGCTCACCGTGGACAGCATCGCCGAGGTCCTGGCCGAATGCTCCGTGAAGTCCGGAAAACCCGTGGTGGCCGCATTCACCGGGATCCTGGATCCGTCTGTCTACGTTGAGGGGATGGTGGGGGCCGGGGAGCGTGCCGTGCCCTGCTTTTCCAACCCCGGCGCAGCGGTGGCCGCGCTCGCGGCCGTGGTGCGGTATGCCGAGTGGGTCTCGCGCGACCACGGACATTTCGTTGAACCGGAAGGCTGCGATCCGCAGGCCGCCCGGGCCGAACTCGAGGCCCACCTCCGCGACGTGAAAGGTGAGCAGCTCAAGCAGCTGGACCCGGCAGCCACGCGCTCCCTCCTGGGCCACTACGGCATTACCGTGCTGCCCTCTGCCGGCTTTGACACCCCTGACGAGGCGGCCGAGGCCGCGGAGGCCCTCGGCTGGCCGGTAGCGCTGAAAACCACCGACCCCTCGCTGCGCCACCGGCTGGACCTCGGGGGAGTGCGGCTGGACATCCAGGACGCCGAGTCCCTGCGCCTGAACGTGCTCCAGATGCGCCGCACCCTGTCCCGCTACGGCGATCCTGCCCTGGAGGTGCAGACCATGGCCCCCGTTGGCCAGGCCTGCACCTTCCGGGCCATCGAAGACCCCCTCCTGGGGCCGGTCATCTCCTTCGGGCTGGCGGGCGACGCCGTCAATCTGCTGGATGACTGGGCCCACCGGGTGCCGCCCTTGTCCGCGGCGGACGTGCACGACTTCATCCGCGGACCGCGCGCGGCACGGAAGCTGTTCGGCTACCAGGGCCTGCCCGCCGTGGACGTTGCCGCACTCGAGGACCTTGCCGGCAGGCTCGCGTGGCTGAAGGACAGCCACCCGGAGATCGCGCTGCTGGAATTCAATCCTGTGCTTTGCGGGGCCTCCGGTGCGGTCATCCTGGCCGCGGACGTGCGGATCGGCAACGCGGCCCAGCGCACCGACAGCGCCCGCCGCGCCATGCTCGGCTGACGCGGTTAGCAATGTGACCTGCCCATCTGTGAAAATGGGGGAATGAGCTCACAGCCTCCCGCGTCGGCGCCCCAAACGCCCGGCAATGAAAATCAGGCAGTCCGCCACAGCTCACACAACCACGGTGCCCAGGGTCAAAGCCTGGACGGCGCACTGCAGAAGGCCGGTTTCTACCCGCGCCTTGTGGCCGACGTGGTGGATGACGCCCTGGACGGACGCGACTGTGTAGCCCACCTGGTGCACCTGGAAACCCACTTCGACCGGGCCGAGGTCCGGCGCCACATCACCGTGCTGGTGCTGACCGCGGACATGCTGGTGATCACCCATGTGGACGACCAGCAGCTGGACGAGGCCGGTGAACAGATCGTGGCCCAGATCTCCACGGAGTCGGTTCCCGTGGCGCAGATCCGCTCCGTGGTGCTCAGCTACATGTACGCCCAGCCGCAGAACTACAAGCCATCGGATCCCGTGCGCGAGGTGACGCTGTCCATCGCCTGGTCCGGCGGCCAGCGGCTGGACATGGGCCCCGCCAGTTGCGGTGATCCCCAGTGCGAAGCCGACCATGGCTACAGCGGCACCATTGCCCAGGAGGACATCGTCCTCCGGATCAGCGCTGAGGCGGACGGGCTGCAGGCAGTCCAGGACGCCAAGTTGTTCGCCCGTGCGCTGCGCGCAGTCAACACGGGCTCCGCCGCTCCCGTGCCGCACATCCAGTCCCTTCCTCCGCGCCCGCGTCCGGGTGTGTTCGGCAACCGGCTGAGCCGCGGGCACCAGCAGCGCTGAGATGCCGGAAGAACGCCGCCTAACCATTCCCGCCGCAGTTGCTCCGCCGCACGCCGCTCCAGTCCAGGCAGGCGCGGCGGCTGACCTTCCGCCCGCCCCCGCCTACGGGCGGCGCTCCGTAGCGGATGTGCTGACCAGCGCCGCGGCAAGCCTGGGCCTCGATGGCTTCACCAATACGCTTGGCCTTCCTGCGGCGTCGCGGGTCTGCGTCGTCGTGGCCGACGGCCTGGGCCGGAACCTCCTGAAGCAGAGGTCCGCGCACACACCCTTCCTCAGGTCCGTCATCCAGTCCGGGCAGGGGGAAGTTCCTGTGTGGCTGGACTCGGCATTTCCCTCCACCACGGCCGCCGCGCTGGCAAGTTTCGGTACGGGGTTGCCCCCCGGCCAGCACGGCATGGTGGGCTACGACGTGCTGGACCCGGCGCAGGACAAAGTGGTCAACATGCTCGGCAACTGGGACGCAGGGGTGGACCCCCTCGCCTGGCAGCCGTTCCCCACCGTGCTGGAACGGGCTGCAGGCCAGGCGGCCGTCACCACGGTCAGCCTTCCCCAGTTCGGGGATTCGCCCATGACCAGGGCTGCCCTGCGCGGCGGGACCTTCGTGGCAGGCACCACCTCGCACGCCCGGACGGAAGCCGCCGCAGAAGCCCTCGCCGCCCCCGGCCCCGCCCTGTTGTACTTCTACCTTAACGAGCTGGACAAGGCCGGACACCGCTACGGCTGCCAGTCCGAACACTGGGAGCACCAGCTCGAGGAGCTGGATGCCACCATGAAGCGGTTGCATGCCTCCCTGCCTGCCGGCACCACCATCCTGCTGACCGCGGACCACGGCATGCTGGATGTGCCGGAACAACAGCGCATCGACTTCTCAGCAGACCCGGCGCTGGTGGAAGGGGTCCGGCACACGGCCGGCGAACCGCGCATGGTGCACCTCTACCTGGAAACCGGAGCGGACGGCACGGGGCCCGACGCCGGTGCACGCGAACGGCTTCTCGCGGCCTGGCGCGGCCGGTTCGGTGCCCGTGTCTGGGCCTTCACCAGGGAGGACGCCATTGCGGCGGGCCTCTTCGGTCCGGTCCGGCCCGACGTCGAGGGCAGGATCGGAGACGTGATGATTGCGGCCCGGGATGAGCTGGCACTGTATGACACACGGCGTGTCCGCCCCACTGCGATGGAAGTCGTGGGCCAGCACGGATCACTGACCAAGGCTGAGCGGGAGGTTCCGCTGCTGTGTTTCACGGCCGGGGGCAGGAGCGTCCGCCGTGGCTGAACTCGTCTTCTTTTCGGGCACCATGGACTGCGGCAAATCCACGCTCGCACTGCAGATGGATCACAACCACCGTGCCCGGGGCCGGGGCGGTGTGCGCTTTAGCCGCAACGACCGTGCCGGCGAATCCCGCATCTCCAGCCGGCTCGGCCTCGAAACCGACGCAGTGGAGGTGGCGGACGGCACGGACTTCTGGGAGGAAGTCATGCTGCGGCGCACCCAGGGCCAGCGCGTCGACTACCTGATTTGCGATGAGGCACAGTTCTATACGCCGGAGCAGGTGGAACAGTTGGCGAAAGTCGTGGACGAGATCGGCGTCGACGTTTTTGCCTTCGGCATTACCGCCGACTTCCGCACCAGGCTTTTCCCCGGCTCGCAGCGGCTGATCGAACTTGCGGACCGGGTGCAGGTTTTGCAGGTGGAGGCCCTGTGCTGGTGCGGCCGCCGGGCAACGCACAACGCAAGGACGGTGGACGGCGTCATGGTCACCGAAGGCGCCCAGGTGGTGGTGGGTGACGTCGACATGGCCCTTGATGGAGCAGCGGCTCCCGCAGCAGGCCACATTCCCGTTGTGGGCTACGAAACCCTCTGCCGGCGCCACTTCATGCGGCGCGTCACGGCCCATGGTGCCAACCTCATGGCTGAGCAGGACCCGCTGCTGCCTTTCGAGGTGGATGCGTGCCTATGGCGCGGCACCGGCGCAACCGGGCCGGGCGCCTAAGCGTCCGGTGCTCCGGCGCCGGCTGGCCGGCGCACAGGCAGTACCTAGTCTCCGCGGGTCCCGAAGACTATCTCGTCCCAGGATGGAACGCTGGAGCGTTTGGGCCTTGCAGGTTGCCTTTCCGGTGCGCCCGTTTCCGGAAGCTGGCCGGTGGTGGGGGAGTTATCGTCAGTCCGCGGTGCCGGCCGGCGCGGACTGCCGCCCAGCAGTTCGTCCAGTCCTGCTCCGCTGCCTGAGGCGCCGTTGCCGCGTGCCGCGTCAGGATCCGCTGAACCGGAGGGGCACTGGGGCGATGCCACGATTGTTATCTCCCGGGTGTCTGTACTGACACCGTTGTGCAACCTGAGGTTGTCGTCCACCGGGTCCGGGTGCGGGGGGATGAGGCTCAGCCGGGAAAGCATCGACGGGCGGGCGTCCCGGCGCCGGATGAAGGCATCACCCTGGGCAGCGGGGGCACTGCCACGGTCCGCCTCCGGCTCCGCGTCCTCGTCATCCGCTTCCGGCGTGACCTCGGAGGGCCGGGGATGGGCGGCCGGCACGCCGTGCGTGAGGAGAAGGGCCAGCGCGTCGTCGGAATCCTCATCCACGCCAAGCCGCTGGCCCCGGCGCGAACGCAGCATGTCCAGGAGGCCGTCGGATTCCTTTTCCTTGCCCGGGGCCTGGCCGGGGTTGCCTCCCTGGCTTCCGGGAGCGGCATCGGCATCGGTTTCAAAGTCAAAGGGCCGGTCGGAAACGGCCGACAGCCGGCGGGCAGGAACGGGACCGTCCAGGGGTTCCAGTTCGCTCAGTTGCTGGGCCCACCGGTTGGCGTTCTGCAGCGACTTCCGCGCCGGGCTGAAGGTCCACAGTGCCGGGGGCTCCTCACCAATGCCCGGGGTGTTGCCCTTCTTGGCTTCGAAGGTGGCCGAGACAGTCCAGGTCCCATCCTGGCGACGCCAGGAATCCCACTCCACCGTTGCCGGGTCAATGCCATGGGCGGCGAGCCGGTGCCCCACCATGTCATTGAGCGTGGCAGGGTTGTCGCCGAACGCGGACCGGTAGCCGTCATGGCCGGGGGAAGGAGTGGCCACTTCCACTTTTCGGGCCTGCTGGGCTACATATTCCCGTTCGGCAAGGACCGGCCCCTCATACCGTTCAACCTTGGCCAGCGGAAGCCCGGAAAGCTCGGCGACGTCGGCTGCGGTGGCACCGGCGCGTATCCGCGCCTGGATGTCCCGTGGGGACATCGGAACTCCTGGCCGCTCAGCACGCGGCTTAACCGCAGGCCGGCTGGCCGTCCTCAGCGCTTCGTCGATCGGCAGCTGGAACATCTCGCCGCCGGCCCCGCTCAACAGGAGGTGAGTCCCGTCGTCGTGTACGCCTACAAGCCGTAGATCCTGCATACAAATCCTCCACCCTGGCATTACTATCACTCGAAACTTTGCCACCCGAGGGGCGGGTTTTCGGTCAAGGGGCAGGGCGCGCCGCGATTTTCCGGGACAAGGCTCGCAAATCGGGTACCCCCGGCCTTCCGCCCGGGCACCGACCCGGTGCACCCTGCGTTATGAAGGGTGTTGTCCCGGACACGTCAGGAAGAAGGCCAGTGCCGCGATGTCCACCGATTACGATGCGCCGCGCAAGTCCGGGGAAGACGCCACGGCGGATTCCCTGGAAGAGCTGAAGGCGCGCCGCGCGGACAAACCGGTTGCTGTGGTGGATGAGGACGAAAGCGAGCTTGCGGCCGGCTTCGAACTGCCGGGCGCGGACCTCTCCGGCGAGGAACTGGTGGTCCAGGTGGTTCCGGCCCAGGCTGACGAATTCACCTGCTCCTCGTGCTTCCTGGTACGGCACCGCTCCCAGATCGCCAGGGAGAAGGACGGCCGGTTTTACTGCAGGGACTGTGAGGGCTGAAGGGCTGCCGCGAGTTTGTCCGGGTGCCGGGTGGAAGCCAGCCAGTAGGGCGTGGGGTCCGAGGGGTCGGTAATGCCGATTTTGACGACCGGATCAATCCAGCCACGGATGCAAAGGTAGGCCAGGCCGTTCAGCCGGGTGCCGCGTTCCGCCGTCGCTTCTTCACCGCGGAATGGCTGGGCGGCACCCACGAAGCGGCGTTCAATGGTTGCCCGCCCCACCGTCAGGGTGTTTTCGGTGACCAGGATGGTGGGGGTGGAAAGGATCAGGAGTACGGCGATGATCGTGAAGAGCACCACCGCAGCCGTGTAGCCCGCAGCCGCGCTGATAGGTGCAAACACCAGGATTCCGGCACCCGAGATGCCCGCTGCGATGATCCAGATCCAGGCATTGGGCCACAGCTTTTCCCGGTAGACCACTGCAGCTTCGGCGGATGGTGTGTTCGGAACGGGCGCGGCGGAACTGGATTCGGGCATGACGCAAGCTTTCCATCTTTCCCTCGCTATTTCATCCCGGCCGCTTCTGTCCCGGCGCCTGCTGCACACTCCCCGCCGGCACGGTGCCTGCCGCCCCCGGTAGGTGCTGGCAGGCGCCGGCGGGCGCCCGCGCCTAGGTGCGGACGATGGGCGCGGGTTAGAGTGAGTGACTGTGACTGATCATTCCGCAGCCGTAGACACCTTCCCCGCAGCAGCACCTGCCGGCCTGGCGGCGTCGGCCGCGGCGCCCACACTGCAGGTGCAGCTGAAGATGCTGGATCCAGGCCTTGAGGCGCCGTCGTACGCGCACCCTGGTGACGCCGGCGCCGACCTTCGTGCCAGGGAGGACGTTGTCCTGCAGCCGGGGGAGCGAAAGCTGGTGCCCACGGGAGTGGCAATTGCCCTCCCTGAGGGCTTCGTTGCCCTGATCCATCCGCGGTCCGGGCTTGCCACCAAGCACGGCCTGACCATCGTCAACGCCCCCGGAACGGTTGATGCCGGATACCGGGGTGAAATAGCCGTCACCCTGCTGAACACCGACGCGAACCAGTCCATTGAGCTGCGCCGCGGCGATAGAATTGCGCAGATGGTCATCCAGCGTGTGGAGCACGCGCAGTTCATCCCCGTCAATGAATTGAGCGGGTCCGTGCGCGGTACGGGAGGATTCGGATCTACCGGCGGATTCAACCCGCCGGGGGCCTAAAGAACGATTTCCGTTCGGGCAGTATTGCTGCCGGGCGCGTACAGCAGGACGGCGGGACCCCCACGGGCCGGACCGGCACATTTCACAACTAAGGAGACACCCTCATGGTCTTTGGGCTCGGCAGGAAAGCCAAGAAGGAACAGACAGCCGAACCGGACGACTCCCTGAACGCCGCGGAGGCTTCCGCCGACATGGCGGCCGCCGCGGGCATCCGGGCGAACGGCCCCTTTGATGAATCCGAAATCACCAGCCGCGACGGCTACGTGGATCTGGGCGCGCTGCTGATCACGCCCAGCGAGGGCCTCCAGTTGCGCCTTGAGGTCGAGGAAGCCACCCAGCGCGTCGTTGCGGTGACGCTGGACCTCAATGGCTCCAGCCTGCAGCTGCAGGCATTCGCCGCTCCCAAGACCGAGGGCCTGTGGGACGAGATTCGCGAGCAGATCGGCCAGTCCGTGGGTGCGCAGGGTGGCCAGGTGGAAGAGATCGACGGCAGCTTTGGGACCGAACTCGTGGCCAAGTTGCCTGCGGGGCTTCCCGACGGCAGCCAGGGCTACCGGGTGGCCCGCTTTGTGGGCGTGGATGGACCGCGCTGGTTCCTTCGCGGAGTGCTGGGCGGTCCGGCGGCCCTGGAACGTGAAGCAGCCGAGCCGCTGGAGGCGCTGTTCAGGCAGGTTGTGGTGATCCGCGGGGACAGCCCCATGCCGCCCCGCGACCTGCTGCAGCTGCGCCTGCCCAAGGACGCGGCCACCACGCCTCCTCCGCCTGCCCCTTCCCTTGGGGAACCGGAACGTGGTCCGGAAACCACACAGATTGGCTGACGCGGCACCCGGGGACGGGCTCCAGCCCCGCCCTGCCGTTCTCTCCCTGGATGAGCTTCCGGACAAGGGCCGCGTCGTTTGCCAGGGACGCATTGAATCGGTGACGTACCTCCCGGCGGACCAGGCACCTGCGTTCACCGCCATTGTTTCCGACGCCGAGCCGGGCCGCGCCGAACCAGGCCGGGCCGAACCCGGCAGGAGGCAGTCCGGCCAGGCCAAGGCACATGGCAGGCTCCGGGTTGTATGGCTGGGGCGCCGCCGCGTGCCGGGCATCGAAGCCGGCGCCGAGCTCCGGCTTGAAGGAATGCTGTCCCGCAGCCAAGGCCTGCCTACCATGTTCAACCCACGCTACGAAATACTGTCCCGCCAGGAGAACGAATGACCGAGCCCCAGCCCGACCCGTCCTCCGGACCCCCAAGCAACGGCACCCCTGGCCGTGATGGAAGCCAGGGACCGGCCCGGGAGCCGTCACCGGTGGCCGGCCTTGCGGCGGAGTACGCGGCCAAGGCGGGGCTGCACCGGACGCACGACGGCCGGGTGGACGTCCTGCGCAGTGCCGGCGGTGTCCAGGGCATTGCCGAAAGCATCGTGCCCGGACTCATGTTCCTGGTTGCCTTCACCATTACCAGGGAGCTGACGCTGTCCCTGGTGGCGGCACTGGCTTCCGCCGCGGTGTTCACCGTGGTCCGGCTGGTCCAGCGGCGCCCCCTCACCCAGGCGTTGGCCGGTGTGGTGGGCGTAGGCATCTCGGCCTGGCTCGCCAACAGCACCGGCAAGGCGGAGGATTTCTACCTCCCCGGTTTCTTCACCAACGCCGGTTACATCCTGGCGATGGTGCTCTCCATCTTCCTCAAATGGCCGGTGGCCGGTCTGCTCTTCGGGTTCATCCGGAACGAGGGCCTCGACTGGCGCAAGGATCCCGCCCGGGTCAGGGCCTACCAGCTCGGCACCTGGATCATCGTTGCGGTCCTGGTGCTTCGGCTCGTGGTGCAGGTTCCGCTCTACCTCATGGGCCCGGACGGGCTAGCCGCGCTGGCCACCACCCGGCTGATCATGGGCGCGCCCCTGTACATCCTGGGTGTCTGGATTGCCTGGCTGGTGACACGGCCGGCCCCCGTCGACGCCGGCACGGACCCCAACGGGGAGGACGCGGGCCGGAAAGCCTGACGCCCTGACGGCCGGATCGTCCTAGCCCTCGAACCCGTCGTCCTCGGGCGCCTGCTGCGCGCCCCTGGCCCCGGCCGGCAGCGGAGCGTCCGCCTCCCCGGCCGTATCAAGGGCGTCAGGCGCCAACAGGGCGCGCAGGTGGTCCTCAGCTGCAATGGTGGTGACGAAGAACAACTCGTCGCCGCCGTCGATCACGTCGTCCCGGCTGGGCGTGATGGGAGCATGATCACGCAGGATGGCCACCAGGGTTGAATCCTCCGGCCACCGGATGTCGCCGACCGTCTGGCCGATCACATGCGAGTCGTGCGGCACGGTGAACTCCACGAGGGAAGAAACGCCGGTCTGGAGGGTGAGCAGCCGGACCAGGTCGCCGATCTCCACGGCTTCCTCCACGAGGGCGGTCATGAGCTGCGGAGTGTTGACGGCGACGTCAACGCCCCAGGAATCGTTGAACATCCAGTCGTTCTTGGGGTTGTTCACCCGCCCCACGGTGCGGCCCACCCCGAATTCGGTTTTGGCCAGCAGGGAAACCACCAGGTTGACCTTGTCATCGCCGGTGGCCGACACCACCACGTCTGCGTCTTCCACTTTGGCCCCCTGCAGCGTGCTCAGCTCACAGGCGTCGCCCACCAGCCAGTGTGCGCCGCGGAGGCCGCTGCGTCCAATGACCTCCGGTTTGAGGTCGATCAGGAGGATCTCATGCTTGTGCGCCAGCAGTTCCCTGGCGATGGACGAGCCGACGCTGCCGGCACCCACAATCACGACTTTCACTGATACTCCTTGGCGGGTGCTTTGGCGAGGATATGGGCTACCTGGGCGCTGCGGTCAACCTGCAGCATCGCATGCACGGTATCGCCGTCCTGGTAGGCGGTGGCGGCGTCCGGCAGGAGTCCCTCACCAAAACGGGTCAGGTACGCCACCCGGATAGCGGCGGCTTTCTCAATGGTGCTCACCCGTTGCCCGATCCAGCTGGCGTCGAGGTCGAGCTCGGCGAGCACCAGGCGTCCGGACGGCTCCCGGAAATCACCTGCGAGGTGCTGTTCGGGCAGGATACGCCGCAGTACCTGGTCCGCGCTCCAGCGCACGGCCGCAACGGTGGGAATCCCAAGGCGCTGGTAGATCTCGGCACGGCCGGGATCATAGATGCGGGCCACGACGTGGGGGACGTGGAACGTTTCCCTGGCTACCCGGGTGGCAAGGATGTTGGAGTTGTCGCCGCTGGAGACGGCGGCGAACGCGTACGCTTCAGCCACGCCGGCCTGTTTCAGGGTGTCCCGGTCGAAGCCGACGCCGGTGACTTTGCGTCCGGTGAATCCTTGCCGGAGCCTGCGGAAGGCGCGGTCGTCCTGGTCGATGATGGCCACGGAATGCCCGGCGTCCTCCAGCGTGTGCGCCAGCGTTGCCCCTACCCGGCCACATCCCATGATCACGAAATGCGCCACGGTCTCTCCTCTGTATTCCTGTCAAGCTCCTGCTGCTAGAACTCTACCGCCAGCGTGCGGGCTCCCGTTGTCGCCCGGTCCGTCATGACATCGTCCGGGAATCAGACTAGCTTTGTGGGGTGTTGACAATATTGAACGCCGTCAAGCGTGTGCTGGTGGGAAGGCCATTTCGAAATGACCGCCTGGCCCACACGCTGCTTCCCAAACGGATCGCACTTCCGGTCTTCGCCTCCGACGCACTCTCTTCCGTAGCCTATGCGCCGGACGAGATCCTGCTGACGCTGGCGCTGGCGGGCGTCAGTGCGGTGGCGTTCTCGCCGTGGGTGGGCGTGGCGGTGATGGTGGTCCTGCTGACGGTGGTGGCCTCCTACCGGCAGAACGTCCACGCCTATCCTTCCGGCGGCGGCGACTACGAGATCGCCGGCGAGAACCTGGGGAGGTACGCAGGCCTCACGGTGGCGTCGGCACTGCTGGTGGACTACGTCCTGACAGTGGCGGTGTCCATATCCTCGGCGGCCGCCTACCTCACCACCGCCGTCCCTTCCCTGCACGGCCAGCAGGCCGCCATTGCCGCCACCGGCGTCGTCATCCTTGCTCTGGTGAACCTGCGCGGGATCAAAGAGGCCGGCACCCTCTTCGCCGTCCCCACCTACATCTTTATGGCCTCCATCCTCGGCATGACGGCGGTGGGACTGTTCCAGGCGGCAACCGGACAGCTGGGCCAGGCGCCCTCCGCTGCCTTCACGATCGTCCCCGCCCCTGGTTTCGACGAGGGCCTTGTGGGCCTCGCCGGCGCCTTCCTGCTGCTGCGGGCCTTTTCCTCGGGCGCCGCGGCGCTGACCGGCGTCGAAGCCATCAGCAACGGCGTGCCCAACTTCCGGCCGCCGAAGAGCAAGAACGCCGCCACCACCCTGTTGCTGCTGGGCGTCATCGGCGCCACCATGCTGGCAGGCATCATCTACCTGGCCAATGCCACCAAGGTGCACATCGTCCTGGACCCGGCAACCGAGTTCCTGCTCAACGGCAACCCGCTGCCGGAGGGGTACATCCAGAACCCTGCCATCAGCCAGATCGCCCAGACGATTTTCGGTCCGGGATCCATACCGTTCTACATCGTGGTGGCCGCCACCGGCGTGATCCTGGTGTTTGCCGCCAACACCGCCTTCAACGGCTTTCCGGTGCTGGGCTCCATCCTCGCCCAGGACGGCTACCTGCCGCGGCAGCTGCGCACCAGGGGTGACAGGCTGGCGTTCAGCAATGGCGTCCTGGCCCTCGCCGCCGGCGCCCTGGTGCTGATCATCGCCTTCGACGCGGACGTCACCAAGCTCATCCAGCTCTACATCGTGGGTGTCTTCATCTCGTTCACCGCCAGCCAGCTGGGGATGATCCGGCATTGGGGGCGGCAGCTCAAGCTGGCCAAGGACAAGGCAGTCCGGCGCCGGATGGCCAAGTCCCGCGTCATCAACAGCATCGGCTTCGGCATGACGGCCACGGTCCTGGTCATCGTGCTGGTCACCAAGTTCGAGCAGGGCGCCTGGATTGCCCTGCTTGCCATGGTCATCCTGTTCCTCATCATGTGGAGCATCAGGGCGCACTACGACAACGTGGCCAGGGAACTGGCAGTGGACGAGGACTCTTCGCCGCGTGCCCTTCCCACCAGGGTGCACGCCGTCCTGCTGGTGTCCCATGTGCGCAAGCCCGTGCTGCGGGCGCTGGCGTATGCCAGGGCATCCCGGCCTTCCCGGCTTGATGCGGTGACAGTGGACATCGATGCCGAGGAAACCGCGCAGACCGTGGCTGACTGGGAAAAGCTGGAGATTCCGGTGCCGCTGACCGTGCTGGCCAGTCCGTACCGCGAGACTGTCACACCCATCATGGAGTACGTCAAACACATGCGGAAGGATTCCCCGCGCGACCTGATCGTGGTCTACATCCCCGAATACGTTGTAGGCAAGTGGTGGGAGCAGCTGGTCCACAACCAGACTGCCCTGCGAATCAAGACCCGGCTGCACTTTGAACCCGGCGTCATGGTGGCGAGCGTCCCCTGGCAGTTGAAATCATCCGAAGAAGCGAAGAACCTGCAGGACGTCCAATAATGGCAAACACAGAAACACGGCCGCCCCTGACCGGAGACGCAGGCAGGGAAGTAGTGCTCGACGTCGGTCCGGTGGCCCACGGCGGCCACTGCGTTGCCAGGCATGAGGGCCGGGTGATTTTCGTCCGGCACGGCATTCCGGGGGAAAAGGTGCGGGTGCGGCTGACGGATGCGGAGGAAAAGGCCAAATTCTGGCGGGCGGACGTCGTCGAGGTCCTTGAAGCCTCTCCGGACCGCGGGGACCACTTCTGGCACCTGGCCGATTCAACGCGGGCCTGGAGCCACGGACACCCCCCGGTGGGCGGAGCCGAGTTCGGCCACATCACCCTCGCCCGCCAGCGCAGCCTCAAAGCGGAAGTGCTTGCCGAACAGCTCAAGCGGCTCGCCGGCGTCGAGCAGCTGCCCGGTGGGGCCGGGAGCGTGGAAGCCGTGGGCGGAACGGCCGACGGCGGGGACGGCCTTGGGTGGCGCACGCGCGCGGGCTTTGCGGTCACCCCCGGCGGCAAGCTGGGCATGCACGCGCACCGCTCCACGCACATCGTTCCGGTCCGGGAGATGCCGCTCGCTTCGGAGGCAATCAACAACCTGCGCCTCTGGGACATCGACCTGCAGGGCATCGAGCGCGTGGAAGTGGCTGCACCGGCCAACGGCTCGCGTCCCCTGGTGCTGCTGGCGCCAGGACCGGGAACCAAGCCCAAACGGCTTAGCGCCATCGCAGCCCAACTGCCCGGCGAGGTGTCCGTAGCCACTTTCGACCCCGCTACTGAGGCCGTGCAGCAGCTTCGCGGCCGTACGTGGGTGCAGGAATCAGCGGCCGGGCACGACTACCGGGTCACCGGCGCAGGGTTCTGGCAGATCCACCGCGACGCGCCCGGGGCCCTTGTGGGGGCTGTCACAGAATTCCTCCGCGGCGGGGGCTTCCTCCACCCCGGGGCGGTTGTTGCCGACCTCTACGCGGGAGCCGGCCTCTTCACCGCAGTCCTGGCTGACGCGGTGGGGGAGACGGGGTCCGTCCTGTCCGTGGAAGGTGCCGCCGGAACCAGCCGGGATGCACGGAAGAACCTGCAGGGGGCACCCCAGGTGGAGATCGTCCAAGGCAGGGTGGAGCGCGTGCTCCGCCAGAAACCGCGGAGTTTTGACGCCCTGATCCTGGACCCGCCCCGGGCGGGGGCAGGGAAGGCAGTGGTGAGCCAGCTTGTTGAGGCCCGCCCCCGCGCCATTGCCTACGTGTCCTGTGATCCGGCGTCGTTCGCCCGGGACGTGGGGTACTTCCGCCAGGCGGGATGGGGGCTGTCAGGCCTCCGTGCCTTCGATCTCTATCCCCATACCCACCATCTGGAGACGGTGGCGCTGATGGCGCCCCTTCCGTGATGCCACTGCTGTTTTCGACTACGATGGCCGTAGTAGTCCCACGTCGCGCTCCGTAATCACGGCCGACCGTGTGCAATTTTCGGGCCCGAAACTAATTAGGGCCTCCTAACTAGCAGGCGGTCAACCGCGCGACAAAGATGAAACTGTTGCGAGAGGAGTCCTGCGATGAGCACTGTGGACAGCTTCGGTTCAAAAGGCAAACTTAATGTAGCCGGAACCGAATACGAAATTTTCCGGTTGAACTCCGTTGAAGGTGCAGAAAACCTTCCGTTCAGCCTCAAGGTATTGCTTGAAAACCTGTTGAGGACCGAGGACGGCGCGAACATCACTGCCGATCACGTCCGCGCCTTGGCGGGCTGGGATCCCAATGCCCAGCCCGATACAGAAATCCAGTTCACGCCTGCACGCGTGATCATGCAGGACTTCACCGGCGTCCCCTGCGTGGTGGACCTGGCGACGATGCGTGAAGCGGTCAAGGAACTGGGCGGCGACCCCAAGCGGGTGAACCCCCTGGCGCCTGCCGAGATGGTCATTGACCACTCGGTCCAGATCGATGCTTTCGGCAACTCCGGCGCACTGGAGCGCAACATGGAGATCGAATACCAGCGCAACGGGGAGCGTTACCAGTTCCTGCGCTGGGGCCAGACCGCGTTCGACGACTTCAAGGTGGTTCCCCCGGGAACCGGCATCGTCCACCAGGTCAACATCGAATACCTGGCACGCACCGTCATGACCCGTGAAGTTGACGGCGCGCTCCGTGCGTACCCGGATACCTGCGTGGGCACCGACTCGCACACCACCATGGTCAACGGCCTGGGCGTGCTCGGCTGGGGCGTTGGCGGCATCGAAGCCGAGGCGGCCATGCTGGGCCAGCCCGTCTCCATGCTGATCCCGCGTGTTGTGGGCTTCAAGCTGAGCGGTTCCATCCCGGCGGGCGCTACGGCAACCGACGTGGTGCTGACCATCACCGAGATGCTCCGCAAGCACGGCGTTGTGGGCAAGTTCGTGGAGTTCTACGGCGAAGGCGTGGCCGCTGTGCCGCTGGCCAACCGCGCCACCATCGGCAACATGAGCCCGGAGTTCGGTTCCACGGCCGCCATGTTCCCGATCGACGACGTCACCCTGGACTACCTGCGCCTCACCGGCCGCTCGGAGCAGAACGTCGCCCTCGTGGAGGCGTACGCGAAGGAGCAGGGGCTCTGGCACGATGCTTCCCGCGACATCAAGTTCTCCGAGTACCTGGAACTGGACCTGTCCACGGTTGTTCCGTCCATCGCAGGCCCCAAGCGCCCGCAGGACCGCATCGAACTGACCGAGGCCAAGGACGAGTTCCGCCACGACCTCAAGAACTACGTTTCCCACGATGCTAATGCCGGTACCCTGGACGAATCGCTGGAGGAGTCCTTCCCCGCCTCCGATTCGCCTTCCTTCACCGCCGGTGCCACGCACATCTCCGACACCGACCGGGAGCCCCCGAAGTACTCGGCAGGCCACGGGGCGGCGGGCCGGATCTCCCAGCCTGTGCCGGTCAAGACGGCTGACGGCCGCGAGTTCGAGCTGGACCACGGTGCCGTCACCATCGCCTCCATCACCTCCTGCACCAACACGTCCAACCCCTCGGTCATGCTGGCCGCCGCAGTCCTGGCGCGCAACGCCGTGGACAAGGGCCTGACGTCCAAGCCGTGGGTCAAGACCTCCGTAGCCCCCGGCTCGAAGGTTGTCACCGACTACTACGAGAAGTCCGGCCTGACCCCCTACCTGGAGAAGCTCGGCTTCTACATCGTGGGCTACGGCTGCGCCACCTGCATCGGCAACTCCGGCCCGCTGGAAGCTGAAGTTTCGGAAGCCATCCAGGCCAACGACCTCGCCGTTGCTGCTGTCCTCTCGGGCAACCGCAACTTCGAAGGCCGCATCAACCCGGACGTCAAGATGAACTACCTGGCCTCCCCGCCGCTGGTCATCGCCTACGCCCTGGCCGGTTCCATGGACTTCGACTTCGAAACGGACGCCCTGGGCAAGGACCAGGCCGGGAACGACGTCTTCCTCAGGGACATCTGGCCCAACCCGGTCGAGGTCCAGCAGGTCATCGACTCCTCGATCGACAAGGACATGTTCGCGAGGGGCTACGAAGGCGTCTTCGAGGGCGACGCCCGCTGGAAGGCGCTCGACACTCCCGCCGGCGACACCTTCGCCTGGGATCCGAACTCCACCTACGTCCGGAAGCCCCCGTACTTCGAGGGCATGCAGGCGCAGCCGGAGCCGGTCAAGGACATCACGGGCGCCCGCGTGCTCCTGAAGCTGGGCGATTCGGTCACCACCGACCACATCTCCCCGGCCGGTTCGTTCAAGTCCGACACCCCTGCCGGCCAGTACCTGCTGGCCAACGGCGTGGAGCGCAAGGATTTCAACTCCTACGGTTCCCGCCGCGGCAACCACGAGGTGATGATCCGCGGAACGTTCGCCAACATCCGCATCAAGAACCAGATCCTGGACGGCGTCGAAGGTGGCTTCACCCGCGACTTCACCCAGGAAGGCGGCCCGCAGGCCTACGTCTACGACGCCGCGCAGAACTACCAGGCAGCCGGCACCCCGCTGGTGATCCTGGCCGGCAAGGAATACGGTTCCGGTTCCTCCCGCGACTGGGCTGCAAAGGGTACCGCCCTGCTGGGCGTCAAGGCCGTCATCGCCGAGAGCTACGAGCGCATCCACCGCTCCAACCTCATCGGCATGGGCGTCCTGCCGCTGCAGTTCCCGGCCGGCGAGTCCGCTGCAACCCTGGGCCTTTCCGGCACGGAGACGTTCTCGGTCGAGGGCGTCACCGCCCTGAACGAGGGCACCACGCCCAAGACCCTCAAGGTCACCGCCACCGCTGAAGACGGCACCGCCAAGTCCTTCGACGCCATCCTGCGCATCGATACTCCGGGTGAAGCGGACTACTACCGGAACGGCGGCATCCTGCAGTACGTGCTGCGGCAGATCTCCGTCAACTAGCGGGTTCCGCGAGCAGGCACCACCTCCCGAAGCCCCGGCCGGTCACCGACCAGCCGGGGCTTCGGCTTTTGGGGTGAGCCAGGCCCTGCGGGCCGAGGCGTTAGAGTTAAACGGCACGTCTACCACCCGAAGGAGGGGTCATTGGGAATCTTGGACACCATCCGGAATCCGCAGGACCTGAACGAGTTGTCCGAAGAACAGCTGAAAGAGTTGGCTTCGGAGGTCAGGGAGTTCCTGATCACGAACGTCTCCCAGACCGGCGGCCACCTCGGACCAAACCTCGGCGTGGTGGAGCTGACACTTGCCGTGCACCGCATCTTCGATTCGCCCCGTGACAGCATCGTTTTTGACACCGGCCACCAGTCGTACGTCCACAAGCTCCTGACCGGGCGCCAGGACTTCAGCACCCTTCGCCAGGAAGGCGGCCTCTCCGGCTACCCATCCCGCGCGGAGTCCGAACATGACATTGTGGAGAGTTCGCACGCCTCCTCTTCACTGTCGTGGGCCGACGGCATCTCCCGCGCCCGGCAGCTGACCGGCGAAGGCGACCGGCACGTCGTCGCCGTCGTAGGCGACGGCGCCCTCACCGGCGGCATGGCCTGGGAAGCCATCAACAACATCGCCGCGGACAAGAAGCGCCGCGTTGTCATTGTGGTCAATGACAACGGCAGGTCCTACGCTCCCACCGTGGGCGGCTTCGCCGACTACCTGGCCTCGCTGCGCCCCACCATCGACTCCTTCCGCGCCACCCCCGCCTACGAACGGGCGCTGGACTGGTGGAAGAAGAAGCTGCAGAGCGGCGGGCCCGTTGGCCAGTTCACCTACAAGAGCCTGCACGCCATGAAGAAGGGCATCAAGGACTGGTGGGCGCCGCAGGGGATGTTCGAGGACCTCGGCATGAAGTACATCGGCCCGGTGGACGGCCACAACCTCCAGGCGATGGAGCACGCCCTCGCCACGGCCAAGCACTACGCGGGCCCGGTGATCGTCCACGCCATGACCGAAAAGGGCCACGGCTACGCTCCTGCACGTGCCCATGAGGCTGACCAGTTCCACGCCGTCGGCATTATCGACCCCGAAACGGGCGAGCCCACCGGAACCGCCGGGGCCCAGTCCTGGACGTCCGTGTTTGCCGATGAGATCGCCGCCATCGCGGATGAGCGGAAGGACGTCGTGGGCATTACCGGCGCCATGCTCATCCCCGTGGGCCTGCACAAGTTCGCTGCCCGGCACCCGGACCGCGTGATCGACGTCGGAATCGCCGAACAGCACGCCCTCACCTCCGCTGCGGGAATGGCGTTCGGCGGCCTGCATCCGGTGGTCGCCGTCTACGCCACCTTCCTCAACCGGGCCTTCGACCAGCTCCTGATGGACGTGGCGCTGCACAAGGCAGGCGTCACCATCGTCCTGGACCGTGCCGGGGTCACCGGGCCGGACGGTGCCAGCCACCACGGCATGTGGGACATGTCCATGGTCCAGATCGTTCCCGGCCTCCACCTGGCGGCGCCGCGCGACGCCACCAGGCTGCGCGAGGAACTCCGCGAAGCTGTAGCCGTCAGCGACGCACCCACGGTGGTCCGCTTCTCCAAAGGCTCCGTTGGAGCCGAAGTGGAAGCGTTGGAACGGCTCCGTGACGGCGTGGACGTGCTGGCCCGCAGGCCCAGCGGCTCAACCGAGAACGATGTCCTGATCATCAGTGTGGGCGCCATGTCCGAACTCGCGCTGGATGTGGCCAACCGGCTTGGCGCGCAAGGCATCAGCACCACGGTGGTGGACCCGCGCTGGGTCCTGCCCGTTCCGCGCTCCATCATTGCCCTGGCGTCCCACCACCGCCTGGTCATTTGCATCGAGGACGGCGTCCGTGCCGGCGGCGTCGGTTCACGGATCCGCCAGGAAATGCGCGCAGCAGGCGTGGACACCGCCCTGAACGAGGTGGGCCTGCCGGTCGAATTCCTGGACCACGGCACCCGCGGACAGATCCTCGAACGCGTGGGCCTGACCGCCCAGCAGATCACGCACGACGTCGTAGCGCAGGTTCTCGGGACCAAGGTCCCGTTTGCGCGTCCCCTGCCCGGACAACAGCACCCCACCACCGGCAGCCTTCCGATTCTGTGAGGGAAGAAGACGCACTGAAGTACCCGGGTGCAGCGGGGGAGTCCGGGCGGCCCGTGCACACCACTACCACGCGGGTTCCCGCCGGGCTGCAGCCTGGCCAGCTGGTAGTGGCCAGGAACAGGAAATGGAACGGCAAGGCGCACTGGGTAGTGCCGGGGCGCTACCTGGGCGAAGACGAACATGGGTGGTGGATCTTCCAGGGAACCAATGAGTTCTGCTCCAGGCCCGGTGCGGCGTTCTACACCAAATCCGACGCCGTGCTGCTGGTTCCGCGCTCCGGCGACTGGGTTGCCACGTTCTACGATGACGCCCACCCGAACGGGGTCCGGGTGTACGTGGACCTGGCCGTGGGCCACGAGTGGACCGTCATCCGGCCCGCCGTCACCGAGTTCCATGTGATCGACATGGACCTGGATGTCATCCGCACCGAAGACCGCGGAGTGTTCATCGACGACCAGGACGAGTTCGCCGAGCACAGTATCTCCATGCATTACCCGGACCGGCTGGTGGCGGACATCCAAAAGGCCGCAGACCAGCTTTACCATGCCGTCAAGGCGCAACAGGCTCCGTTCGACGGCACTGACGTCGCATGGTTCACAAAGGGACGAAAATGAGCGGAATTGTCAGGGTCTACAAGCGCGACGACGAGGGCACCCTCCACTTCCGGGAGGCCTGGTACGACGGGGACTACAGCCAGTTCGTCATGAACTACGGCGTGGTGGGGCACCAGAGCAAAACGGAAGAAACCGACGTGCCGGATGCGGAGGCAGCCGAGGGGCTCCTGGACGCCTTCGCGGCCCAGTGCGCCGAGGACGGCTACGCCGAAATCCCCGACGAGGAGCAGTTCTGGGTGGTTGCCCAGTTCGCACTCAAAACCAGGGAAGGCACGGACCGGGACCGCTACCTCGAAGAGAAGGCAACGGACGCCCTCATCAGCCACCTCGCCTGGCGTGGACTGGGAACCGTGGAGCGTTCCGGGTTCACGGATTACAAGCTGAACATCTTCTGCCTTTGCCCCGACGTGAATAAGGCCGTCAACGCCATCAAGGTCTGCACCCGCGGCGAGGACCTGGACTTCACCAAGCTGAGCATCGGGGCCGCCCCGTACAACGAGCCCGAGCACTTCAAGCTCAAGCACTCAGCCAAACCCGCCACCGGCTTCAGCCTTTAGGAGCATCCCGTGACCGCGTACCGCCGCGTAGGCAAATCCGGCCTGACCGTCTCCACCGTGGGCCTGGGCTGCAACAACCTTGGCCGCGCCAACACCGTCACCGAATCCCAGGAAGCCACGGACGCCGTCGTCCACGCCGCACTCGACGCCGGAATCACCCTGTTCGACGTCGCAGACACCTACGGCCGGGAACCCGGCCTCAGCGAGACGATGCTGGGCAGGGCCCTCGGCAGCCGGCGGCCCGACGTCGTCCTTGCCACCAAGTTCGGCATGGACATGAAAGGCGCGAGCGGGCCGGACTTCGGCGCCCGAGGCTCGCGCCGCTACATCATCCAAGCGGTGGAGGCGTCGCTGCGGCGGCTGGGCACCGACTGGATCGACCTCTACCAGTTCCACACCCCGGATCCGCTGACCCCGATTGACGAAACCCTGTCCGCACTCGACACACTCGTCACCAGCGGCAAGGTCCGCTACCTCGGGCACTCCAACCGCGCCGGCTGGCAGATCGCCCAGGCCGAGTACGTCGCCCGCGAACTCGGCGGCGCCCGCTTCATTTCAACCCAGAACCACTACAACCTCCTGGACCGCCGGGCGGAACTCGAGGTGACCCCGGCCGCCGAGGAGTTCGGACTGGGCGTCCTGCCGTACTTCCCCCTCGCCAACGGACTGCTGACCGGCAAGTACTCGCCCGGCCACGCCCCGGAGGGCTCCAGGCTCAGCCACACCCGCACGCACCTCGTCCACGACGCCGACTGGGACCAGCTGGACAGGTTCAGCAGCTTCGCCAGGGACCGCGGCCTGAACGAAATCCAGGTTGCGTTCTCCTGGCTGGCGGCCCAGCCCTCGGTGGCCAGCGTCATCGCCGGAGCCACCAGGCCTGAGCAGGTGCGCCAGAACGCCGGAGCAGCGGACTGGGTTCCTTCTGACAAGGACCTTGCCGAGCTCGACGATATTTTCCCCGCAGCGCCCAAGGTGGCGCTCTTCTAGGAAACGACATGACCGCCTTCCTACTGGATGTGGACACCGGCATCGACGACGCCCTGGCACTCGCGTACCTTGCCGCCCTCCCGGACACGGAGTTCGTCTCCGTCACCGCAACCCCCGGAAACGTGGACGCGGACCAGGTGGCCCGCAACACGCTGGCACTGCTGGAACTCTGCGGACGCCCCGGGGTGGAAGTGGCGGTCGGCGCGCGCGGACCGCTGGCCATACCGCTGCTGACCACGCCGGAAACGCACGGCCCGCAGGGCATCGGGTACGCGGTCCTGCCGGAACCTGCCGGCGCTGTGTCGGCGCGCCACGCCGTCGACCTGTGGGTTGACCACGCACGCAACCGGCCGGGGGAGCTCACGGCCCTGATCACAGCGCCCCTGACCAACTTCGCGCTGGCCCTGCGGCAGGAACCCCGGCTGCCCGAGCTGCTGGCAAAGGTGGTGATCATGGGCGGCAGCTTCTACCACCAGGGCAACACCACGCCCACGGCGGAGTGGAACACGCACGTGGATCCGCACGCGGCCAAGGAAGTCTATGCCGCCTTCCGCGGGCAGCCGCTGGAGAAACTGCCGGTCGTCTGCTCGCTGGACACCACTGAGCGGATCGAGCTGCACCCGGCGCACGTCCAGCAGCTGGCCGAGGCGGCCGGCGCGACAGTTCCCGAGCTGGTGCTGCCCGGCCAGCCCGAAGGACAGCGCAGCACCTCGGACAACGTGCTCATCAGGCACCTGTCCGATGCCCTGCGGTTCTACTTCGAATTCCACCGCCACTATGACCAGGGATACCTGGCCCATGTCCACGACTTCTTCGCCGCCGGTGTGGCCGCGGGCACCCTGGAGTTCCAGGCACTGCCCGCCACCGTCGACGTCGAGACCGGGTCTCCGCTCCTGATGGGCACCACCGTGGCGGACTTCCGGGGACTGTGGTGCATTCCGCCCAATGCCAGGGTGGTGACGGCGAACCAGCCTGAAGCCGCCTTCCGGGAACTGGTGTCCGCCGTCGGGAGCATGGCCCGGCGCCTGGGCTGAGCGCCGCAAAACCTCGCTGGGCCGCGCAAAACGGCCGCGGTAGAATGGTTCGCGTCCGGCCCGGCCACACGCCGCCGGCTGCTGCCGAGGTGACATAGGCGGCGCTCCGCCCGGCCCGGGAACTCCGGGTCCTCCGCGCCCGCACCCTGAAGGAACCTCCATGTCATCGCATTCCCTGACGTTGCCGTCCCCGGCGCCCGCCGCCGCCCGCAAGCGCCGGCTGCTGGAAATCCTCGGCGCCCTGGCCATCGCCGGCACCTACGTCTACCTGGTGCTGAACCAGCCTGCAGACATCACCGGGGGACCGGGCAGCGCGTCCGCCCTGATCGCCCTTTCCGGCTTCCTCGTCGGCGCCGTGCTGCTGATTGTCGCCGTCCTGCCTACGCTGCCGGCCTCCACTGTGGTGCTGATCCCCGTGGCACTGGTGCTGAACATTGTGCTTGGCCAGTTCGTCGGCAGCACCCTGGTCCCGTTCTACCTTGACACCATCGGCACGGTCCTCATCGCGGTGCTGGCCGGCCCGGCGGCGGGTGCGGCGACCGGTGCGCTGAGCAGCATTGTCTGGTCCTTCTTCAACCCCACCGTGCTGCCGTTCGCCGCCGGGGCCGCACTGATCGGCTGCCTTGCCGGCCTCGCCGCCCGCCATGGAATGTTCCGCCGCTTCTACCTCGCCCCCGTAGCAGGGTTTGCCACCGGCATCATCGGCGGCGTGGTGTCCGCGCCGGTGGCGGCTTTCGTCTTTGGCGGTACTTCCGGAGTGGCCACCGGTGCCATCGTCAGTGCCTTCCGCGCCATGGGCGACACCCTCCTGGCCGCCATCACCAAACAGGCGCTCATCTCCGACCCCATGGACAAAGCGATAGTGTTCACCGTGGTGGCCCTCCTGGCCTACGCGCTTCCGCGCCGCGCGCGGCTGCAGTTCCCGTTCATCCGCCGGCACCGCGTGCTGGCCGGCAAGATGCCGGAACAGGGTTCCTGACCAGTCTGATGCGCCTCCACCCGCTGACCTCGCTGGCAGCCGCCGGCAGCACGGCGGCCATTACGACGGCGGCAGCCAGTTTGCCGCTGTCCCTCGCCGTCGTGGCCGCGGCCGCCGTCGTGTCGGCCCGCGCGGGCACGGCGCGCAGGACGCTTCCGGCCGCCGCTGCTGTCCTGGTCCCGCTGGGGCTGTCACTGCTGGTCATGCATGGGCTGTTCTTCCCTGAGGGGCGGACCGTCCTGGCGCAGTGGGGGCCGGCCCGCGTCACCACGGAGGGGCTTTCCTTTGCCGTGGAGCGGGCGGCACAGCTGGGGGCGGCAGTCCTTGCGCTCCTGGTCTTCTCCTTCAGTGTCAGCGTTCCGGACCTGGTGGCGGCGTTGTCCGCCCGCGGCGTCCAGGGCCGGTTCGCTTTCGTGCTGGCGTCCACCCTCACCCTGCTGCCAGCCATCACCTCCAGGGCGGAGGGGATCCGGCAGGCCCAGGAATCCCGCGGCCTGGTGATCCGGCGCGGGCTGCTGCACCGCGTGGCCGCCTTCCGCCGCCAGGCGGTCCCGCTGGTCCTGTCCCTGGTCGAGGACGCCGGTACCCGTGCAGCGGCGCTGGAGTCCCGTGGCTTCAGCAACCCGGGACCCCGGACCACCTACCGCGACGTGCCGGATTCCCAACTCCAGCATGTGCTCCGGGTTGGCCTGCTGGTGGCCGCCTCAGCGGCGGTTGCCCTCCGGCTTTGGCTTTCCGCGGTGGGAACCTAAATATGGCCGGAGGCCGGGACACCCTGGAAACCGCCGGACCCATACTGTCGGCCGGCATCAGCACCTTCACGTTCCATGACGACGCCGCCCCCGTCCTGCAAGGGATGGAGCTCGCCTTCGTCCCCGGAACGTTCACCGCTGTGCTCGGACCGTCGGGAAGCGGGAAATCCACCCTGGGCCGGGTGCTGGCCGGCTGGCTTCCGCCCGGTGGCGGGGGAACCCTCCACGGCTTCCTGGAGCTCGCGGGTACCCGCCTGCAGTTCGGCAGCGGCAGGGATCCGCGCATCAATCCCGCGGAATGGGGCCGCCAGGTGGGGTTTGTTCCCCAGGATCCAGCCGCCGTCCTGTCCACGGTGCGGGCCACAGTGGCCGAAGAACTCGCGTTCGGCCTCGAGAACAGGGCAGTGGAGCGCGCCGCCATGAAGGCCACGGTGGAACGTACCGCCGCGCTCCTGGGACTCACGGACCTCCTAAACCATCACCCGGCCCGGCTTTCCGGCGGCGAGCTGCGCCGGCTTGCCATTGGGTGCGCCATCGTCACGGAACCGCGGGTGCTGATCATGGACGAGCCCTTCGCTTCGCTGGACAGCGCCGGAACCGCCGGACTGGCACAGCTGGTGCGGGACCTCGTCAAGGGCGGCACCGCCGTCGTGGTCCTCAGCCAGGTGGTCGACGCGCCGCTGCTTGACGCCGGGACGTGGCATGTCGTGGTGGACGGCAGGGTGACGGCCAGCGGCACCCCTGCCGACCTGCATCCGGGCTCCGGGCTGCTGCCCTCGGGCATCCGGCGCCCTGGCGGCCTGGTGGAAGGAACACTTGCGGCACGGCCCCGCGGATCAGCGCGCCCGGCCGTGCCGGCCAGTGTGCCGCCGGGCACGGCGCCAGCCGTCCCGGCCCTGGAGCTCCGCGGGGTCTCCTTCGATTACGCAGGCGGCGGCAGGAGGACCCCTGGCCGTACGCGGCGGGGAGGTGGTCCCGACGACGCCAAACAACCCCAGGTGCTGCGGGACGTCAACCTGGCGGTCAACCCCGGAGAGATCGTGGCAGTCACCGGCCCCAACGGTGCAGGGAAATCAACGTTGCTGCGCCACTTCAACGGTCTGCTGCGG
The DNA here is from genome assembly GCF_031844545.1 of Arthrobacter sp. AB6. NCBI lineage: Bacteria > Bacillati > Actinomycetota > Actinomycetes > Micrococcales > Micrococcaceae > Arthrobacter > Arthrobacter sp. AB6. The sequence continues at coordinate 59,280 of NZ_JAUZVL010000014.1, forward strand.
CCCGCTTCCGGGCAAGTCCTCGTCCGTGGCTCAGACATCGCCGGGATCCCGGCGGGCATGGTGGCCCGATCAGTGGGCCTGCTGTTCCAGCAACCCCGGGACCAGCTGTTCGAGCGGACCGTACTCCGTGAGGTGCGCTTCGGCCTGGACAGCCTCTTCCAGCCCGGTGAGGCGGCGGGCCGGGCCCTCGAGGCGCTGGCCGCCGTAGGCCTGGCAGGGGCTGCCGGTGAGCACCCCGCCGAACTGCCCGCGTCCAGCCAGCGCCTCCTTGCCCTGGCCACGGTCCTTGCCCGCAAACCCGCGGTCCTGGCCCTGGACGAACCCACCGTGGCGCTCGACGGCGACGGCTTGGCCCTGCTGGACGCTGCGGTGCGTGCCGCGGCAGGGGAGGGCTCCGCCGTCGTGCTCGTTACGCATGACCTCGCCTATGCCCGGTCAATGGCACACCGCGGTGTGGAGCTCGACGGCGGCCGGCTGGCCCGCTGATCAGGCTGGCTGGTCAGGCCGGGCGGGACGCCGCTCCCGGCGGCAGGAAGCGCCTGCCGTTGACGCGCTCGGAGGCACCCACCCGGTCAAGGTACGGGGTGATGCCGCCGAGGAACAAGGGCCAACCGGCGCCGAGGATCATGCAGAGGTCAATGTCCTCCGGGCCCGCAACCACGCCTTCTGCGAGCATCAGGCCGATTTCCTCGGCAAGGGCGTCCTGGGTGCGCTGGAGCACCTGCCCGGCGGTGGAAGGGGAGGTGCCGAAGGACATCAGCGACAGGGTGGACTCGGGGATCGCCTTCGAGCCGTCCGGGCCGGTGGTCCAGAGGCCCTTCACGCCGTTGTCGATGAGCTTTTGCAGGTTGGCGGACACTGTGAAGCGTTCGCCGAAGGCGGCGTGGAGTGATTCCTGCACGTGCTGGGCGACAGGAAGCCCCACCATGGCGCCCAGGGTGAAGGGCGTCATCGGCAGGCCCATGGGCCGCAGGGCGTTGTCGGCCACTTCAGCCGCGGTGCCCTCGTCAAAGGCCGCCGTCACTTCGCCCATCAGCCGCAGCAGGATCCGGTTGACCACGAACGCGGCGGCGTCCTTGACCAGCACGGCTGTCTTCTTCAGGCCCTTGGCCAGCTCAAACGCGGTGGCGAGGACGGCGTCGTCGGTCCGCGGGGCCCGGACGATTTCCAGCAGCGGCATGACGGCCACCGGATTGAAGAAATGGAAGCCCACAACGCGCTCCGGGTGCTTCAAATCCTCCGCCATGGCCGTGACCGACAAGGAAGAAGTGTTGGTGGCCAGGATGCAGTCCGGCGTCACGACCTCTTCCAGTTCCGCGAAGACCTGCTTCTTGACGTTGAGTTCTTCAAAGACCGCTTCGATCACAAAATCGGCGTCCGCGAAAACCTCCTTGGACACCGAGCCCGTGACCAGCGCCTTCGTCCGGTTGGCGGCGTCCTGGCTGATGCGTGCCTTGGCCAGCAGCTTGTCCACCTCAGCGTGGACATAACCCACGCCCTTGTCCACCCTGGCCTGGTCGATGTCCGTCATCACCACGGGGACCTTGAGCTGGCGGGCGAACAGCAGTGCCAGCTGGCTGGCCATCAGGCCGGCGCCAACAACTCCCACCTTGGTGACCGGGCGGGCCAGTTTGGGGTCCGGGGCTCCGGCCGGCCGCTTGGAGCGCTTCTGGACCAGGTCGAGGAAGGCGTACACGGTGGCACGGAATTCATCACTCTGCATGAGTCCGGCCAGGGTTTCGCATTCAAGGGCAGCGGATTCGGCCTGGGTCATGGTGCGGTTCGCTTCGAGGATGTCCAGGACCTTTCCCGGGGCGGGTGCTGCATTGGAGGTCTTGGCCTCCACGAAGGCCCGCCCGGCCGCGACCGCACCGGCCCACCTGGCGGCGGTTTCGGGTTCGGAAGGATCGACGGCGTTGGCACGTTCCGGGGTTACGGTGCCGGAGATAACTCCCGCCGCCCAGGCCAGGGACTGCTCGAGGAAATCGGCCGGTTCGAAGATGGCGTCGGCCAAGCCGAGGCTGAATGCCTCGGGGCCGGTCAGCGTCCGGTTGTTGCTGAGCGGGTTTTCGATCATCACCTTCACGGCGTTTTCCGGCCCGATGAGGCGGGGCAGGATGTAGACACCGCCCCAGCCCGGGACCAGGCCGAGGAAGGCTTCCGGCAGCGCCAGTGCCCCGGCTCCCGTGGACACGGTGCGGTAGGTGGACTGCAGCGCGATTTCGAGGCCGCCGCCCAGGGCTGCGCCGTTGATGAAGGCGAAGCTGGGAACGCCCAGGTTGGCCAGGGTTGCGTAAACGTCGTGGCCCAGCTGCGCCATCCACAGCCCGTGCTCGCGTTCTTCGAGGTTCTTGACGGCGGAAAGATCGGCGCCGGCCACGAGGTAGTAGGGCTTGCCCGTTACTCCGACGCCGACGATCTCGCCGCGGCCGGCGCGCTCGCGAAGGCCCTCCAGCACCGTGCCGAGCTCCACCAGGGTGTTGGGTCCCAGCGTGGTGGGCTTGGAGTGGTCCAGGCCGTTGTCCAGGGTGATGAGCGCAAAAGTGCCCGGGCTGGGTTTTCCCGCCGGAGCGGGCAGTTCGATGTCCTGGACGTAGGAGTGCGTGACGGTCTCGTTCGGGAACAGGTCTGCAAGCTTGGTGAAATCTGCGGCGCTCATGCGGCTCCTTCGGAAGCGGTTTCGGTGGCGGCGGAATCCCCGGGCCGGGCTCCGCTGTAGTCTGTGTATTCCGAGTGATGCGGGTTTTCCCAGATCACGGTGGCTCCCATGCCGAGGCCGACGCACATGGTGGTGATGCCGTACCGGACGGAGTGGTCCTCCTCGAACTGCCGGGCGAGCTGGGTCATCAGCCGAACACCGGACGAGGCCAGGGGGTGGCCCACGGCGATGGCGCCGCCGTAGCGGTTGACCCGGGGGTCGTCCTCGGGAATGCCGAAATGGTCCAGGAAGCTGAGCACCTGCACGGCAAAAGCTTCGTTGATTTCAAAGAGGCCGATGTCCGCAATCGTGAGCCCCGCATTCTTCAGCGCCTTCTCGGTGGCCGGCACGGGCCCGATGCCCATGACTTCTGGTTCAACACCGGCATACGCGTAGCTGACCAGACGCATTTTGACCGCCAGCCCCAGCTCGGCGGCAGCCTCGGCGGACGCCAGGACCGCTGCGGTGGCGCCGTCGTTCAGGCCTGCGGCATTCCCGGCGGTGACGCGGCCGTGGGCCCGGAACGGGGTGCGGAGGCCGGCGAGGTCGGCCAAGGTGGTGCCTGGCCGCGGCGGTTCGTCCGCCGTGTTCAGTGTCCAGCCCTGGCCGGGCTTCAGCGCGGCAACGGGAACCAGGTCCGGCTGGATGCGGCCGTTGCGGCGGGCATTCTCGAACTTGGCCTGCGAGGCGACGGCGTAGGCATCCGTTCGTTCCTTGGTGATGGCCGGAAAACGGTCGTGCAGGTTCTCGGCAGTGTTCCCCATGTTGAGCGCGGCCGGGTCCACCAGCCGCTCTGACATGAACCGCGGATTCGGGTCGGCGCCTGACCCCATCGGGTGGTTGCCCATGTGTTCCACGCCGCCGGCCACCACAACGTCGTATGCGCCGAAGCTGATCCCTCCGGCCACAGCGGTCACCGCGGTCATGGCTCCGGCGCACATGCGGTCAACGGCAAAGCCGGGAACCGTCCTGGGCAGTCCGGCAAGCAGGGCAGCCGTCCGGCCAAGGGTTAGGCCCTGGTCTCCGGTCTGGGTGGTGGCCGCAATAGCCACTTCATCGATCCGCGCGGGCGGCAGCGACGGGTTCCGCCGAAGCAGTTCGCGGATGCACTTCACTATCAGGTCGTCAGCCCGGGTGCCGGCGTAGATGCCCTTGTCCCCGGCCCTGCCGAACGGTGTGCGGAGGCCGTCCACAAAGACGACGTCCCGGACAGTGCGCATGGATGCGCCGCTTCCCTGGTGGCTCACGTATAACTCCTCATCGAGACGTAGGCGCCGGTGGCATGCCTTTGCTGGCAGTGGCCTGGCGGCAATACGTCCGATGTTACTCGTGAGTAACTTGGCCCGCAAGGCCCCCGCCTAAAGGGACGCTCTCTCACTTAATGCGCATTTTTGGCCAATGCTCTCTCACTCTCTTCAAGAAAGTGAGCGAGCGTTGGCAGCTTTCACGCATCAAGTGAAAGAGCGTTTGGGATTCGTTGTGGGAGCCGGAGGCGGTGCAGGCGGATGCGCCTATTTCCCCGCTGCGGTGGCGTCCGCTTTGGGTTCCTTGGCGGGCAGCGGCTGCGGGTGCAGGAACGCTTCAACGATCAGGGGCGTCGCCAGTTCCACCTGCCACTCACGTGCGCCCAGGGCGCGCAGTTCGGCGGCGACTGCTGTTTCGGTGATTTCCGCCGGCGGCCGCCAGGCTACCCGCCGCAGGTAATCCGGAGTAAGCAGGTTCTCCAGCGGGAGGCTCAGCGACTCCGCCTTCGCCTGCAGCAGCGGCCGTGCGGTGGCCAGGCGGGCAGCGGCCTCCGGGTCCCGGTCCGCCCACACACGGGGCGGAGGCGGCGCGTTGGTGGGGAGGTGAAGCGGCGGGAGTTCTTCGAGATCCCGTGCAGCTGCGATGCAGCGCAGCCAGCGGGGCGCTTCACGTTGCGCCGCCCGGCCGTGGAAGCCCTTGGTGCCCAGCAGCTGCGGCACGGTGGCCGGCATGGCTTTGGCCGCCGCCACCAGGGCGGAGTCAGGAATCAGCCGTCCCGGTGCCACGTCCCGTTTCTGTGCCAGGGAGTCGCGCTCCAGCCACAGCTCACGTACGGCGGCCAGCTGCCGGCGGTCCCTGATCTGGTGCAGGCCGGAGGTCTTCCGCCACGGGTCCACGCGGGCTGCAGGCAATCCGGCGGCCAGGATCGCAGCGAACTCCTGCTCGGCGTATTCCAGCTTTCCGTCCGCCTGCAGGAGCTCGATGAGTTCCTCCCGCAGTTCCGTGAGGACTTCAACGTCCAGTGCGGCATACCGCAGCCAGGGTTCGGGGAGAGGCCGGGTGGACCAGTCCGCTGCCGAGTGCTCCTTGGCGAGCCCGAAGCCGAGCAGCTGCTCGATGACGGCGGCCAGGCCCACGCGGGGCAGCCCGGCCAGCCGTGCAGCGAGTTCGGTGTCGAAAAGCTTGTCCGGCCACATGCCCAGCTCCGCGAGGCAGGGCAGGTCCTGGCTGGCGGCGTGCAGGATCCATTCGACACCGCGGAGGGCGTCGTTGATGACGTCCAGGTTCTCGAAGGGTTCGGGGTCGATCAGCCAGGTCCCGGCGCCTTCGCGCCGGATCTGGACCAGGAACGCGCGCTGCCCGTAACGGAAGCCGGAAGCCCGCTCGGCGTCCACACCCGCCGGTCCGGTGCCGGCGGCGATGGCCGCAGCGCAGCGCTCCAGGCCGGACTGCGTCTGGATGACCAGCGGAACGCCCTCCCGGGGGGCGGCGAGCTCAACGATTTCGGGGATGGGGCTGTCAAAGCCTTCCACCGTGATGTGGGGTGCGGTATCAGCAGCCGGGACGCCGGCCGTGGTGTTTTCCGGAATGTTAGGGGTCATGATGCCTCCAGTTTACCGGCCGGCCAGTACACGCCTGCCTTCTGGCCCGGCACCATGCCCCGCCATCCCGTCCGCGGCGGTGCGCCATCGGTCCGCCTTCGGTCCGTCACCAACAATGGTCTTAGTTCCGGCGGCGCAGCGTCAGCGGCGTCACGCCGTCCGGCAGCGGCGGCAGGCCGGCGAAGGTGCACACCATGTCGGACCAGGCCTCAAGGTGGGCCTGGACGTCGGACGTGGCGGGTGTCCAGGAGGCCCGCAGTTCGATGTCGATGGATCCGGGCCTTTCGGACAGGGTCCCGAAACTCTCCGAGAGGACCCTGGTGGCAGTGCCGCCGGCGGCCCGGTACGCCGCCTTGTGGTTCTCCAGTGCCTCCACCAGCCAGGTCCAGGCGACTGTTCCGAGCATTTCGTCGTTGCCCATCTCGGGTTCCAGCTCCGCACGGATATAGGTGACAATGCGGAATTCCCCGTCCCAGACCTCGGAGCCTTGGGGGTCGTGGAGGAGGATGAACCGCCCCGTTGCAAGTTCCATCCCGTCCTCGCCTTCCGTTCCGGACGCGGCAGCGAGTGCCATCGCGGCGGGGCCGTGAAGCGGGGTGCCCGGAGCGCCGGAGCCGGGGGCGAAAACTTCGGCGCCCAGGGCCACGGCAAAGGGCGCCAGCCGGGCCGGTGCCGGGATTTCCGCCAGGCGCAGTTCCCGGCGGCACTGGGCTTTCCTGAGGGTTCCCAAAGCGTGGAGAAACTCCGGGGGAACCTGGTCAAGTGCGTTCACCTTCGCAGGTTACGCAACCGGGCGGGGCAGGTCGGGTAGGCTCGCCGCCGGCTGACGGCGCGGACCGTCAGTTCCCGCCATTGTGCAGTTCCCGGCGGAGTGCGGCAACGAAGGCATCCACATCCTCTTCGGTGGTATCGAAGGAACACATCCAGCGCACCTCGCGCGTGGCTTCATTCCAATCGTAAAAGCGGAACGACGCGCGCAGCCTGTCGGCCACGCCTTCGGGGAGGACGGCAAAAACGCCGTTGGATTCGGTCTCCTGGGTGGGCCGGACGCCGTCGATGGTGTCGACGGCGGCGCGGAGCCGGGCGGCCATGGCGTTGGCGTGCGAGGCGGACCGCAACCACAAGTCACCTTCCAGGAGCGCGATGAACTGCGCTGACAGGAAGCGCATCTTGGAGGCCAGCTGCATGTCCATCTTGCGCAGGTAGACGAGCCCGTGGGCCGCTTCCGGGTTCAGTGCCACCACCACTTCGCCGAACAGCAGGCCGTTCTTGGTGCCGCCAAAGGACAGGATGTCCACCCCGGCGTCGCGCGTGAAGGCCCGCAGCGGAATCCGGAGGTGGGCAGCGGCGTTGGCCAGGCGGGCGCCGTCCATGTGGAGCTTCATTCCCTTGGCATGGGCATGGTCAGCAATGGCCCGGACTTCCTCCGGCGTGTAGCAGGTGCCGAGTTCCGTGGTCTGGGTGATGGACACCGCCAGCGGCTGGGCGCGGTGCTCGTCCCCCCAGCCCCAGGCCTCCCGGTCAATCAGTTCGGGCGTGAGCTTGCCGTCCGGCGTGGGGACATGCAGCAGCTTGATGCCGCCCATGCGTTCCGGCGCGCCGTTCTCATCCATGTTGATGTGGGCGGTGGAGGCGCAGACCACGGCGCCCCAGCGGGGGAGCAGTGACTGCAGTGAAAGGACGTTGGCGCCGGTGCCGTTGAAGACGGGAAAGCACTCGATGCCTGGGCCGAAGTGGTCCTCCATCAGCTGCTGCAGCCTGGCGGTGTAGTCGTCCTCGCCGTAGGAGACCTGGTGGCCGTCGTTGGCGGCCGCCAGGGCAGCCAGCACCTCGGGATGGACGCCCGAGTAGTTGTCCGAGGCGAAACCCCGCACGTTCGGATCATGGAGGCGGATGCCGGCGGCGGTTTCGGCGGTTGTCGTCATGGCTTTGCTCACGCTTTCAGTCTAGGTAAAGTCCGGGCCGGGGACACTGACGCCGCCAGCTGCAGCCGCCGGCCGTTCAGTTCGGCGGCAGGGGCATCAAAGAGTCCGACGACGGCGCGCGCCAGGTCTTCGACGTCCGTTGCGCCCGCGAAGGACCGCTCGGGGTGGCGGCGGCGCAGTTCCTCATCCACCAGTGCTTTGACCACCAGGACGACGGCGGCTGCCGCGCTGCCGCCGTTCCTGCCGGCGGCGCGGCTGAAACCATCAGCGATGGCTAGGGTCCAAGCCTCGGCCGCTGCCTTCGCGGCGGCGTAACTGGCTGTTGCCGCGGTGGGCATGGCGGCGGTGGTGGAGGACACCATGGCGAACCGGCCACAACCGGAGGCGGCGACGTCGTCGTAAAAGACGCGAGAGACGTTGCGGAGCGTGGTGACGGCTCCGCGCACAAGGAAGTCCCAGTCCTCGTCGGTCTGGTCCGCAATGCCTTGCGCCCCGCGCCAGCCGCCCACCACGTGGATCACAGCATCCATTGGCCCGGCAGCAGCGGTGACATCGGCCCGCAGTTGCCGTACCTCATCCATGCGTGCAAGGTCGCACACGAAGGGGGCAACGCCGTCGCCCGCCTGTGCTGCCGCTTTCCTGATCCGCTCCAGGTCCGAGCCCACGGTGAAGACGCGGTGCCCGGCCTCCCTGAGTGCCCGGGCCACAGCGACGCCGGACGCGCCGCTGCCGCCCGTAACCAGGACGTTCAGCGGCGGTTTTGCCGGCTCTGTAGCAGCTGTCACAGCGCGGATGCTCCAGTGATGCCGGCAGTGGACTCAATGACCGGGCGCATCTTCTTTTCCAGTGCTTCGTAGAACATGGACAGCGGGAATTCGTCGTCCAGCACCTGGTCAGTGAGGCCGCGCGGCGGGCCCGCCAGCGGCAGCGCCTCCGGCCCCCTGGCCCAAACGGACGCCGGATGGGGAGTCACAGTGGCGGAGACCAGCTCGTATGCAGCCAGCCAGTGGGCGGTTTTGGGGCGGTCGATGGAGCGCCAGTACAGGTCGTCGATGCGGGCGCCGAGGGCGATGACAGCATTGGCTACTTCATCCCAGTCGATGGTCAGCCGGGTGTCCGTCCAGTGCAGGACGCGCTGCTGGTGCAGCCACGCGAACAGGAGCTGGCCGCCCAGGCCGTCGTAATTCCGGACGCGGCTGCCGGTGATCGCGAACCGGAAGATGCGGTCAAAGATGATGGCGTACTGCACCAGCTTGGCGTGGCGCCGGGCTTCCGGATCGGCGTCCTCGTCTTTTTCTATCCGCACGGACTCGCGGAACGCAGTCAGGTCGCAGCGCAGTTCTTCAAGGGAGTACAGGAAGAAGGGCATCCGCTGCTTGATCATGAACGGATCGAATGGCAGGTCGCCGCGCATGTGCGTCCGGTCGTGGATCAGGTCCCACATGACAAACGTGGCCTCTGTCAGGTCCTGGTCGGCGAGCATCTCCGCTGCCCCTTCGGGCAGTTCCAGGCAGGTGGTCTCGGCGGCGGCCTTGAGGACGCGGCGGAACCTGGCTGCCTCCCTATCCGCGAAAATCGCACCCCAGGTGAAGGTGGGGGTCCTGCTGACCGCCACGGTCTCAGGAAACAGCACTGCCGAGTTCGTGTCGTAGCCGGCGGTAAAGTCCACGAACCGGATGGGTACGAACAGCTTGTTCGAGTAGTCCCCGGCCTCAAGCCCGGCGATGAAATCAGGCCAGATCACCTCCACCAGGACTGCCTCCACAAGGCGGTTGCTGCTGCCGTTCTGGGTGTACATGGGGAAGACGACCAGGTGCTGCAGACCGTCCTGGCGCTGTTTTTGTGGTTGGAAGGCCAAGAGGGAGGAAAGGAAGTCGGGGGTGGCGAATCCGGCCTGGGCCCACCGCGAGAAGTCAGCGCAGGCAGCTTCCAGGTACGCAGCATCATGCGGGAAGGCGGGGGCGAGGGCACGGAGCGCATCGATGATCTCATCCACCAGGGCAGCTGCCCCTGCGTGGTGTGCGGGATCCGGAATGGAGCCGTCCCGGGCCTGGAACGCCTGGATGGCGGTTGCGGCTGCCTTGAGCCGGAGCCAGTCCTTGTTTTCGGCTGAAATCCCGGTGACGGCGGTGGTCAGGGTTTCGGTCATCGTCGGCTGCCTTTCTGGTTGCTTGCTTCTATGGCGAGCGTAGCAAGCAACCAGCAGGGCTAATTGAAAAAGTGGTCAACCCTAAGTATTCCTTTGGCTCGGAGCCCTTTCCAGTGCCCGGAGCAGGACCTTCCCTGCGGGATCAGGACTCCCGTTCCGGGCCGTTGACCTGCGGATCCTCGGTGGAGACCAGCCGGATGGAGATGGAGTTGATGCAGTAGCGCTGGTCGGTGGGGGTCCCGTAGCCCTCACCTTCAAACACGTGCCCCAGGTGGGAGTCGCATGTGGCGCAGCGGACCTCCACCCGGTCCATTCCCAGCGTGCGGTCATGGATGTAGCGGACGTTTCCTTCGGCAAGCGGGGCCCAGAAGGACGGCCAGCCGCAGTGGGAATCGAACTTTTCGTTGCTGGTGAACAGGTCCGCTCCGCAGGCCCGGCACTGGTACACGCCGGCAGTGTGGGTGTCCCAGTACTCGCCCGTGTACGGACGCTCGGTTCCCGCCTCGCGGAGCACATGGTATTCCTCCGGCGTGAGCTCCTCGCGCCACTGTGCGTCGGTCTTTTCCACCCCGTTGCCCGCGACGCCGGTCCCGGCAGGCGGTTCCGTGGCCGGGGGTTCCGTAGCCTTGTTGCCGAAGATGCTGTTTCCGAAGATGCTCATAGCCTTGTCAACGCTTACGAGTCGCCGATAAATCCCGAGCCTGCATAAAGGTGGAGTACCGGCACGCCCAATTGGTCCTGTGCTTTGTTGGCCCAGTCCGTATGGAAGGTGTCAGCGACGGCGTGCGGCCGGGTAATCACAACGGCCTGCCCGGCGCCGGTTTCACGGACCTTGGCGACCAGCCCGTTGACGGCCCCGCCGTCCACTATTTCGCCAGTGACGCCGGTGCCCAGCCCCTCCAGGGCGGCCAGGGAAACGGCGAGGGTCTCCGCTGCCTGCGCCCGCTCCTGCGTGGGATCGGGGGCGTGGGCAGTTAGCTCCCTGAAGGCCTTGGCTATGTCCAGCATCGAAAGGTTTTCAAGGAAGTCCACCAGCAGGTGCCGCTCGGTGTTTGCTGGCACGAGCACCACCAGGCGCGTTTCTGCCCCATCCACCAGGCGTTCGATGTTCAGGCGGTCGTCCGCCCCCAGGGGTTCTTCAGTCAGGATGACGATCGGTTCACTCATGGCCCTAGCCTAGTCCCGGAAGCGGGCCATGCGCAGGGGGCGCCGCGCCCGGCGGGCGGCGGGGCGGACCTGGCGGTCCGCGGCGAAATGCGGGCTTCGGTGCCCGGGCGGTAAGAATGGTTCCATGGCATCTTTCCAGCGAACCCGCCCCGCCCCCGTTGACCACCCCGAGACCGGTGGAATGTCGTTGCGGACAAAATGGGCAATCGGCGGAGCGATCGGCGGAGGCGGCCTGGCCGGGCTCCTGGGCGCGGGTTCGTCCGCGCTGGCGGTGTACTTCGCACGCCGGGTCATCACTCCCGCCCGGCAGCGGACGTCGGACCAGGAGATACTCGCCGTCATCAGGGACGGCCAGGGGCAGCGGGCCATCTTTGCCGCCACTGACGACACCACGGTCGACGGCGTCTACGGGTTCTTCTTCGACGGCGGCAAAGGGCATGCGCGGATCGGCCGCATCGTCTCCTACTCGCCCGCCGACAGGACCGTGCTGCGAGAGGTTGAAGCGGTATACGCCGGCGACCTCTCTGCGGCGCGCCGCGGCTGGTGGAGCGGGGCCGTCTATCCTGACCCTGCCGCCGCCGGAATTCCCTATGAGGATGTCAGCATCGATGTGGAGCGCGGGCAGGCGCCCGCGTGGCTGGTCCGCGCCGGCGGCACGGCCCGCACGTGGGCGGTGATGGTGCATGGACGCGGCGCCACCCGGCAGGAGGCGCTGCGCGCCGTCGGGCCCGCGCTGGAGCTTGGGCTCACCAGCCTCCTGGTTTCCTACCGGAATGACGGCCTGGCGCCGTCCGCCGACGACGGCCGTTACGGCCTGGGCTCCACGGAGTGGCGTGACATTGAAGCTGCCATCGAGTACGCGCTGGCCAACGGGGCCGAAGAAATCGTGCTGTTCGGCTGGTCCATGGGAGGCGCCATCTGCCTGCAGACCGCGGACCTGTCCCGATACCGGCACCTGATCCGGGCCATGGTGCTCGACGCGCCGGTTACTGACTGGGTCAATGTGCTGGCCCACCATGCACAGCTGAACAGGATCCCCTCCCTGGTGGGGCGGTATGGCCAGCTGATGCTGGGGCATCCACTGGGCAGGCGGCTCACCGGACTGTCCGCGCCCGTGGACCTGAAGGTGATGGACTGGGTGTCCCGGGCCGTCGAGCTGCGGACTCCCACCCTGATCCTGCACAGCGTCGATGACGAATATGTACCCTACGAGCCTTCGGCCCTGCTTGCGGAGCGGAACCCGGAGATGGTGACCTTCGAGCCCTTCCACCAGGCCCGGCACACCAAGGAGTGGAATGTCGATCCCGACCGGTGGGAAGGCCGGGTCAAGTCGTGGCTTCGGCAGCAGCTGGCTCCCAGGCTCAACCCTGGCGCCCTGGGCTCACTGGCTTCCGGGAGCGGGTGAGCTGATGGAGGCCGTGACGGCGTCCGTGAGCCGGACCAGGTCGGCCGGCGCCAGTTCGATGTCCAGTCCGCGCCTGCCACCGGAGACCAGCAGGGTGTCCAGCGCCAGGGCGCTGGTGTCCAGCACGGTGGGGGAGGGCAGCCGCTGGCCCAGCGGTGAAATGCCGCCGAGCACATAGCCGGTGCGCCGCTGGGCCGCGGCGTGATCTGCCATTGCCGCCTTCTTTGTTCCCAGCACCGCAGCGAACGCCTTCAGGTCAAGGGTTCCGCTGACCGGCACGATTCCCACGGCCAGCCGCCCCTCCACCTCCACCATGAGGGTCTTGAAGACCCTCGACGGATGGATGCCGAGGACTTGGGCCGCTTCCGCCCCGTAGCTTGCGGTTGCGGGATCGTGGGTATACGGGTGGAGCACAAAGGGAACCCCGGCCGCGGCCAGAGCCGCTGTTGCCGGGGTTCCCTGTGCTGCGCTCTTGCGTGCCATGGGTGCTTCCCGCCGCGTTGGTATCAGGAACGTCCGGCGGTAGCCGCAGCCACCCTGCGCTTGATCCTCCCCAGCATGGCGGTCATGCCCCGCATGCGCAGGGGCGTGATGGCCCTGGTGAGCCCCAGGAGTTCGGGCATGTCGTCCGGAACAGAGAGGATCTCTTCGGCGGACAGCCCGTCCAGGCCTTCATGGAGCACGCCGGCGAAGCCCCGTGTTGTGGGAGCCTCCGCAGGGGCCTTGAAGAACAGCCGCACGGCGGCGCCGGGGCCGCCCTCCCTGTCCGTCTCGATGGTCAGGAAGAGCGGCGACTGGCATTCCACCACCTGTTCCAGCAGTTCGGGGTGGTCCTTGAGCCTGTCCGGCAGTTCCGGGAGGCCCTGGGAGAATTCCAGCAGCAGCTGGAGCCGCTCGGGTTCAGTCAGGGCCTGGAAGTCATCCACGATTGCCGCCAGGGCGGAAGGCAAAGCTTGAGTAGTCATCGGTTCAAGTCTACGCAATTGCGCCGCGGCGGGCAGCGTCAGGCGCCGACTGCGGTAGGGACCGAACCGCGTTCCGCGCCCTTGGCGATCGGTACGCGCACGGCGTTGCCCCACTCGGTCCAGGAGCCGTCGTAGTTGCGGACGGAATCGAAGCCCAGGAGGTACTTAAGGGCGAACCAGGTGTGGCTGGAACGTTCGCCGATACGGCAGTAGGCCACGACGTCGTCGCCCGCCTTCAGGCCCGCTTCGCCAAGGTAGAGGGCTTCAAGTTCCTCCCGGCTGCGGTAGGTGCCGTCCGCGGCGGCGGCGCGTGCCCACGGGATCGACGCGGCAGTGGGAATGTGGCCGCCGCGCAGGGCGCCTTCTTCCGGGTACGCCGGCATGTGGGTGCGCTGGCCGGTGTATTCCTCGGGGGAGCGGACATCGATCAGGGGCTTGCCGAAGTGCGCAAGGACGTCTTCCTTGAAGGCGCGGATGGGAGCGTCGTTGCGCTCAACAACCGGGTAGTCGGCCCTGGCTGGAGCAGGCTTCTCCGTGGTGAGTTCGCGTCCTTCGGCAATCCACTTGTCCCGGCCGCCGTCGAGCAGCCGCACGTCCTGGTGGCCGAAAAGGGTGAAGACCCACAGGGCATAGGCGGCCCACCAGTTGGACTTGTCCCCGTAGATGACCACGGTGCTGTCACGGGAAATCCCCTTCGACGCCGCCAGTTCCGCGAAGGCGGCCCCGTCCACGTAGTCGCGGGTTACTTCGTCGTTGAGGTCGGTGTGCCAGTCGATCTTTACGGCGCCGGGGATGTGGCCGGTTTCGTACAGGAGCACGTCTTCGTCGGATTCCACCACCACCAGCTCTCCGTTGGCGGCAGCGCCACTTTCCAGGGCGGCCGCAAGCCACTCCGTGGAAACCAGCCGCTCCGGGTGGGCGTAGGCGGCGAACTTCTCATTCTGTTCAACGGGATAGGGCATGATTCTGGCCTTTCATTGAGGACACGGGTGACCTGCTGGACCTGAAGAGGACCTGGTTCCACCCTAGCCAGCGGCCCGGGCCATGTCCGTATTCCGTTAACAGGGCGAAATGTTGGCTTCATCACGCCGTCCGGCGCGGGGACGTGCGGCATTAAAAGGCCCGGTCGCAATGCCGGTATCCTTTCTGGGGACCACCCACCAGCAGAACGGACCACCTTGGTACAGATCGAACAGCTTGCCGCCCGCACTCCGGCAGTTTCGGTGGATGAACTCCTCAAGGGTTTTTATCCGTCGCCGCGATTCGGCCAGGTTTCCTTTGCCAGTTACCGCCCCGATCCCAAGCAGCCCAGCCAGTCCGCCGCCGTCCGGGCACTGGAGGGCTTTGCCGACGGCGTCGGTTCCAATGGGGGCGGAGGGCTGTTCAAGAAACTGTTTGCGAAGAAGGACGGTTCCCGCGCGGGCATCTACCTGGACGGCGGGTTCGGCGTCGGCAAGACCCACCTGCTGGCCTCGTTGTGGCACGCTGCGCCCGGCCCGAAAGCCTTCGGCACGTTCGTGGAGTACACGAACCTGGTGGGCGCCCTGTCCTTTCGCAAGACAGTAGAGGCGCTCAGCAGCTACAAGCTTGTCTGCATCGATGAATTCGAGCTCGACGATCCGGGCGACACCGTCCTGATGTCCCGGCTGATGCGCGAGTTGGCCGACGCCGGGGTGAAACTGGCCGCCACCTCCAACACCTTGCCCGGCTCCCTGGGTGACGGCAGGTTCGCGGCAGTCGACTTCCAGCGCGAAATCCAGGTGCTTGCGGACCAGTTCGACGTCATCCGGATTGACGGGGAAGACTTCCGCCACCGGGGCCTGCCCGCGGCGCCGGCCCCGCTGAAGAACAGCGAACTGTCCTCCCACATGAAAGCGGAGTTCGACGGAAAGACGGTTGCCCAGGACGAGTTCAGCACCCTGATTGGGCATCTGGCCGGGGTGCACCCCAGCCGCTACCGCCAGCTGATTGACGGTATTGACGGGGTGGTGTGGCGCAACGTGCACACCATCACCGAGCAGGCCGTGGCGCTCCGGTTCGTGGTGCTTGCCGACAGGCTCTACGACAAGGACGTTCCGATCCTGGCCAGCGGAGTGCCGTTTGACCAGCTCTTCACCGAGGACATGATGACCGGCGGCTACATGAAGAAGTACTTCCGCGCTGTCTCCCGCCTCACCGCGCTGGCCCGCGAAGGGCAGAACCACGAGCCGTCCTAGGCATCGGGCCGCCGCCGGCACCCGCCGTCGTCCTTAAACGCCAAAGGTGCAGGTGCCGCCTCCCGGCGGGACCTGCACCCCCTTGACGTGCTAGGGCAATGCCCTGGCCAAATCCTTCTTACGGAGTCCTGTCAGC
The DNA here is from genome assembly GCF_031844545.1 of Arthrobacter sp. AB6. Taxonomy (NCBI): domain Bacteria; kingdom Bacillati; phylum Actinomycetota; class Actinomycetes; order Micrococcales; family Micrococcaceae; genus Arthrobacter; species Arthrobacter sp. AB6. The sequence goes on from NZ_JAUZVL010000014.1 coordinate 74,787, forward strand.
CGGCGGAACCGGGTTGACGGGAGTGACCGGCGGAACCTGCTCAGCGGCAGGTGCCTGGCCCGGGGTTCCGTTTTTGTCAATGAGCTTGGAAGCGCCATCCTGGATTTTGTCCACATGGCCGGAGTACTTGCCTCCGGTCTTGGTGTCGACGAAATCACCGGCCTTGTTGATGCCGTTCTTGATGGTCTGCTCGTTGCCGCGGATGAGACCCTGAGCTTTGCCCTTTAGATCGTCAATCAGTCCCACGAACACCTCCCTTCAATCGCGGAGCCAGGTCGCTCCTCCGCGTTCGATCCTAGCGCCGCGGGGGATGCCCAACAAGGAAACCAACCGTTTTGGCCGTTCGCCCGTAGCGGATGCAGGCGCCGGGCATGAAAAAAGCAGCTCCGGGGAGCTGCTGCATGTGGGCGATACTGGGATCGAACCAGTGACCTCTTCCGTGTCAGGGAAGCGCGCTACCGCTGCGCCAATCGCCCGGAACCGGAAGTCCGGCTTATGGGATTTTAGAAGTATGAGAGCGGACGACGAGATTCGAACTCGCGACATCCACCTTGGCAAGGTGGTGCTCTACCAGCTGAGCTACGTCCGCGTATGAAGTGCGTTCCGGCCGGGGCCGGTGCGTACTGCATGAAGCAAGTTTCCTTGCTTGGTGGGCGATACTGGGATCGAACCAGTGACCTCTTCCGTGTCAGGGAAGCGCGCTACCGCTGCGCCAATCGCCCATTGCATCCGGTTTGATCCGGAAACCATGGTTTTCACCGAGGTGGGTACGGGATTCGAACCCGTGTATACGGCTTTGCAGGCCGCTGCCTCGCCTCTCGGCCAACCCACCGTGTAAGCGTCGGTTCCGGAGAACCTTTGCTGTGACAGTGTCCTGCGAGCGGACGACGAGATTCGAACTCGCGACATCCACCTTGGCAAGGTGGTGCTCTACCAGCTGAGCTACGTCCGCATTTTGGAGGGTTGATTCCTTGCCGTTCCCGGCATTTCCTCGCGTTCCAACGAGTAAAAACAATATAGGAGGTTCAGGGATTCTCCAAATCGCCCCGGCCAGGGGCAGGCGGCGTGACCTTGCTTCCCAGTGCTGGCGCGGAAGCGGGCGAGTTACAGGGGTGTAATTCACGACGGCGGACGGGGGCCTTTTGGCTCTTCCCTTGCCCTTGTGGGGGCTGCGGCAGTGCGGTCCCGGCGGGTCAAGGCCGGCGATTTTTGAATTACGCCAACGTCGGCTAGCATTCAAATGCATCAGGGCGATTGGCGCAGTGGTAGCGCGCTTCGTTCACACCGAAGAGGTCACTGGTTCGAACCCAGTATCGCCCACCGCACAGAGGTCCGTTTCCGCTCGTTCGCAGCGGAAACGGACCTTTTTGTTTGTGCGGATCCTGCCTGCAGATTTTGTCGGCCCCCTGTGAAAGAGTTTTTCTATGACAGCTCCACTCCTCGCCCATGCAACCGAATACGGCCGGATGTACGCCCGCTCCACGTCGGAGCAGTTCTCGGTTCCGTCCATCACCACGGTCATCAGCCAGCAGCCGCACGGACTGGACGGCTGGTTCGGGTACATGGGGGCCAGCAGCCTCGCCAACGATCCCTTGCTGGCGGACTGCCTGGGGAGCCCGGCCAAAATCCGCCAGGCTGTCAGCCGGGCGGCGAAGGCTGCCGAAAACTACCGCGATGACGCCGCAAAGCGCGGGGACCGGGTGCATTACTACTGCGAGCAGGTGGCGCTTCGTGCGTTGGGGCGTCCCCACGCCATGCAGGAGGCCCGCGAAGCCTTGGCCGCCAACGGGGAAGAGGCCTTTGCTGTCCGGTTCGATGAATGGTGGGAACTGTTCCGGGTGGAACCCATCGCTCCGGAAATCACCGTCTGGAACAATGCCGTGGGGTATGCAGGAACCCTGGACCTGGTGGCCCGGATCAACGGCCGCGTCTGCCTGATCGATTACAAGACCAAGGGCACCACGCGGGACGGCCTGGTCAAGCCGCTCGATGACAAAGTGGTGATGCAGCTGGTGGCCGGCATGAAGGCCGAAGAAAGCCTGGTGGACCCCGTGGCAGGGACGTGGGAGCCCTGGAAGTACGGTGAAAACCCCGTCCTGCTGGCGGTGGCCATCGGCGAGACGGAGGTCCGTCCCGTCCGCGCCAACCCGGATGTCCTGAAGCATCACTGGTGGAAGTTCTGCGCCCTGCGGCGGGTCTGGGAGCTTTCTGCGGACACCATCAGCGCCGGCGCGGCGCTGCTCCCCATCGCCCCGCCACCGCTGGCGCAGGTGCAGACGGCCTAGCAGTTTCTCTGCGCCTAAACTGGATAGGTCCCCTTTGCCGTCAACCGTGAGGAAATACCGCGCATGGCTATCCTGAATATCCGCATCATTGGCGATCCTGTGCTGCGCACAGTTGCCGATCCCGTGACGGAATTCGGGCCCGAGCTGGCCAAGCTGGTCGCGGACATGACCGAAACCATGGAGGACGTGGACGGTGCCGGCCTGGCCGCGCCGCAGGTGGGCGTAAGCCAGCGCGTTTTTACCTACCGCATCGACGGCGTCGAGGGCCACATCATCAATCCTGTGCTGGAAAACAGCGAGGACTACCAGCCCGACCATGTGGAAGGCTGCCTGTCCATCCCCGGCCTGGGCTTTCCGGTGCGGCGTTTCCGCTCCACGCGCGTCACCGGCGTCGACCTGCACGGCAACCCTGTCACGGTGGAGGGGGAAGGGCTGTTGGCCCGCTGCTTCCAGCACGAAAACGACCATCTTGACGGCATCCTCTACACTGACCGGCTCGAGGGTGAGCACCGGAAAACCGCCCTGCGGTCCATCCGCAACGCCAACTACGACTCCATCACCGAACGCACGACGACGAAGCGCGCCAGGACTGTCGGGTCCAGTTTCGGCGGCCCCGCCCAAGGCTCCCCGCGGGGCTCGAGCTTCGGCGCCGGGGCAGCCGGCGGCGCAGGGTGAGGGTCCTGTTCGCGGGAACTCCCGCCGTCGCCGTCCCTTCGCTCGACGCGCTCGTGGAAGCCGGCTTCGAAGTGGTTGCCGTGCTGACCCGCCCTGATGCCCCCGTGGGCCGCAAGCGCGTGCTCACTCCGTCGCCCGTTGCGGCGCGCGCAGCTGAACTGGGAATCGAGGTCATTCATGCCGCCCGCGTTGATGCTGAGGCAACGGCCAGGATTGCCGGCGTAAACCCGGACGTAGCCGCCATTGTGGCCTACGGCGGACTGGTTCCGCCGGCCGCCCTCGCTATCCCGCGGCACGGCTGGATCAACCTGCACTTTTCCCTGCTGCCGGCCTGGCGCGGTGCGGCCCCGGTACAGCGTGCCGTCATGGCAGGGGACGACGTCACCGGAGCTGTGACCTTCCAGCTGGAAGAAGGACTGGATACGGGACCCGTGTTCGGCACCCTTACGGAATCGGTGGGGCCGGAGGACACGGCGGGAGAACTCCTTGAGCGGCTGTCCCACAGCGGCGCCGTGCTCCTGGCCCGGACATTGTCCGCCATCGAGGCAGGGAAGGCCTTCCCTCAACCCCAGGCGGGCGAGGTGACCCACGCGCCCAAGCTGACCCTGGAAGATGGCCACCTTCGGTGGAACCACCCGGCCCTGGCCATAGGGCGGCAGGCCCGGGGCGTAACCCCCGAACCCGGTGCGTGGACCCTCCTGGACGGGCACCGCGTCAAGCTGGAACCGGTCCGGCTGCGGCCCGATGTCACTGGCCTTGCCCCGGGGGCCCTGTCCCTCGAGGGCAAAAGCGTGCTGGTGGGCACAGGATCCCACGCCGTGGAACTGACCCGGATCCAGCCTGCGGGCAAGAAAATGATGGCCGCTGCCGACTGGGCACGCGGCATGGCTTCCCTTGAAAGTGTGGTGTTCGAATGAGCGCGTCCGGCGGCAATCCAGGCGGGGGCGGCAACGCCGGGCGCGGCGCCGCGGGCGGCGGCCGCGGCAAAGGGGGACCCAGGGACAACAGCCGGCGAAACGCCCAGGGCCGTGAACGGAACCGCGGTCCGCAGCGCAGCTTCACGGAAAACGCGCCCTCCCAACGGACCCGCCGTGCCGATCCCGCCCGGCTGGTGGCCTTCGAAGTCCTGCGCGCCGTCGCTGCCGAGGACGCGTACGCCAACCTCGTGCTCCCGGCACGGATCCGCCACCACGGGCTGGACAAGCGGGACGCCGGCTTCGCCACCGAACTAACGTATGGTGCCCTGCGGGGCCAAGGCACCTACGACGCCATCCTGGCGCGCTGCGTGGACCGACCGCTTGACCAGCTGGACCCGGCGGTCCTGGACGCTCTCCGGATCGGAACCCACCAGCTGCTGGCCATGCGCGTCCCCGCACACGCCGCCCTCGACCAGACCGTCGGCCTGGCGCGTGCCGTGATCGGGGCGGGGCCTTCAGCGCTCATCAACGCTGTGCTCCGCAAGGTTGCTGCACACACGCTTGCGGAGTGGCTGGACGTGCTGGTGGCCGGAGAGACCGACGAAACGAAAATCGCTGCGCTCCGCTACGCCCACCCGGAATGGATCGTCCGCGCCATGCGCCAATCACTGGTGGCGCACGGCCGGCCGGCCAGCGAAGTGAACCACCTCCTGGAAGCGGACAACGCCGCCCCGGTGGTCAACCTGGTGGCCCTGCCTGGCCTGGGCAACCTGGACGAGGCGCTGGAGAACGGGGCCATTCCGGGCGAACTCGTCCAGGGGTCTGCCCTTTCCAGCGGCGGTGACCTGGGGCGGTTCTCCTCCGTCCGTGAAGGAACCACCCGGGTCCAGGACGTCGGCTCCCAGCTGGTGGCCCGCGCCATGGCGGCCGTTGACATCGATGTGCCGGCAGGAGCGGGCGATACCAAGGCGGAGGCGTGGCTTGACCTCTGCGCCGGTCCGGGTGGAAAGGCAGCCCTGCTGGGCGCCCTGGCCAAGCAACGGGGCGCAACACTGCTGGCCAACGAACCCGCTCCCCACCGCGCCAAGCTCGTCAGCCAGGCGCTCTCGGCCGTGCCGCCGGAAACCTGGCAGGTCCGGACCGGAGACGGCCGCGACGTCGGATCCGAAGCGCCCGAATCATTTGACCGTGTCCTCGTGGACGTCCCCTGCAGCGGCCTCGGCGCATTGCGGCGCCGGCCGGAGTCCCGGTGGCGCCGATCACCCAAGGACCTTGCCGATCTCGGTCCACTGCAGCGCGAGCTGCTGGCCTCTGCCCTGGCAGCGGTTCGTCCAGGGGGAGTGGTGGCCTACGTGACCTGCTCGCCGCATCCGGCGGAAACAACGGCCGTCGTGGCTGATGCCCTCCGCAAACGCGATGACCTGGAACTCCTTGACGCCGGAGCGGCGCTGGACGCCGTCAGCCTCCCCGGAAAGCTGGACGCCGGGCACGAGTCCACAGCGCAGCTCTGGCCCCATATCCACGGCACAGACGCCATGTTCCTCGCGCTCATCCATAAGAAGCCCTGACCCGTGAAAGGTTCCCCTGTGACGCAATGCTGCATCAACCCGAGCATCCTCTCGGCCGACTTCGTCAACCTGGAGGCCGAACTGCAGCGCATCAGCACCGCTGACGCCGTGCACGTGGACGTCATGGACAACCACTTCGTCCCCAACCTGACCATCGGACTGCCCGTGGTGCAGCGCATCCGGGAGGTGAGCCCCATACCCCTGGACGCGCACCTGATGATCGCTGACGCAGACCGGTGGGCACCGGGCTTCGCCGACGCCGGCCTGGCGTCCGTCACATTCCACGCGGAGGCGTCCATCGCGCCCGTGAAGCTGGCCCGCGAACTTCGCAGCAGGGGATCGAAAGCCGGGATGGCAATCCGGCCGGCTACCCCCGTGGAGCCCTACCTGGACATGCTGTCCGAGCTGGACATGCTGCTCATCATGACGGTGGAGCCCGGATTCGGCGGCCAGGCATTCCTGGACCTCACCCTGCCCAAGATCCGGCGCGCCAGGGCTGCCATTGACGGTTCAGGAATCGGCGTGGCCATCCAGGTTGACGGCGGGATCACGGAGGAGACAATCGTCCGGGCCGCGGAAGCAGGCGCCAACGTGTTTGTTGCCGGCTCCGCCGTCTACGGCGCCGAAGACCCCGCCGCGGCCATCGAGCGCCTGCGCCGGGAGGCCAACAGGACGTTACCCGCGGTGACGGGGGAATAGCCGGGAGCCGGTGCCGGTTATGGCACAATAGCAACACACATACGTGCTCCGGGGTCGGTGTAAGTCCGAACCGGCGGTGACAGTCCGCGACCCGCGAGCCGGTGGTTTCCGCAAGGAAATCCCGGCGGACGGTTGAACCGGTGAAATTCCGGTACCGACAGTTAAAGTCTGGATGAGAGAAGCACGTACAGCTGTATCTGTGGGGCCATTCCGGCGCCGCAGCCTTCTGCTGTCGTAAACCCCCGGAGCCATCGCGGTTCGAGAGGGAAGGAACGACACGGAATGAACCCCAAGCGATGGCTCTTCGATGCCAAACACCCTGCCGTTTTTCCGGAGGGCGCAGCCGCCGCACTGGTTGCCGCATGACGGCGGGCAATCCGGCCACGGCCGACGCAATCACCGGGCCGCACTCCAGCCACCCGCTGCAGCACGCTGACGGGGCAGTTACTGCCTTCAGTGCTGCCGAGACCGGAGCCATGGAAGCAGCCCTCGAAGCAGCCCTGCGGGGCCCGCGGGGGGCAAACCCCTTGGTGGGCGCCGTCGTCGTGGATCCTGCAGGCCGCCACCTGGTCACCGGTTTCCACCGCGGCGCCGGCACCGCGCACGCAGAGGCGGACGCGATCAGCCAGGCCACAACCGCGGGCCTGGATCTCTCGGGCTGCACCATGGTGGTTACCCTGGAGCCCTGCAACCACGTGGGGCGCACAGGCCCTTGCGCCGAGGCCATCATTGGCGCCGGAATAACGGACGTGGTGTACGCGGTGGATGATCCGCACGACCCGGCAGCAGGCGGAGCCGCAACGCTGCGTGCCGCGGGCGTCCGGGTCCGCAGCGGGCTCGGGGCTGCGGAGTCCCTGGACCTGAACCGCCAATGGTTTGAGGCTGTGATGGCGAAACGGCCCTTCGTCACCCTCCACATCGCCCAGACGCTGGACAGCCGCATCGCGGCCGAGGACGGCACCAGCCAATGGATTTCCAGCCCGGAATCCCTGGCGGACAACCACGCCATCCGCAGCCGGATCGATGCCATCCTGGTGGGCACCCAGACCGTCCTGGTGGATGACCCGCGGCTCACCGCCCGGAACGAATCGGGAGCACTGGCAGCGAGCCAGCCGGTGCGGGCCGTCATGGGGCTGCGCGACGTCCCCGCCGGCGCCGCCGTGCGCGGAACAGACGGACTGGTGGCGCACCTCCGCACCCGGGACCCGCGCGAGGCGCTGGCCATGCTGTACCGATCCGGGACCCGCCACGTCATGGTGGAGGGAGGCTCGCGCATCCTGAGCGCGTTCCTCTCTGCCGGGCTGGTCGATGAACTCATCGTGTATCAGGCGCCCACCCTGCTGGGCTCCGGCACGCCGGCCCTGGGGAGCCTGGGGATCACCACCCTCGCCGACGCCCAGCAATGGGACTGGGACGGGTCCGACGGCGGTGCCGTGCGAAAGCTGGGCCGGGACCTGCGACTTCACCTTAGACCGCAACGGACCGTTGCACTGGAACCTCAACCAACCCGCGACAGCGCGGAGCCAGCCCAGGGAGGCTACTGATGTTTACCGGAATTATTGCCGAACAAGGGCATGTCCTGGCCGTGGAGCGGGACGGGAACGCCAGCGCCACCGTGCGGCTGCACGCCCCCGGCACCACCGAAGGGCTCGCGCTCGGCGGCTCCATCGCCGTCAACGGGGTGTGCCTCACGGCCACGGAGATCAACGGCAAGGAATTCAGTGTTGACGTGATGGGGGAAACCCTGGTCCGCAGCACCATTGGCGAACTTGCGCCGGGTGATTCGGTCAACCTTGAACGCTGCGTTACGGCGGGCGGCCGGCTGGACGGGCACGTGGTGCAGGGTCACGTGGACGGTGTCGGGGTGTTGCTGGAACGCGAGGCCCTCGGCAACTGGGAGCGGCTTCGGTTCGGCGTGCCCGCCAACCTGGCGCGCTACATCGCCGAAAAGGGCTCCATAGCCATCGACGGCGTCTCGCTGACAGTGACCGCAGTCAGTGAGGCCAGCGAGCAGGCGCCTTGGTTTGAGGTGGGGCTCATTCCCACAACCCTGGCTGAAACCGGCCTGGGCGCCAAGAGGACCGGCAGCCGGGTGAACCTGGAAGTGGATGTCCTGGCCAAGTACACCGAACGCCTGCTGGCGTTCAACACGCCGGCGCCCGCCGCCGTTGAGGGAGGGGCCCGATGAACGCCGCAGTAAAGCTGGAAAATGCAGCGGCGGCCGGATCCGCCGTCGCCGCTGCTGCCCGCACCGGCCAGCCAGCGGCTGCCACTGGACTCGATACCATCGAAGAAGCGGTACGGGCCATCGCCGCCGGCAGGCCGGTGCTGGCAGTGGACAACGAGGACCGGGAGAACGAGGGCGACATCATCTTCGCCGCCCAGCATGCCACCCCGGCCCTGATGGGCTGGACCATCCGCTACAGCTCGGGTGTCATCTGCGTTCCGCTGTCAGGGGACCGCGCGGACGCCTTGGCACTGCCTCCGATGGTGGCAGTCAACGAGGACGCCAAGGGGACGGCCTACACGGTGTCCTGTGATGCCACAGTGGGTGTGAGTACCGGGATTTCCGCGACTGACCGGGCCCTGACCGCCCGCGTGCTCGCAGATCCGCAGGCCGGGCCGGAGGCGCTGACCCGTCCCGGGCATATTTTCCCGCTGCGGGCCGTTAATGGGGGAGTGCGGGAACGCCCCGGCCACACCGAAGCGGCCGTAGACCTGTGCCGGCTCGCCGGACTGGAAGCTGTGGGCGTAATCGCCGAAGTTGTCTATGACGACGGTGAGATGATGCGGCTGGACGGGCTTCGCGCCTTCGCTGCCGAACACGGGTGCCCACTGATCTCGATTGAAGAGCTGGTGGCCTACCTCGAGGCAACGGGCCCAGCGGCTGACAGCAATACCCGGGCAGGACGCGCGGGCGGAGAAGAGGAGATACGATGACGGCTTCCGGAGCTTCGGGCAACGGCCACCACGCGCCGGGTTCGGGTAACGGCCACCACCCGGAACCCGGACACGGCCGGGTAACCCATCCCGTCAGCGGCGGGCCCGTCGTGCAGCTGCCGACCGCATTTGGCGACTTCATTGCCCAGGCGTGGACGGACCTGGTCACCGGCCACGAGCACCTGGCCGTCAGTTCCCCCAACCCGCCCAGGGACGGAAAGGCACCTTTGGTCCGGCTTCACTCCGAGTGCCTGACCGGGGATGTCTTCGGTTCCTACCGCTGCGACTGCGGCGAACAGCTTGCCTACGCCCTGGAAATGATCGGCGAGCAGGGCGGCACCCTGCTGTACCTGCGCGGCCAGGAGGGCCGCGGCATCGGCCTTGCCAACAAGATCAAGGCCTACGCGCTGCAGGAGGCCGGCTTTGACACCGTCGAGGCCAACGAGCAGCTGGGCCTGCCCGTGGATGCCCGTTGCTACAAGGCTGCCGCCCAGGTGCTCGCGGAAATGGGGCTGCACGAGGTGCGGCTCCTGAGCAACAACCCGGACAAGCAGAACAGGCTGGCAAAGGCCGGTGTCAGGGTGGTTGAAATGGTCCCCACGGAGGTGCCCTCCCGCGACCAGAACATCCGGTACCTGCAAACCAAGAAGGACCGCATGGAGCACCGGCTGACGCTCGATACCCACGTGGCTGCCGTCCCAGCCGCCGCTGACTCCTTTGGCCACGAACAAGACTGACCGCAGCATCAAGCCGGCCACGAACAAGACCGACCACATCACAAGACTGAACGGAACAGAACTGACCTATGAGCGGACACGGCGCCCCCGACATCGACCTCACCACCCTCAACCCCGCGGAAACCTCGCAGCTGCGGCTGGCAATCGTGGCAGCCAGCTGGCACACGCAGATCATGGACGGCCTCCTGGACGGCGCCCTCCGGGCCGCAAAGGACGCCGGGATTGCCGAGCCCACGGTCCTGCGCGTCCCCGGCAGCTTTGAGCTTCCCGTGGCTGCCGCGCGGCTGGCGCCGCACTTCGACGCCGTCGTCGCCCTCGGCGTCGTCATCCGTGGCGGCACCCCGCACTTTGACTACGTGTGCCAGGCAGCGACGTCGGGCCTCACCGACGTCAGCGTGCGCACCGGCGTCCCGGTTGGCTTCGGCGTCCTGACCTGCGATACCGAACAGCAGGGCCTGGACCGTGCCGGCCTGCCGGGCTCCAAGGAAGACAAGGGCCACGAGGCCGTCACCGCGGCCTTGGCCACCGCCGTCGTGCTGAAGCAGTACGGCAGCTAGCAAAGCCCGCATGGCGGGCGCGTGTGTATTCGCTCACATCGCGCCCGTCATGCAACGGCCCGGGAAGCGCCCTTTGGGCCGCAGCAAGTAGGCTGTAGGGCGTGAAGAATTTCGAGACGCTGTTCGCTGAGCTCAGCGAGAAGGCAGCCACCCGCCCGGAAGGCTCCCGCACCGTCGCTGAATTGGAGTCCGGTGTTCACGGCATCGGCAAGAAAGTCGTTGAGGAAGCAGCCGAAGTGTGGATGGCTGCCGAATATGAATCCGATGAAGCCGCGGCCGAGGAAATCTCCCAGCTGCTGTACCACCTGCAGGTCCTGATGCTCGCCAAAGGCCTCACCCTGGAAGACGTCTACAAGCATCTGTAGCCACCGGTCCGGCGCGCTTCACGCCGCCGGTGCCCGCCGTGGCCTGCATTGCCTGAACCGCTAGACCTCCCTCACCCAGAAAGACCTTCCATGCTGCGAGTAGCCGTCCCCAACAAGGGCTCCCTGTCCGAAGCCGCATCCGCCATGCTGTCAGAGGCGGGGTACCGCCAGCGCCGGGACTCCCGCGAGCTGGTGATGGTGGACCCGGACAATGACATCGAGTTCTTCTTCCTCCGTCCCCGCGACATCGCCGTATACGTCGGCCAGGGAACGCTCGACGTCGGCATCACCGGCCGCGATCTCCTCCTGGACGCCGAGGTGGAGGCTGAAGAGCTGCTTCCGCTGGGTTTTGCTGCCTCCACGTTCCGTTTTGCGGGTCCCGTGGGAGACTTCGCGAAGGTGGAGGAACTGGAAGGGAAGCGGCTTGCCACCAGCTACGACGGCCTGCTGCGTGGCTACCTGGCCGAGCGCGGCATCAAGGCCAAGGTGGTCCGCCTGGACGGTGCCGTGGAATCCTCGGTCCGGCTGGGCGTCGCGGATGCCATCGCGGATGTTGTCGAGACCGGCAACACCCTCAAGGCCGCCGGGATGGAGATCTTCGGCGAACCGATCCTGAAATCCGAGGCCGTCCTGATCCGCCGTACCGGCGAAGGCGGTGCGGCGAACGGAACGGCCAAGGAGATCGAGGTCCTGATCCGCCGGCTCCAGGGCGTACTGGTGGCCCGCCAGTACGTGCTGATGGACTACGACATCCGCAAGGAGCTCGTGGAACAGGCCGCTGCCCTCACACCCGGTCTGGAATCGCCCACTGTCTCGCCGCTGCGCGACTCGGACTGGGTTGCCGTCCGGTCCATGGTGCCCAAGAAGGAAACCAACCGGATCATGGACGAGCTGTACGATCTCGGCGCCCGCGCCATCCTGGTCAGCAGCATCCACGCCTGCCGCATCTGATTTCCAGGAGAATTTCATGGCTGTAGCTGTACGAGTCATTCCCTGCCTCGACGTGGACGCCGGGCGCGTCGTCAAGGGCGTCAACTTCGAGGGCCTGCGCGACGCCGGCGACCCCGTGGAGCTCGCCCACCGCTACGACAACGCCGGAGCAGATGAACTGACCTTCCTGGACGTCACGGCGTCCTCCGGCAACCGCGAAACCACGTTCGATGTAGTCCGCCGGACGGCCGAAGAGGTCTTCATCCCGCTCTGCGTCGGCGGTGGCGTCCGGGGAGTCGCAGAGGTGGACAAGCTGCTGCGCTACGGCGCAGACAAAGCGTCCATCAACACCGCCGCCGTCGCCCGGCCGGACGTCATCGACGAGATCACCCGGCATTTCGGTTCCCAGGTCCTCGTCCTGTCCCTCGACGCCCGCCGCACCCGCCCGGGATCCCAGCCCACGCCGTCGGGGTTCGAAGTGACTACCCACGGCGGACGCACAGGAACCGGTATCGACGCCATCGCATGGGCCAGGGAAGCCGCGGACCGCGGCGTGGGGGAGATCCTGCTGAACTCCATCGACGCCGACGGCACCAAGGATGGGTTCGACCTCGAACTGATCAAGCTGGTCCGGGCCGCCGTCAAGGTGCCCATCATCGCCTCGGGCGGCGCGGGGGAGCCTGCGCACTTTCCGCCCGCCGTAGCGGCCGGCGCTGATGCCGTCCTGGCAGCATCCATCTTCCACTGGGGGCCGGACAACATGATGTCGCAGGTCAAGGACGCCATCCGCGAAGCAGGCTTCGAAGTCCGCTGACCCCCTGCTTAAACAGCAACGCGGGGTCACTTTACGCCCGATGAACCAAGGTTTTCGGGCGTAAAGTGACCCCGCGTTGCTTTTTAAAGCCCGACTTCGGCTGACTGGAGCAGCGCGACGGCGTCCGGCTGGCCTTCGAAGGTCACCAGCGCGTGGCGGGTCCGGCCGTGGGCATGCATCAGCAGTTCGCCCGGCTCGCCCACGATGGCCACCGAAACAGGGGCACGTTTGGCCACATGGCGCGGTCCGGACGGGCGCACCAGGACGATGCCCAGGTCGACACCGCGGTACAGGATGGCGGCGCGCTTGACGAGCTCATCCCACAGGGCTTCCGAGTAGGCCTCGTCCAGTGCCCGGGGCGCCCAGCGGTCAACCGCCCGGCGGACGTCCTCCGTGTGGACGAAGTACTCGATGAGGTTGGAGCTTTCGTCCAGCGCCTTGATCTTCATCGGCGACAATGCCGGCGGCCCCGCGCGGAACGTGTTGACGAGCTTCGCGTACTCCTCGCCCGTGGTGAGCTTCGCGGCGAGCCTGGCAGTGGCCTGGTCCGAGGCCTTGGCCAGGCGCTTGATGATCAGTCCCAGCCCCACGGCCGCCTTGCGTTCGCGCAGGTAAAGGTGCGCGGCAAGGTCCCTGGTACGCCAGCCCTTGCAGAGCGTGGGCGCGTCAGGGCCCGCCGCAAGCAGGGTCTCGGCAAGGACTTCTCGGGACGGTTCGACGAAATGCATCACTTGTGAAACTAGCACGACACGCGCAGAGTTGGGCAGCACGCCCGCCCCTGGTGGCCGTGCCGTCGTTCACACACATCGAGGGCCAAGTGGAGGCACTAGACTTGACCTGATGTCTGAGCAGCCCGCCCCTGTCCCGAACCCCGGTATTGCCGCGCCCGCAGCCACTTCGCCCGGCCAGGCCCCGGCCCCGCTGGCGAGCCCGCTTCCCGCGGAGCTGGCAGCCGCGCTCAAGCGTGACAGCGCCGGCCTGGTGGCGGCCGTCGTCCAGCAGTACGACACCAACGAGGTCCTGATGCTGGGCTGGATGGATGACGAAGCCCTGCACCGGACCATGACCACCGGCCGGGTAACCTTCTACTCGCGCTCCCGCCAGGAGTACTGGCGCAAGGGGGACACCTCCGGGCATGTGCAGTGGGTCAAATCGGTGGCGATGGACTGCGACGGCGATGCGCTGCTTGTGCGCGTTGACCAGGTTGGGGCCGCGTGCCACACCGGCACACGCACGTGCTTCGACGGCCGGGACCTGGCTGTCGCCACAGGCCAGGCAAGCTGAATCATTTCCAGCCGCAGCCCGCTGCGGAACGGGGGAGGGCAGGGGCCGCCCCCTCCAAGCAAAGCCACCGCCGGGATTCCCGGCCTCCAGGCACCTGGCCCTTCCAGAACCGGCCCCTACAAGAACAGGCGGAACAGCATAGCCATGCAGGACCTTGGAATCATCAGCCCCGGCCTTGAGGAGTTCCGGGAACTGGCCGGCCATAGCCGCGTCATCCCCGTCCGGCTCAAGGTGCTCGCGGACGCCGAGACGCCCATCGGCCTTTACCGCAAGCTGGCGCAGGGGCAGCCCGGAACCTTCCTGATGGAATCCGCTGCGGTGGGCGGCGCCTGGTCGCGCTACTCATTCATCGGCGCCAAATCCCGGGCAACATTGACCACCAAGGACGGAAACGCGCACTGGCTGGGTGAACCGCCGGCGGGGGTCCCCGTGGACGGCAGCCCCGTCGACGCCATCCGCGACACCATCGAAGCCCTCCGCACCGACAGGTTCGAGGGGCTGCCGCCGTTCACCTCCGGGCTGGTGGGATTCCTGGGCTGGGAGACCGTCCGGCACTGGGAACGCCTGGTGAGCCCGCCGGAGGACGACCTGCACCTGCCGGAAATGGCGCTGAATCTGGTGACCGACATGGCCGTCCACGACAACGTTGACGGCACGGTGCTGCTCATTGCCAACGCCATCAACTTCGACAACAGCTCCGACCGCGTGGATGAGGCCTGGCACGATGCCGTGGCCAGGGTCAAGGCGCTCCTTGCCAAGGTCAGCAGCCCCGTTGCGCAGCCCGTGTCCGTCCTCGCTCCGGCGGCACTGGACTTCGCCTCTAGCGTCCAGGAGCGCTGGGACGAAGCCGAGTACCTGGCGGCCCTGGACCGGGGCAAGGAAGCCATCGTTGACGGTGAGGTGTTCCAGGTGGTCATCTCGCGCCGCTTCGAGATGGAGTGCAAGGCGTCCGCGCTGGACGTCTACCGGGTCCTGCGGAACACCAACCCCAGCCCGTACATGTACATTTTCAGCCTCGAGGACGCCGACGGTCGGGAGTACTCGATTGTGGGTTCCTCGCCGGAGGCCCTCGTCACGGTGACCGGTGAAGAAGTCATCACCCACCCCATCGCCGGCTCGCGCCCCCGCGGCAAGACGGTGGAGGCGGACAAAGCCCTCGCCGACGAGTTGCTGGCGGACCAGAAGGAACGCGCCGAACACCTGATGCTCGTGGACCTCTCTCGCAACGATCTCTCCAAGGTCTGCGTAGCGGGAACCGTGGACGTCACGCAGTTCATGGAGGTGGAACGCTTCAGCCACATCATGCACCTGGTGTCCACGGTCGTTGGCCGGCTCTCGCCCAAGGCCAAGGCCTATGACGTGCTCAAGGCCACGTTCCCGGCCGGCACCCTGTCCGGGGCCCCGAAACCCCGCGCCCTGCGCCTCCTGGACGAACTCGAGCCGCACCGCCGGGGTATCTACGGCGGCGTGGTGGGCTACCTGGATTTCGCCGGCGACATGGACATGGCCATTGCCATCCGTTCGGCGCTGATCCGGGACGGGCGTGCCTACGTCCAGGCCGGAGGCGGGATCGTGGCTGACTCGGTCAACCCAACGGAGGCCCTGGAAACAGTCAACAAGGCCGCGGCGCCGCTCCGGGCGGTCCACACGGCGGGTTCGCTGCAGAACATTTCGGCGGATTCGCTTCCCGGGGCGGACTCCCGGTGACAGGCAGCGGACCGGCTTCAGCGCCAACGGGGACTTCCGGCAGGCGCACGCCGGCGTGGGCACGCAAGTCCACGCTGGTGCTGCTTATTGCGGTCCTGGCGCTGGCGGTCTTCGGCACCACCACCCAAACCTGGATGACCGTCACGCTCGATCCGAACCAGGCGGGACAGGCCGGGGCCGCGCAGGACGCGCTTGAGGTCCAGGGAAGCAAGGCCGCCACCACCGTCACTGCACTGGCGCTGGTGGCCCTCGCCGGCGGCCTGGCCGCAGCCATAGCGGGCAGGATCGCGCGGTGGATCATCACCGCCATCATCGTCCTGGCCTCCGCTGGAATTGTTGCCGCAGCAGCAACGGTCCTGGCCAGCCCGCTGGCGGCCGCCCAGGGCTCCATTGCGGAAGCGACCGGCATCACCGGAAGCCAGGCGCACGTTGCCGTCACTGCCTTCCCCGTCCTCGCCGTCGTCGCAGGCTGCCTGCTGGCCCTCGCCGCCCTGGTCATTCCCCTCGCCGCACGGCACTGGAAGGCGCGGACGAAATATGACGTGGCGGCCACGGGCAGCGCCGCGGCCTCCGGTCCCGTGGATGAAATCGACAGCTGGGACCGGCTGTCCCGCGGCGACGATCCCACCTGACCCGGCAGGTGCCCACCGCCAGCCCCCGGCAGGGTGCCGCGGATAACAGGTCACCGGCCAAAAAATGGCAGAATGTAAGCAGTATCCACCCTGAGGAGATTTCCATGAGCAAAGCACCTGCGTCCGTTTCCAAGTCCGGCACCCGAACGGTGGCCCCTGGCGCCATCGACCACAGCCAGGAACTTGGCCACGGCAACAGCCCCGCAGCCTGGACCTGCGTCATCGTCATGCTGGTGGGCGCCCTCATCGCATCCATTGCCTTCGTGATCGCCAGCACGCCCATCTTCATCGCCGGCGCCGGCGTCATGGTGCTGGGCCTGATCCTCGGTTACATCATGCGCAAGGCAGGCTACGGCGTCGAAGGCAGCAAGCTGAAGAACTCCGGCCACTGATGTCCACTGTTCTCGATGACATCAACGCTGGTGTCAGGGAGGATATGGCGGCCCGGAAGCAGCTCGTTTCGCTGGCTGAGCTGAAGGACCTGGCGCAGGCGGCGGCGCCTGCCCGCGACGCGTGGGCAGCCCTTGGCGGAACTTCCCCGTCACGGAATGAGCTCAAGGTCATCGCGGAAATCAAGCGCCGCAGCCCCTCCAAGGGTGACCTCGCCGCCATCGGCGATCCCGCGTCCCTCGCCCGGCAGTATGCCGACGGCGGTGCCTCCGTCATCAGCGTCCTCACCGAGCAGCGCCGCTTCAACGGATCCCTGGCCGACCTCGATGCGGTGCGCGCCGCCGTCGACGTTCCGCTGCTGCGGAAAGACTTCACGCTGGACGAGTACCAGATCTGGGAGGCGCGCGCCCACGGGGCGGACCTGATCCTGCTCATCGTTGCTGCGCTCTCGGACGCCCAGCTCGCCGAATTCAGTGCCCTCAGCCACGAACTTGGCATGAACGTCCTTGTGGAGACGCACACGGAAGAGGAAATCGAGCGGGCGGTGGCCGCGCAGGCGCGCATCATCGGCGTCAACGTGCGGAACCTGAAGACGCTCGACGTCGACCGTTCAGTTTTCGCTTCCCTGGCCGGGCGGATCCCGGCCGGCGCAGTGGTGGTTGCCGAGTCCGGCGTCCGCGACGCCGACGACGTCACCCACTACGCCGCAAGCGGCGCCAACGCCGTGCTCGTGGGCGAGGCGCTGGTCAGCCACTCGACGCCGCGGGAGCGGATCGCCGAGTTCAAGGCCGCCGGCGCCGCCGCCATAGCGGCCCGGGGCTGAGGCCAACGCACCCGCGCGCAGGCGGGCGGGGCTGAATCCCCGCCCGCTGAACGCGTCCGGCAGGCTGCCCTGCCGGGACAACCACCTTTGCACTACCAACTCGAACAGGACGGGACTGATGGCTGAAGCACCCTCAGGAAACGCTGACAACAACGCCGCGGAAGCATTCCTGCAGGGCGGCTCCCTCAAGCACGCCCCGGGGCCGTATTTCGGCAGCTACGGCGGACGCTGGATGCCAGAATCCCTGATCGCCGCCCTGGATGAACTCGAGGAGACGTTCAACAAGGCCAAGGACGACCCCGAATTCCGGGCGCAGATCGCGGACCTCAACAAGAACTACTCCGGCCGGCCGTCGCTGCTGACCGAAGCGAAGCGCTTTTCCCAGCATGCCGGTGGCGTCCGGGTCTTCCTCAAGCGCGAGGACCTGAACCACACGGGTTCGCACAAGATCAACAACGTGCTGGGCCAGGCGCTGCTCGCCAAGCGCATGGGCAAGACCCGCGTCATCGCCGAGACCGGCGCCGGCCAGCACGGCGTGGCAAGCGCAACCGCGGCCGCCCTGATGGGCCTTGAGTGCGTCGTCTACATGGGCGCGGAGGACTGCCGCCGCCAGGCCCTCAACGTGGCCCGCATGGAGCTCCTGGGCGCCACGGTCATTCCTGTCACCAGCGGCTCGCAGACCCTCAAGGACGCCATCAACGACGCCCTGCGGGACTGGGTGGCCAACGTGGACAACACGCACTACCTGCTGGGCACGGCCGCCGGTGCGCACCCGTTCCCTGCGATGGTCCGCTACTTCCATGAGGTCATCGGCGAAGAAGCCCGCGCCCAGATCCTTGAGCAGGCCGGACGGCTCCCGGACGCCGTCTGCGCGTGCATCGGCGGCGGCTCCAACGCCATCGGCATCTTCCACGGCTTCCTGGACGATCCGTCCGTCAGGATCTACGGCTTCGAAGCCGGCGGCGACGGCGTGGACACCGGACGCCACGCGGCCACCATTACGCTTGGCAAGCCCGGCGTCCTCCACGGTGCGCGCTCCTACCTCATGCAGGACGACGACGGCCAGACCATCGAGTCCCACTCGATCTCAGCCGGCCTCGACTACCCCGGTGTGGGCCCGGAGCACTCCTACCTCGCTGACATCGGCCGGGTGAGCTACGAGCCCATCACGGACAGCGAGGCCATGGATTCCTTCCGGCTGCTGTGCCGCACGGAGGGCATCATTCCCGCCATTGAGTCCTCGCACGCCCTGGCCGGTGCCATCAAGGTGGGGCAGCGGCTGGCTGCCGAAGCCGCCGAGGCCGGCGGTTCGGCGCAGGACAAGATAATCATCGTGAACCTTTCCGGGCGCGGGGACAAGGACGTGGCCACCGCAGCCGAATGGTTCGACCTGTTGGACAAGAATTCCGCCGAGTCGGAAATCGGCAAAGAGGGGGAGCAGCTGTGAGCACTGCACAGACCACCAGCAAGTCGGCAGCGGCGATCGACAAAGCCCGTGCTGAAGGCCGCGCCGCCCTGATCGGCTACCTTCCCGCCGGCTACCCCAGCGTGGGGGAGACCATTGCCGCCGGTATTGCCCTGGCTGAGAATGGTGCGGACCTGATCGAGATCGGCATTCCCTACTCCGACCCCGTCATGGACGGCCAGGTCATCCAGGCCGCCACCACCGAGGCGCTTGCCAAGGGCTTTTCCGTGCGCCAGGTCTTTGATGTGGTTGCCGGCATCACCAGCAAGACGGACGCCGCCGTCCTGGTGATGACCTACTGGAACCCCGTGGTCCGGATGGGTGTGGACGAGTTCTCCCGCCGCCTGGCCGAAGCCGGGGGAGCAGGGCTCATCACCCCCGACCTCATCCCCGACGAGGCAGCGGAATGGATGGAGGCCTCGGATAAATACGGGCTGGACCGGGTGTTCCTCGTGGCGCCGTCCTCCACAGCCGAGCGCATGCAGCGCACCGTGGACGCGAGCCGCGGCTTCGTGTACGCCGTGTCCATCATGGGCGTCACCGGCGCGCGGACGTCCGTCAGCACTGCAGCCAAGGACGTGGTGGCGGCGGCACACGCCGCAGGAGCCGAACGTGTGTGCGTCGGGCTGGGCGTCTCCACTGCGGACCAGGTCCGCGAGATCGCCGCCTACGCCGAAGGAGTCATTGTGGGCACCGCCCTGGTGGCTGCAATCCGCGACGGCGGGGCGGACGCAGTTGCGGCCCTTACCAAGGACCTCAGCAGCGGACTGAGACGCACCGGACTGACAGAGGAAGAGGCCTAGGCCATGCAGACCCTCCTCCAGGCAGCAGCGATGGTGCCGGCCAGCATTCCGAGCCCGGACTGGTCCGGTTTCGACATTCCCCTGCCGTGGGGAACGCTGCGCATCCACGCCTACGCCCTGTGCATCCTGGCAGGCATCGTGGCGGGCCTGTGGCTCACTTCCGTCCGCTGGGCCAGGCGCGGCGCACCTGAAGGCAGCGTCTGGGACATTGTGGTCTGGGCCATCCCCTTCGGCATCATCGGCGGCCGCCTGTACCATGTGGTCTCGTCGCCGGACGCCTACTTCGGCCCCGGTTTCGACGGCACAGGCGACCTTTCCCTGATCCCGCAGATCCAGCGCGGCGGCCTCGGCATCTGGGGTGCCGTGGTCCTCGGCGTCGTGGGCGCGTGGATCGGCTGCCGCCGCAGCGGCGTCAAGCTCAGCGCCTTCCTGGACGCAGCGGCACCCGGGCTGCTGCTGGCCCAGGCCGTGGGCCGCTGGGGCAACTACTTCAACCAGGAACTCTTCGGCGGGCCCACCACCCTGCCGTGGGGCCTGCAGATCGACGCCGACAACCCGAACTTTCCGGCCGGAACCCCGGCGGACACACTGTTCCACCCCACGTTCCTGTACGAGTCGCTATGGAACGTGGCCGGCGTCGTCATCCTGCTCGCGCTGGACCGGAAGTTCAACTTCCGCCGCAGCCGGCTGTTCTGGCTTTATGCCATGTACTACACCCTGGGCCGGGTCTGGATCGAGGCGATGCGCATCGACGATGCCGAGCAGATCTCCCTGTTCGGCATCACCACCCGCCTGAACGTGTGGACGAGCATCTTCGTGTTCCTGGCCGCGCTCGTGGCGTTCCTCCTGCTGGGCATGAAGAAGCGGACGGAGCCGGACAGCCCCTATCTTCCGGGCCGGGAACCCGCCGGGGACGATGAACGGAAGGCGGCCGTGGAGGGTGGTGACGAGGTCCGGGATCCGGACCCTGTTGTCTCAGATAGTGAATCGCGTGATAATCTCCCTGATAACCAAAGCGGTTCCCGGCGTGTTTCCGTCCCAACGGAAGAGGCCGCGGCTGCGCCGGCGGGCCCCACGCCCGGACCGGACGCAACAGCTGCCGGAAAGTCCGGCAGCACAGCCACAGGAAGCGCGCCGGAAGCCGGCACTACCAAGTAGCGCGCGGGCCAGGCAGGGCAGCAGAGCCACCGCTCGAAGCGCCCAATCACCACAGCGTCGTGGCAGCGGGGCCACCCCGGACAGCATGGAAATGCTGCCTGGTGTTGCCCGGGGCAGGGGCCTGCGTAACCGTTAGTTCAGCAGGCCACCCTGACCTACAATTTCCAGTAAATAACACTTTGTTGTGCCCATGAGAGCGGCGCCCGACGAGTGGGGCCAACGGTGTCCCTTCCATACGCACGATCAGGAGGAAGGACGTCTCCCATGACCCAAACTCTTCACACTCCCAGCTGGTCTGAACCAGATCAGCCTGAGACTGCCATGTCGCCGTTCAAGCGCTTCGCGGCCCTTCCGGAGGCAAGCGGGCTCTACAACCCGGAGCAGGAGAAGGACGCCTGCGGTCTTGCGATTATCGCCACCCTCCGCGGCGAACCCGGCTATGACATCGTGGACGCCGCCCTCACCGCCCTGCGCAACCTTGAGCACCGCGGTGCCGTGGGCGCGGACGAGGGCACCGGTGACGGCGCCGGCCTCCTCATGCAGATCCCGGACGAATTCTTCCGTGCAGTCACGGAATTCGAACTTCCCGCCCCCGGCCAATACGTGGCCGGCACGGCTTTCCTTCCCGCTGAACAGCGCGAGGCCGACGCCGCCAAGTCCGGCATCGAGGGCCTCGCGGCTGACGAGGGCCTGAAGGTCCTCGGCTGGCGCGAAGTGCCTATCGTCGCAGACCTGGTGGGTGCCATGGCACGCGCCTGCATGCCCTACTTCTCCCAGCCGTTCCTGGCGTCCGCTACCGGCGAGGAGCTGGACCGCAACGAACTTGACTCCCGGGCCTGGCGGATCCGCAAGCGCGCCCAGAACAAGTTCGGCGTCTACTTCCCGTCGCTGTCCTCGCGCACCATCGTCTACAAGGGCATGCTCACCACTGCCCAGCTGGAGCCGTTCTACCCGGACCTCTCGGACAAGCGCTTCAAGACCAAGCTCGCGATCGTCCACTCGCGCTTCTCCACCAACACCTTCCCGTCCTGGCCCCTGGCCCAGCCGTTCCGCACCATCGCCCACAACGGTGAGATCAACACCGTCAAGGGCAACCGGAACTGGATGCGCGCCCGCCAGTCCCAGCTCGCCAACCCGCTGCTGGGCGAGACGCCGGAAGAGCTGTACCCCATCTGCACCCCGGGTGCCTCGGACTCCGCGTCCTTCGACGAGGTAGCCGAGCTGCTGTGGCTCTCCGGCCGCCCCATCACGCACTCCATCATGATGATGATCCCCGAGGCCTGGGAAAACCACGCCACCATGGATCCTGCCCGCCGTGCGTTCTACGAGTACCACTCCCTCCTGATGGAGCCGTGGGACGGCCCGGCGGCCGTCTCCTTCACGGACGGCAACCTCGTGGGCGCCACCCTGGACCGCAACGGCCTTCGCCCTGGCCGCTTCTGGATCACCGAGGACGGCCTGATCGTCTTCGCCTCTGAGGTGGGCGTCATCGACGTTGAACCCTCCAAGGTGGTTAAGAAGGGCCGCGTTTCCCCGGGCAAGATGTTCCTGGTGGACACTGACGCAGGCCGCATCATTGACGACGAAGAGGTCAAGGCCGAAGTCGCCGCCGCCAACCCGTGGGCGGAGTGGGTCAAGGACAACCTGATCGACCTCAACGACCTTCCCGAGCGCGAGCACGTGGTCCACACCGCCGCGTCGGTGAATATCCGCCAGCGCACCTTCGGCTACACCACCGAGGAACTGAAGATCCTGCTCGGCCCGATGGCCCGCACCGGCGCCGAGCCGCTGGGCGCCATGGGCTCGGACACCCCGGTGGCCGTGCTGTCCACGCGCCCGCGCCTGCTCTTCGACTACTTCGTGCAGTCCTTCGCGCAGGTGACCAACCCGCCGCTGGACGCCATCCGCGAAGAACTGGTCACGTCGCTGACCTGTGCCATCGGGCCCAACGGGAACCTCCTGGACACCAAGCAGGTGCGCCAGCCGCAGGTGCAGCTTCCGTTCCCGGTGATCAATAACGACCAGCTCGCGAAGATCGCCAACATCGAGAACGCCGACGGCGACAAGGTGGCCATGAAGGTCCGCGGGCTTTACCGCCCGGAGGGCGGCGAGAACGCGCTCCGCGCCCGCCTCACCGAGATCTGCGAGCAGGTGTCCGGTGCCATCAACCGCGGCGTCCAGTACGTAGTGCTGTCCGACCGCGACTCCAACGCGCAGTGGGCGCCCATCCCGTCGCTGCTGCTTGTCAGTGCCGTGCACCACCACTTGCTCCGCAGCGCCAACCGCACCAAGACCGCACTGGTGGTCGAGGCCGGCGACGTCCGCGAAACGCACCATGTGGCAGTCCTGATTGGCTACGGCGCTTCCGCCGTCAACCCGTACCTGGCCATGGAATCCGTGGAGCAGCTCATCGCGGCCGGCGACGTCACCGGGGTCACCCCGCAGGACGGGGTCTACAACCTGATCAAGGGCCTCGGCAAGGGCGTCCTGAAGATCATGTCCAAGATGGGCATCTCCACGGTGGCCTCCTACACCGGCGCCCAGACGTTCGAGGCGCTTGGTTTGGGCCAGGACCTCGTGGACGAATTCTTCGCCGGCACCCACTCGCAGCTTGGCGGCGTGGGCCTGGACGTCATCGCCGCCGAAGTTTCGGCCCGCCACCAGATGGCCTACCCCGAAGGCGGCATCGAACAGCCCCACCGCCCGCTGCTGGGCGGCGGCGAATACCAGTGGCGCCGCGACGGCGAGCCCCACCTGTTCAACCCGGAGACCGTCTTCCGTCTGCAGCACGCAACCCGTGAGCGCCGCTACGACATCTTCAAGGCGTACACCCGCGGCGTGGACGACCAGTCGCAGAACCTGATGACCCTCCGCGGCCTCCTCAAGTTCAAGAACGAGCGCCCCGCCGTTCCGCTCGAGGAAGTGGAGCCGGTCTCCAGCATCGTCAAGCGCTTCTCCACCGGTGCCATGAGCTACGGCTCAATCTCCCAGGAGGCCCACGAAACGCTGGCCATCGCCATGAACCAGCTGGGCGGCAAGTCCAACACCGGCGAAGGCGGCGAGGACGTGGACCGCCTGCTCGATCCGAAGCGCCGTTCCGCGGTCAAGCAGATCGCGTCCGGCCGTTTCGGCGTGACCAGCCTGTACCTGACCAACGCCGACGACATCCAGATCAAGATGGCCCAGGGCGCCAAGCCCGGCGAGGGCGGCCAGCTGATGGCGCAGAAGGTCTACCCGTGGGTGGCCCGCACCCGCCACTCGACCCCCGGCGTCGGGCTCATTTCCCCGCCCCCGCACCACGACATCTACTCGATCGAGGACCTCGCGCAGCTGATTTATGACGCCAAGCGCGCCAACCCCTCTGCCCGGGTGCACGTCAAGCTCGTCTCCGAGGTGGGCATCGGCACAGTTGCCGCCGGTGTCACCAAGGCGAAGGCCGACGTCGTACTGGTCTCCGGCCACGACGGCGGAACCGGCGCCTCGCCGCTGAACTCGCTCAAGCATGCCGGTGTCCCGTGGGAGCTCGGCCTGGCCGAGACCCAGCAGACCCTGATGCTCAATGGCCTGCGCGACCGCGTGGTGGTGCAGGTGGACGGCCAGCTCAAGACCGGCCGCGACGTTGTGATCGCGGCGCTGCTGGGCGGCGAGGAGTTCGGCTTCGCCACTGCCCCGCTGGTGGTTGAAGGCTGCATCATGATGCGCGTCTGCCATCTGGACACCTGTCCGGTGGGCGTCGCGACGCAGAACCCCGAGCTGCGTGCCCGCTTCACCGGCAAGCCGGAGTTCGTGGTCAACTTCTTCGAGTTCCTGGCCGAGGAAGTCCGCGAGATCCTGGCGGAGCTGGGCTTCCGCAGCCTTGAGGAGGCCATCGGCCACGCCGAGGTCCTCGACGCCCGCGACGCCGTCAACCACTGGAAGGCTGACGGCCTGGACCTGGACCCCATCCTGCACGGGCTGGAGTTCGACGACGACGCCCCGCTGCGGAACCTGACCGGCCAGAACCACGAGCTGGACAAGCACTTCGACCAGCGCCTGATCACCATGGCCACCGAGGCGCTGACCGACCGCAGCCCGGTGAAGATCGCCGTCGACGTCATCAACACCGACCGCTCTGTGGGCACCATGCTGGGCCACGTCGTGACCAAGACGTTCGGCACGGATGTCCTGGCGACGGACACGATCGACATCACCCTCAGCGGCACCGCAGGTCAGTCGCTGGGCGCCTTCCTGCCCGCAGGCATCACCCTGCGGCTGTACGGCGACTCGAACGACTACGTGGGCAAGGGCCTCTCCGGCGGCCGCATCATCGTCCGCCCGGACCGGACCAACGTGTTCAAGGCGGAGACGAATGTCATCGCCGGCAACGTGATTGGTTACGGCGCCACCAGCGGCGAGATGTTCCTGCGGGGCCAGGTGGGCGAACGCTTCCTGGTCCGCAATTCAGGTGCCACCGCCGTCGTGGAAGGCATCGGCGACCACGGCTGCGAGTACATGACCGGCGGCCAGACGCTGATCATCGGCCGCACGGGCCGGAACTTCGGCGCCGGTATGTCCGGCGGAACCGCTTACGTGCTGGACCTGGACTCCGCCCGGGTCAACAAGGAAGCCCTGCAGTCCGGCGAACTCCAGCTCCGCGAACTGGACGCCGAGGACCGCGACATCGTGCACGGCCTGCTGGTCAAGCACGTTGAAGAAACTGATTCCCAGCTGGCTGCGCGCCTCCTCGAGAATTTCGATGACACCGCTGCCCGCATTACCAAGGTGCTGCCGCGGGACTACGCGGCCGTGCTGCAAACCCGTCTCGACGCCATCGAAGAGGGCCTGGACCCCGACGGCGAAGAAGTATGGTCTCGAATCCTGGAGGTGACCGGTGGCTGATCCACGCGGATTTCTGAAAGTACGCCAGCGTGAAACCCAGCCGCGCCGTCCCGTTCCCGTCCGCATCATGGACTGGAAGGAAGTGTACGAGGCGCAGGAAAAGGGCACGCTGAAGGCGCAGGCCGGCCGCTGCATGGACTGCGGCGTCCCGTTCTGCCACCAGGGCTGCCCGCTCGGCAACCTCATTCCCGAGTGGAACGACCTCATGTGGCGGGACAAGGGCGAGGAAGCGATCGAGCGCCTGCACGCCACCAACAACTTCCCGGAGTTCACCGGCCGCCTGTGCCCGGCTCCATGCGAGGCGTCCTGCGTCCTGGGGATCAACCAGCCTGCCGTCACCATCAAGCAGGTGGAAGTCTCCATCATCGACGAGGCCTGGGACAACGGCTGGGTGGAGCCGCTGCCTCCCGCACGGTTGACCGGCAAGACTGTTGCCGTCGTCGGCTCCGGTCCCGCAGGGCTGGCCGTGGCGCAGCAGCTGACACGCGTAGGCCACACCGTGGCTGTGTACGAACGCGACGACAAGATCGGCGGCCTGCTGCGCTACGGGATCCCTGACTTCAAGATGGAGAAAGAGCAGGTGGACCGCCGCGTCGAACAGATGAAGGCGGAAGGCACCCGCTTCCGGACCGGCGTCGCCGTGGGCACCGACGTGACGTGGGAGCAGCTGCGGCGGCGCTACGACGCCGTGGTGATCTGCACAGGCGCCACCGTGCCGCGCGACCTTCCCATCCCGGGCCGGGACCTTGATGGCGTGCACTTCGCCATGGACTACCTGGTCCCGGCAAACCGCGCCGTGGCGGGGGAGCAGATCGAAAACCAGATCCACGCCCAGGGCAAGCATGTTGTGATCCTCGGCGGCGGCGACACCGGGGCGGACTGCCTGGGTACCGCGCACCGCCACGGGGCAGCATCGGTGACCACCCTCGCCATCGGCAAGCAGCCGCCGGTCGAGCGTGCCAGCCACCAGCCGTGGCCCACGTTCCCCAACCTCTTCGAGGTTGCCAGCGCCCACGAGGAAGGTGGTGAGCGCACGTACCTTGCCTCCACCGTGGAGTTCGTGGGCGAAAACGGCAAGCTGACCGGCGTCAAGGTTGCCGAGACCGAATTCGTGGACGGCAAGCGCCTGCCCAAGGCCGGCACCGAGCGGATCATCCCCGCGGACCTGGTGTTCCTGTCGCTCGGCTTCACCGGCGCCGAGCCCGCCGGCATCACCGAACAGGTGAAGGCAGAGTTCGACGGCCGCGGCAACGTGTCCCGCGACGGCTACTACATGACCAACACCGAGGGCGTCTTCGTGGCCGGCGACGCCGGCCGCGGGCAGTCCCTCATTGTCTGGGCCATCGCCGAAGGCCGTGCCGCGGCTGCAGCAGTGGACAAGTTCCTGATGGGGAGCACCATCCTTCCAGCCCCCGTGGCCCCCACGGACCGCGCCATCGCCGTGCTCTAGGCATGCATCGGGGGTTCACCTCCACGACAACTATCAATGCAAGAGACCAATAGGGTAGGTATATGAGACGCGCAAAAATTGTGGCTACGTTCGGCCCGGCCATCGCCAGCTACGAGAACACCCTCGCGGTGCTGGAAGCCGGCGTTGACGTCGCCCGCATGAACATGAGCCACGGCGACTACTCCGTGCATGACAACACCTACGAGAACGTCCGGAAGGCGGCTGCCGACCTCGGCAAGGCCGTGGCCATCATGGCTGACCTGCAGGGTCCCAAGATCCGCCTGGGCCGATTCGTTGACGGACCGCACTTGTTGGCTGTTGGAGACACCTTCACGATCACTACCGAGGACGTTCCCGGCACCAAGGAAATTTGCTCGACCACGTTGAAGAGCCTCACCGAGGACGTCAACGTGGGCGATGCCCTGCTGATCGACGACGGCAAGGTGGCATTGCGTGCCATCGCCGTTGACGACGTCAAGGTGGTCGCCGAGGTGACCGTTGGCGGCATGGTGTCCAACAACAAGGGCATCAACCTTCCCGGCGTGGCCGTCAACGTGCCCGCGCTGAGCGAAAAAGACGAGGACGACCTCCGCTGGGCCATGCGCCGCGGTGTTGACCTGGTGGCGTTGTCCTTCGTCCGGGACGCTTCCGACATCACCCGTGTGCACGAGATCATGGACGAGGAAGGCCGCCGCGTGCCGGTCATCGCCAAGATCGAAAAGCCGCAGGCTGTGGAGCAGCTGCCCGAGATCATCGACGCGTTCGACGCCATCATGGTGGCCCGTGGCGACCTCGGTGTGGAGCTTCCGCTGGAGGAAGTGCCGATCGTGCAGAAGCGTGCCATTGAGCTGGCCCGCCGCTGGGCCAAGCCGGTCATCGTGGCCACCCAGGTCCTCGAATCCATGATCGACAACCCGCGCCCCACCCGTGCCGAGGCCTCCGACTGCGCCAACGCAGTGCTGGACGGTGCCGACGCCGTCATGCTCTCCGGCGAGACCAGCGTGGGCAAGTACCCGATCGAAACCGTCAAGGTCATGGCCCGGATCATCGAGTCCACCGAGGTCCACGGCCTGGAGCGCGTCCCGCCGCTGGGCACAAAGCCCAAGACCCGCGGCGGCGCCATCACCCGTGCCGCCGTCGAAATCGCCGACCAGCTGGATGCCAAGTACATCTGTGCGTTCACCCAGTCGGGTGACTCGGCGCGCCGCCTGTCCCGCCTGCGCCCGATCAAGCCGGTCTTCGCCTTCACCCCGGTGGAGCAGGTCTGGAACCAGCTGGCACTGACCTGGGGCATCCAGCCGGTGCTGGTGCAGATGGTGGACCACACGGACGAGATGACCGCGCAGGTGGACCGCAGCCTGCTGGAGATGGGCCTCGTTGACGACGGCGACCTGGTGGTTATTGCCGCCGGTTCGCCTCCCGGAAAGGCCGGCTCCACCAACTCGCTGAAGGTGCACAAGGTGGGCGACCTCGCCGATTCCACCCGTGTTGGCGAAGCAGCCAGCAACAAGGAAAAGCTCGGCCCATGGCCGGAAAAGAAGAAGAAGGCCTAGCCTTCTGACAGCGAAAAGGACCCCTGCCGGTT